>CAZONQ010000005.1:0-45815 GCA_964581125.1 uncultured Ornithinimicrobium sp.
TCAACACCTTCCGCCGGCCCCCGTCGGAGGACGAGGAGGACAAGACGGTCGAGCTCGCCCGCGCGACCGAGGGCGAGAAGCAGTCGCAGCTGCAGCGCGTCGCCGACTTCCAGGAGCGGCACCGCGACGAGGCCGCCGAGGCGCTGGAGCGGCTGAAGAGGGCCGCGATGGACGGCGACAACGTCTTCGCGGTCCTCATGGACGCCGCACGCGTCTGCTCGCTGCAGCAGGTGACCGAGGCGTTCTTCGAGGTGGGCGGGCAGTACCGCCGCAACGTCTGACAACTCACCCTCGCCCGGGCGGGTGCCTCCGTCGCCGGAGCAGGCGGCGGTCCGTGCGCCCGGTCGGTATGCGGTGGGCGCTCACCGAGCCAGGACGGCCTCCCGCTCGACCAGACCCAGCTCGCGGGCCCTGTTGACCGCGGAGAGCCGGTCGCCGACGTCCAGCTTGGTGTAGATGCTCGACAGGTGGTGGTGGACGGTCCGTGGCGAGCAGCCCGCGACCCGGGCGATCCGCGCCGCCGTCAGGCCCTGCGCCAGCAGGCCCAGGACGGTGCCCTCGCGCTCGGTCAGCCGCACGATGTGCGTCGTCGGCGCGGGGAGCGCGGTGAGGTCGAGGATCGCCGTGAGGGCACGGATGACCGGCTGCAGCTCGGCGAGGAGGCGCAGGTCGCCGTCGGCGAAGTCCTGGCCGGCGCGCCCGAGGAGGACGAGCATCGGCGCGCTGCCGGTCCGCAGCGGCACCGAGGCGAGGTGCTCGACCCCCCAGCGCCGGACGAGACGCGCGTGCCAGGTCGAGGCGGCCCAGCCGCTGGCCCCGACGACCCGCTCGGCCGTGGTGACGTCGGCACCCCCGGCGCGCACCCGGTCGATGAGCGGCTGGCCCTCGGTCGTGACGTGCACCGAGGGACCGCGCCCCGTCTCGGGGGGCGGCGCGGGACCGACGACGGAGCGCAGGTCCACCTCCTCCAGCCCCCCGCTGGCGAGGATGCCCACCTCCGCGCCGACGGCGCGCGCGAGCACCTCGACCACCGCCCCCAGGCGCGCGCTGGCGCTCCCCTGGGCGGCCGCCACCTCCTGCACAAGCTCGACCACGGCCATGAAGGGCCGGGACGTGACCCCATCGTCCATCGACCCACTATGTCGAAAGGTGGACGATGTGTAAAGGGCAGGTAAAGAAGAGATGAACGCGCGCGGCGCGCGCCGGCGGTGCCGGGGGGACGTCCCGACCGGGGGCGACCGCCTGTGGACGACCGACGAGGGGTGTCGGCGCGGCCGTCTACTGTGACGGGCATGCCGAACGACCTGAGCGCCGCCGCGTGGGTGCTCGACGTGCGGAGGGAGCACCTCGTCGCCGACGTGGGCGCGGTCACGGTCGCCAGGGCGGAGACCTACGTCAGCCAGGACCGGGTCCGCACGCTGGTGGCGGCGCTCGGTGGTCAGCAGCTGCTCGCCACGGTCTCGGGCGCGCGCCAGCACCTCTACCAGACGATCGTGCGCCACCTCGGCGGCACGGACTGGTCCGGGCAGTGCAGCTGCCCGGTCGGGATGGACTGCAAGCACGCCGTCGCGACCGTCCTGGCGACGCAGGACCGTCTCGAGCGGCGGGGCGCCGTCGCGTCCGCCGGCTGGGAGACGGCGCTGGCACCCCTCGCGCGGACCTCCGGCGAGCACGCCGCCGGCGGGCGGCGCCGGCTGGCGCTGGAGGTGTCGGTGCGGGCCGGGGGCGGCCGCGAGGACAGCCTCGTCGTGCTCCTGCGGCCGCTGCGCGAGGGGGCGCGCTCCCGCTGGATCCGCAGCGGGGTCAGCTGGCGCGACCTCGCCTCGCCCTGGTCCGCCCAGGACGTCGAGCCCGCGCAGCGTGCCGTGCTCGCGCAGCTCTACGGCCTCGCGCAGGGACCGGCGTCCTACCACCTCTACAACGCCACGGAGCTGCCGGTGGGCGACCTCGGGCCGCTGGTGTGGCAGCTGCTGCGCCGCGGCGACCGGACGGGGATCGAGCTGGTCGCGGGTGACGGCGCCGGCGCCGTCGTCCTCGCGGACGGTGAGGCCGAGGTGGTCGTCGACCTGGCCCGCGACGAGGACGGCGGCCTGACGCTGACGCCGGTCGTGACCTCGTCCGGGCCGGGCGTGGACGGCGACGGCCCCCAGGTGCCCCCGCCCGGAGCGGGAGGCGGTCCGCGGCTCCACCTGCTGGGACGCCCGGCGCACGGGCTGGCACTGCTGGGGGAGGACGGCACGCTGGTCCTCCAGCCGCTCGCCACGGTGGTGACCGAGGCGGTGGCGCCCCTGGTGGAGCGGACCGAGCCGCTGCGCGTCCCCCCGGAGGACGTCGAGCGCTTCCTCACCCTCTACTACCCCGGCCTGTCCCGACAGCTGCACCTCGGCTCGCGCGACGGCAGCGTGCCGGCCGCGGGCCGGGTGCGTCCGCGGCTGCACCTCGCCCTCACGCCCGAGCCCGGGCACGTGCTGCACCTGGAGTGGTCCTTCCGCTACGAGATGCCCTCGGTCGACGGCGGCACCGTCGGGACGACCGTGCCGCTGCAGCGCGGGCCGCAGGACCCGCCCCGCGACCACGAGGCCGAGGACGCGGCGGTGGCGGCGGTGGCGGAGCTGCTCCGCGGCACGCCCCTCCTCCTCGACCGCGGACGGACCCGCCCCGGCCCGCACCCCCGGTCGACGGTCTCCGGCCGGGCGACGGCACGGTTCGTCGCCGAGGTCCTGCCACGGCTGCGCGAGCTGGAGGACGTGGAGGTCGAGGTGCACGGCGACCTCGTCACCTACGAGGAGGCCGACGAGGCTCCGGTCGTGACGCTCGAGACGACGGAGGGGGAGACCCAGGACTGGTTCGACCTGCACGTCAGCGTGACGGTCGGTGGCGAGCCGGTGCCCTTCGAGGAGCTCTTCGCCGCGCTGGTGCGCGGCGACGAGGTGATGCTGCTCGAGTCCGGCACCTGGTTCCCCCTCGACTCCCCGGCGCTGGACGAGCTGCGCCGGCTCATCGAGGAGGCGCGCGAGCTCGACGACGGCGCCGGTGACGGGACGCTGCGGCTCACCCCCTACCAGGCCGGTCTCTGGGAGGACCTGGTGCGCCTGGGCGTCGTCGGGGGCCAGAGCGCCCGCTGGCAGGAGGCGGTCGACGCGGTGCTCGCGCTGGGCGACGCCGACCGGGGCACGATCGTCGAGCCGGCCGGGCTCGAGGCGACCCTGCGGCCCTACCAGCTGGCCGGCTACCGCTGGCTGAGCACGCTGTGGGACGGGCGCCTCGGCGGCATCCTGGCCGACGACATGGGCCTGGGCAAGACGGTGCAGGTGCTCGCCACCGTCGCGCGCGCCGAGTCCCGCGGCGACCTCGCGGACGGGCCGGTGCTCGTCGTCGCGCCGACCAGCGTGGTGGGGACCTGGGCCGAGGAGGCCGCGCGCTTCGTCCCGGGGCTGCGGGTCGCGACCGTCACCGCCACCGAGCGGCGCAGGGGCCACGACCTGGCCGAGGCGGTGGGGGCCGCCGACCTCGTCGTGACGTCCTACACCCTGCTGCGGCTGGAGGCGGAGGCCTACCGCGCCCTGCCGTGGAGCGCGACGGTCCTCGACGAGGCGCAGTTCGTCAAGAACCACCGCTCCGCCACCTACCAGGCGGTCCGGCGGGTGGGTGCGCCCCGGACCTTCGCGATCACGGGCACGCCCCTGGAGAACAACCTCATGGACCTGTGGTCCATGCTCTCGCTGGCCGCCCCCGGCCTCTTCCCGCGCCCGGAGATCTTCAACGAGCGCTACCGCCGCCCGGTCGAGGCCGGCGCCCGGGAGCCGCTCGAGCGGCTCCGGCGCCGCATCCGGCCCTTCATGCTGCGCCGGACCAAGGGCGAGGTGGCCGCGGAGCTGCCGGCCAAGACCGAGCAGACCATGCACGTCGACCTGCACCCGGCGCACCGGCGCGTCTACGACCGGCACCTCAACCGCGAGCGGCAGCGGGTGCTCGGCCTGCTCCAGGACATGGACAAGAACCGGATGGCCATCTTCCGCGCGCTGACCATGCTGCGTCAGCTGGCGCTGGACCCGGCGCTGGTGTCGACCGAGCACGCGGGGCTGGCCACCTCCGCCAAGGCCACCTCCCTGGTGCAGCAGCTGGTGGAGCTCGCCGCCGAGGGGCACCGGGCGCTCGTGTTCTCCAGCTTCACCGGCTACCTGTCCCTGGTGCGTGCGGCGCTGGACCAGGCCAGCCTCAGCTACTGCTACCTCGACGGCAGCACCCGTGACCGGGCGGCGCGGGTGCGGGCCTTCCGCGAGGGCGACGACCCGGTGTTCCTCATCAGCCTCAAGGCGGGCGGCTTCGGGCTGACCCTCACCGAGGCGGACTACGTCTTCGTGCTCGACCCGTGGTGGAACCCTGCCGCCGAGGCGCAGGCCGTCGACCGCACCCACCGGATCGGGCAGACGCGGCCGGTCAACGTCTACCGGATGGTCTCCACCGGGACCATCGAGGAGAAGGTCGTCGCGCTCCAGGAGCGCAAGCGCAAGCTCTTCGCCACCGTCGTCGACTCCGGCCAGCTCGGCTCCGGCAGGATCACCGCCGAGGACATCCGCGACCTGCTGCGGGAGTGAGCCCGCGGGCCGTGGCGGGTCGTCGCGAGGGGCGTCAGACGAGCTCGACCGGGCCCAAGGGCGTGCCCATCAGCGCCCGCAGCCCTGGGCGCCCGGCCCGGGCCACGGGCACCTCGGCGCCGAGCACCGCGAGGGCACGGGCCGCCGCCGCGGGGTCCGGGTGCCGCACCTCCAGCCCGCGCAGCTCGAGGACCGGCAGGTCGGCGTCGGCGGGGTGGGGTCCCCCGCCCCAGTCGATGAGGAAGGGCTGGACCCCGTCGAGTCCGAGCGGCTGCGGCACGGCCAGCCGCCAGGACAGCCGCTGGCCGGACGGTGTCGTGCGGGAGGCGGCGACCGCCTCGCCGGCGTCGAGCCCGGCGGCGGACGCCGCGCGCAGCGTCGCGTCGAGGTCGTCCGGGCGGACGGCCCAGGCGTGCAGCCGCGGCCCGAAGCGCGGACCGAGCCGGCCGAGGCCGAGCATCGTGTCCTCCGGCGGGACGGCCGGCTGCGCGGGGTCGGGCCCCAGCAGCTCCAGGTAGCACCGTGCCCGGCCCCGGTGCACGAGGCCGACGAGCGCGTTGCGGGTGCCGCGGCCCGGGTGGGCCCCGCCGTCCACCGGCACGACGCCGGTCCGGGCGGCCAGGTCGTGGACCGCGGCGTCGAGGTCGGGGACGGCGAGGACGAGGTGGTCGAGGACGGCGGGCATGCGGTCATTCTCGCGCGGGGCGGCGTCGCGGCCGTGGCACGCGCGCAGGCCGTGGATTTAGCGGAGCCGCCCTGTACTTATCCGGGACCGGGGTCTAGTTTCGGGTCAGGGTCGCCCGCGACCGTGGGCCACCTCGCCGGGGCGCCGACGGCACGGCGCACCGACCCGTCCCGACCGAGCCGAAGGAGCACGATGTCCGAGTCCCTCTACCACCCCACGAGCCCCGAGATCGCCCGGCGCCGCAAGGAGCTGGCGCCCGACGTGCACGACGCGTTCGAGGCGTTCAGCAAGGCGGTCTTCGCCGACGGCGCGCTGCCGGAGCAGACCAAGCAGCTCATCGCGGTCGCCGTCGCGCACACCACCCAGTGCCCCTACTGCATCACCGGTCACACGCGTCTCGCCCGCCGCGAGGGCGCCTCCGACGAGCAGATCATGGAGGCCGTGTGGGTGGCGGCGGAGATGCGGGCCGGGGGCGCCTACGCGCACTCGACGCTCGCGCTCGAGACGCTGGCCAGGTGAGGTGGTGGCCGTGACCGGCGGGCGCCCGGTGGCGCGGACCGTCGTCAGGAGCTGCCGGGGTCGCCGTCCCACACCAGGCGCCCGTCGGCGCCGGGGCGGGCGCCCCGGCTGACCGGGTGCGGGCGGCGCCGCCCGTCGTGCATGAGGTGCAGCACGGGGACGTCGTGCTCGACCTGCACGACGTCGGCCACGAGCCGGCGGTGGCAGCGCCACCAGACCGTCTCCGAGCACATCACCGCCGTCCGTGCCGTGGGGACCTCCTCGAGCAGCCGCGCCAGGCCGGCGCGGAACTCCGGGCCGCGGGTCCAGCCGGCGTAGGCGCGGAACTGCGGGATGCGCCAGAAGGTGTCGGGGTTGGTCTCTCGCTCCTCGGCGGTGAGCCGCCGCCGGCCGCCCAGCCGCTCCTCCCAGCGGTAGTCGAGGCCGCGCGCCCGCGCGAGCCGCTCCAGCGCCGGTCGCTGCGCGGCCGGGTTGCTGCGGCTGCCCGGGAAGCGCCGCACGTCGACCAGCCGCTCCACGCCGGCGCCGACGAGCAGGTCGCCGAGCTGCTCGTCGTCGAGCGTGCCGTGCCCCACGGTGAGGAGCACCGGCTCGAGGGCCGCGGCCGTCACCGCCCGGTGCCCCTGGAGCCGGAGCTCCTGGCGGTCGTGGTCTTCTTCGCGGTGCGGGCGGGTGCCTTGGTGGCGCGCTTCTGCCGGAGCCGGACCTGGCGGCGCGAGCCCTCGGTGCGGGTGTCGAGGTAGGGCTGCTCGTCGACGAGCGAGCTGAGCTTGGCGTGCCCGAAGTCGCGGGGGTCGAAGTCGGCGTGGGTGCGGCTGAGGTGCTGCCCCACCTGGCTCAGCGTGCTCCAGCCGTCGTCGCCGGAGGTGGCGTTGATCGCGCGGGTGAGGGCGCTCTGCAGGTTGATCCGGGTGCCGGCCGTCTCGGTCTCCGCCTCGTCAGCGCCCCCGGGGCTCGCGGCGACCTGCTGGTCCTCGGCGCGGTCCTGCTCCTGCAGGACCTCGAGGAAGATGAACTGGTCGACGGCCCGGCGCAGCGAGTCGGGCGTCTTGCGCCGGCCCAGGCCGAAGACCCTCTTGCCGGACTCGCGCAGCCGGGTGGCCAGCCGGGTGAAGTCCGAGTCCGACGACACCAGGGCGAAGGCCTCGACGTTGCCCTGCCACAGCAGGTCCATCGCGTCGATGATGAGCGCCGAGTCGGTGGAGTTCTTGCCGACCGTGTTGGCGAACTGCTGGATCGGCTGGATCGCGTGGCGCAGCAGCTCGGGCTTCCAGCTGGTCAGCTGCGTGGTGGTCCAGTCGCCGTAGGCCCGCTTGACCGTCGGCACCCCGTAGGTCGCCAGCTCCTCGAGCACGGCCCCGGCGTGCCGGGCGGAGACGTTGTCGGCGTCGATCAGCACCGCGATCCGGGTCGAGCTGCTCGTGTCGGTGTCCACGTGCGCCACCCTAGCCCTCGGCCGTCGCCGGCCCGGCCCCGCCGGGTCCTGGGCTCAGGCGTCGGCGTGCTGCCAGCCCCGCACGTCCTCGTCGGTCCACACCGACACGCCCTCGGCCTGCGGCAGCGTGCTGCGGTGGAAGACCGGCTCGCGACCGGCCGCCTTCTGCTCGCCGTAGTCGCGCAGCAGGGCGATCGCCAGGCCGCCGAGCGGGATGATCGTCACCAGGTTGATCGTCGCCATGACGCCCATGAACAGGTCGGCCAGGTTCCACACCAGCGCGACCGACCCGAGCGCGCCGCCGAGCACGCAGAGCATGACGAGGACCCGGAAGGCGGTCAGCACCCGGGTCGAGCCGGTGAGGTAGCGGATGTTGGCCTCGCCGTAGTAGGTGTTGCCGAGCACCGAGGACCACGCCAGGAAGAAGATCACGACGGACAGGAACGGCCCCGCCCAGGCGCCCACCTGACCCTCGAGGGCCACCTGCGTGAGGCCGATCCCCTCGGGGTCGTCCAGGCCGAAGGTCGGGTCGCTGAGCAGGATGATGAAGGCGGTGGCCGAGCACACGACGAGCGTGTCGAAGTAGACGCCCAGCGCCTGCACCAGACCCTGCTTCACGGGGTGCGAGACCGAGGCGGTGGCGGCCGCGTTGGGGACCGACCCCATACCTGCCTCGTTGGAGAACAGCCCCCGTCGCATGCCGTGCATGAGCGCGGCCCCGAAGGCGGCGCCGGCGACCTCCCGCAGGCCGAGCGCGTGCTCGACGATGAGCGCGATCATCCCCGGGACCTCCCGGACGTTGAGCGCGACCACGACGAGCGCCACGGCGACGTAGGCCACCGCCATGACGGGCACGACCACCTCGGTGACGGCAGAGAGCCGGCGGACGCCGCCGAAGATGACGACGCCGGTGAGGACCGCGACGATGACCCCGACCGTCCAGGCGGCCCGCGCGTCGTCGCCGCCGACCGTGGTCTGCACCGAGGCCGAGATCGAGTTGGCCTGCACCGAGTTGAAGACGAACCCGTAGGTGAGCGTGATGATCACCGCGAAGGTGCTCGCCAGCCACGGCAGCCTGAGGCCGTCGCGGATGTAGTAGGCCGGGCCGCCGACGTAGCTGTCGCCGCCGCGGACCTTGAAGAGCTGGGCGAGCGTGGACTCCACGAAGGCGGTGGCGCCGCCGACGACGGCCAGCAGCCACATCCAGAAGACCGCGCCCGGGCCGCCGAGGCCGATCGCGACCGCCACCCCGGCGACGTTGCCGGTGCCGACCCGGGACGCCGCCGAGATGGTGAACGCGCGGAAAGCCGAGATGCTGTCGTCGCTGCGGGTGCCGGCGGGCTTCTCGACGATCGTGCGGAACATCTCCGGCAGCATCCGCACCTGGACGATGACGGTGCGCACCGTGAAGTAGAGGCCCGCCACGACGAGGAGGGCGATGACGGCGTACCAGTAGATCCCGTTGACGTCGGCGATCACGTCGGCGAGCTTCTCCATGGCGGCACCCTAGGGCCCCCGGCGCGAGATCGCGCGTCGGCGACGGCGCGCCGGGGGTCGGGGCCACGCCCCGGCGCCGGGGGTCAGCCGCGCACGCGCGGCTCCGGCAGGTGCGGCGGCGACGCGGCCGGTCGCTCGTCGAGGAGACGGAGGGCCTCGGCCATCGCGCGGTCCAGCTGCGGGTCGTCCGGGCCGAAGAAGTCCGCGGGGGAGTGCTCCACCTCGATGTCGGGGTCGACGCCGTGGTTCTCCACGCCCCAGCCCTTGCCCTCGAGCCAGAAGGCGTAGCGCGGCTGGGTCACCTCGGTGCCGTCGACGAGGTCGAAGCGTCCGTCGATGCCGACCACGCCGCCCCAGGTGCGCACGCCGACCACCGGCCCCAGGCCCATCGCCTGGCCGGCCGCGTTGACGATGTCGCCGTCGGAGCCGGAGTGCTCGTTGGCGACGAGCACGACCGGGCCGCGCGGTGCCGACGCCGGGTAGCGGCCCGGCTCGGCGTAGTGCCGCGCCGGCGCCCAGCCGACCGGGTGCGCCGCCAGCCGCGCGAGCACCAGCTGGCTGGTGTGCCCGCCGCGGTTGTAGCGCACGTCCACGACGAGCCCCTCCCGCTCGGTGGCGTGGCGCAGGTCGCGGTGCAGCTGCGCCCAGCCGTAGCTGGCCATGTCCGGCACGTGGACGTAGCCCAGGCGGCCGCCGGAGCGCTCGCGGACGTAGTCGCGGCGCGACCGCACCCAGTCCTGGTAGCGCAGCACCTCCTCGTCGGCGAGCGGCACGACCACCACGCGGCGGTCGGCGCCCTCCCGGCGCAGCGTCAGCTCGACGGGCTTGTCCGCGGCGCCGAGCAGGCGCGGCCCGGGCCCGTGCGCCGGGTCCACCGGCTTGCCGTCGACCGCGACGACGAGGTCTCCGGGCCGGGCGCCGACGCCGGCGGCGGCCAGCGGCGAGCGGGCCATCGGCTCGCTGGACTCGCCGGGCAGGATGCGCTCGATGCGCCAGCCCTCGGCGGTCCGGACGAGGTCGGCCCCGAGCAGCCCCAGCCGGCGCTCGGCCGCCTCGGAGCCCGGCGGCGCGGCCGGCATGACGTAGGCGTGGGAGGTGTTGAGCTCGCCGACGGTCTCCCAGAGGACGTCGACGAGGTCGTCGTGGGTGGCGACCGCGTCCACGACCGGCCGCCAGCGGGCCAGGACGCCGTCCCAGTCCACGCCGTCCATGTCCGGGCGCCAGTAGTGGTCCCGCATGATGCGGCCGTTCTCGTCGAACATCTGCCGCCACAGCGCGCGCGGCTCGACCTCCCGGCGGAGGCGGTCGAGGTCGACGGTCACGACCGCCGGGTCCTCGTCCTCGGGCCGGCGGTCGGCCGGGGTGACCGTGACCGTGTCGCCGTGCCGCACGACCAGCCGCCGGCCGTCGCCGGAGACCTCGACGCCGTCGGCCTTCTCGACGATCGTCTCGACGCAGCGCTTGGCGAACGACCACAGCTGGACGCTGTCGGCGCCCGGGTCGCCCTGCACACCGGCGCGGCGGCTGCCGAGCTGGCCGGTGTCGCCGGACTCGGCGACCCAGACCACGCCGCCCCGGGTGACCCGCAGGTCGCGGTAGCGCCCGGACGGCACCGGGAAGGGCACGACCCGCTGCTCGGCGCCCTCGGCGTCGAGGTCGGGCGAGGCGGGCACCTTCTTCGGGTCCTTGGCGGCGGGGCGGTCGCCACCCTCCGCGTCGTCGCCGTCGCCGCTGTCGGCGTCCTCGTCGTCCTCGCTGATCCGCCAGCCCTCGGCGGTCGGCCCGAACGGCGGTGCCTGCTCGGCGGAGAGCGGGATGAGCCAGGGGCGCGTCGACCCGGCGAACGACAGCGCGAACTCGTGGACGTCGTAGTCCGGGTCGAAGGTGCGCTCCGAGAGGAACACGACGTAGCGTCCGTCGTCGGTGAAGGCGGGGTCGTGGTCGTGGAACGTCCCCGACGTCAGGGCGACCGGCGCCGCGGCCTCCTCGCGGGTGTCGAGCACCATGAGGCGGTGCAGCTCGGACTCGCCGGCCGTCGGCTGCGACCAGACCAGGTAGCGCCCGTCGGGGGAGAAGCCGAGCCCCTCGGCCTCGCCCTGCACCGAGCGCGCCACGTCGCGGACCGTGCCGCCGGCGACGTCGACGAGGCGCACGGCGCCGTCGTGGGAGATCGTGGCCACGCGCTCGCCCGCCGGGTCGGCCGCCAGGTGCAGCACCCGGCCGAGCCCTCCGGCGGCGAGCACCGCGGGCGCGTCCGTGCCGACGAGGTCGTGCACCTCGAGCCGGTCCTCGCCCTCGGCGTCGGTGACGACGACCGCCTTGCCGGTCCGGCCCAGGAAGCGCGGCTCGCGCGCCCGCACGGCGTCGTCGGCGACCAGCGCGTGCGCAGGACCCTCACGGTGCGCCAGCCAGAACAGCGCACCGTGCCAGCCGACGAGGCTCGCGTCGCCCCCGTGGTCGGGGCGCACCGGCCCCAGCTGGTCGGTCGGCTGGAGGGAGTATGGGGTGGCCTCCGCGCCCGGGAGCGTCACCTCCACCTCGCGCGGGTCGGCGTCGAGCGCGTCGAGCACCCAGAGGCGTCCGCGGCTGTGCCAGACCACCCGGTGGCCGTCGGTGGTCGCGTCCCGGACGTATCCGGTGCCCGGGGCCTGGCGGGTCAGCTGCTCGGGGACGGCGTCCGCGGAGGGCACCCCCTCGGGGAAGGCCCACAGGTCGGCCTGGCGGCCGGCCTCCTCGGGCGTGCCCGGCAGGACCGCGGCCCGGTCGGAGACGAGGAGGAGCCGCCCGTCGACCCACATCGGGTCCACGAGGGACGCCTCGTCGTCGCGCAGGAGCCGCTCCCACGTCAGGCCCCCGTCCTCGGGGCGGCCCAGCCACAGGCGGGCGGCGGTGCCGCCCCGGTAGCGCTTCCAGTGCGCCGGCGGCCGGCTCGTCGGCGTGGCGAGGGCCACGGTGCCGTCGTCGCGCACGGCGACGCCGGACGCCGGCCCCCACGGCGGGGTCTCCACGGACCCGTCCAGGCCCACCGAGCGCACGACCATGTGGCGCAGGTTGGCCTGGCCGCCGTGCGAGGCGACGAGGACCCGGTCGGGCCCGTCCCAGCCCAGCACCTGGGTGCGGCTGGCGCCCCACCAGGTGAGGCGGCGGGGACCGCCGCCGGCGACGGGCACGACATACGCCTCCGGGTGGCCGTCGCGGTGGGAGACGAAGGCCACGTGCGCGCCGTCGGGGGAGAAGCGGGGCTGGGCGACGGGCACCGAGTCGTGGGTCAGGCGCCAGGCGCGGCCACCCCCGACCGGGGCGGTCCAGACGTCGTCGGCGGCGACGAAGGTGAGCAGGTCGTCGTGGAGGTGCGGGTAGCGCAGGTAGTTCGGCACGGGGCCGACCCTAGCCCCCGGCACCGACGCGCGCGCCCCGATATCCGGGGCGCACGCGCCGGGGCCCCGACCGCCCCCTGCGGCGGCCGGGACCCCGGCGGGACGGCTCAGCCGTCGAGCGAGACCCGGACGGGGTCGCTCAGCCAGCCGGCCTGCAGGTCGACCGCCACCGGGACGGCGTCGACGGGCACGTCGTAGAGCAGCACGCCCTCGACCTTGTTGCCCGGGTTGATCTCGGCGAGGAAGAGGCTCTCCTCGTCCAGCAGCCAGGCGGAGGAGGAGGTGGAGTGCTGGCGGTCCTGGTCGTCGACGAGCTTCTGGTCGCTGTCCATGAAGTAGTCCGCCTCCGAGCCGGTGTTCTCCACGGTCACGTAGACCTTGACGAACTGGCCCTGCGGGCCCTCGCCGAAGGTCGGGTCGCCGACCCACTCCACGCCGGGCTCGACGTCGGTGACGACGACCTGGAACGCGCCGACCTCGACCGCGTCGCCGAGGCCCGGTGCCGCGGCCTCCGCCTCCTCGGCCGGCTTCTCCTCGGCCGCCTTGTCCTCGTCGGCGTCCTCGGCAGCCTCCTCGGCCGGCTCGGCGTCGGCGACCTGCTCGACCTCGGCAGCGGACTCGTCGGCTGTCGATCCCTGCGAGCTGGCCGACGAGCCCGCGCCTTCCTCGGCGGGGCCGTGTGCGCTCTCCGCCGAAGTCTGTGCCGCCGGGCTCGGCTCGTCGTCGCCGCCGCCCAGCGCGCCGCCGACCACGAAGACGGCCAGCACGGCGAGGATGCCGGTGACGATCTTGTGGCGGGCGAACCAGCTCTTCTTCGTGGTGACCGGCTCCTGCGCCGGGGTGGTCTCGGGGTGGTCGCTCATGATGAGCCTCCTTCGTTGCTCGCGGGATCTGATGCCCTGCCAGTGCATCCCGCGGCGGGGCCGGCCGGCATCGGCCGACCGGTCGGCCCTCGATGGCCGACCGGTCAGCCCTGCGGGTCCCTCGCCGTCCGGAGGGCCGATGCGGCCTGTCGGTGCCCTGCCCTACCGTTCGGGTCATGGCAGAGGTGACGGCAGCGGGCACGACGACGGGCGCACGCGCGGGCTACGTGGTGCGCACCGTGCTGCTCGTGGTCGCCGGCGTCCTCATCACCGTCCTCGGTGTCGCGGCGGCGGAGGAGCGCAACAAGGTATGGGGCTGGACCGGCGTGGTCGGCGGCGTCGCCGACGCGGTCCAGGGGTTGTCGACCCTGGTCGCCCTGGGGGCGCCGTTCCTCCTGCTCCTGCGCCGGCGCGACCTGAGCAACACCGCGTGGGGCCTGGGCTTCCTGCAGCTGCTCTTCCCGGTCGGCCCGGTGATGCTCCTCGTGCTGCCGCAGGTGGTGCGCCACGAGGAGCGGCAGGAGGCCGAGACGCTGAGCTTCCTCTACGTGCTGGGTGCGACCGTCTGGTTCGTCCGCGACTCCCTCGGGCCGACGAGCGCGTCGTCCGTGGTGCGGATGATCACCTCGCCGGTCGCCGCCGACCACGAGCCCACGCCGTTCAACGTCTACGGCGCCAGCGTGCTCTACCTCATCGTCGTCGTGCTGCCGGTGGTCGTGGCCTTCTACCGTCGCGCCCGCCACCAGCTCGACGACACCCGGCACGAGGTGGAGGAGGCACGCGCGACGACCGGGCAGCTGTCCGCCGAGCTGTCCCGCCAGGCCGAGCGCGACCTCATCGCGCGCGAGGTGCACGACGTCATCGGGCACCGCCTCTCCCTGCTCACCCTGCACGCCGGGGGGCTGGAGGTCGCCGCCGACGGCGACCCCGAGCTGCGCGAGAGCGCCCGCTACGTCCGGGAGAACGCCCAGCGCGCCATGGACGACCTGCGCTCGCTCGTCACCGTGCTGCGCGAGCCCAGCCAGGGGGCGACCGAGGGGCCGCTGTCGCCCGTGGCGGTCAGCTCGCTGTCGCAGCTGTCCAGCGTGATCGACGACATGGCCAGCTCCGGCGTGCCGGTCGCCTCGACGGTCTTCCTCCAGGGGGCCGACGACGCGGCACCGGTGCTGGCGCACTCCGTCTACCGCATCGTCCAGGAGCTGCTCACCAACGCCCGCAAGCACGCGCCCTCGGAGATGCTCCGCCTCAAGGTCGTCGGCGGGCCCGAGGAGGGCGTGCACATCCAGGCGTCCAACGCGCTGCCGCCCGACGGTCCTCCGGTCGGCGAGCACGGCAGCGGCCTGCAGGGCGTGGCCGAGCGCGTCGAGATCCTCGGCGGCACCCTCGAGGTGCCCGAGGAGGACGGACGCTTCAGCGTCGACGTGCGCCTGCCCTGGACGGGGAGGTCCGAGTGAGCGCCGGGCCCCGCCCCGTGCGGGTGGTCCTCGTCGACGACGACCCGATGGTGTGCGCCGGCCTGCGGATGATCCTCGGACGGGGGAGCGACGGTCGGATCGAGGTCGTCGCCTCCGTGACCGACGGCGACCAGGCGGTCGGGGCCGTGCAGGCCCACCACCCGGACGTGGTCCTCATGGACGTCCGGATGCAGCGGATGGACGGGCTGACCGCGACGGCCCGGGTGCGGGCCCTGCCCGACCCGCCGGAGGTGATCGTCCTGACGACCTTCGACTCCGACGACGAGCCGCTGCGGGCCGCCGCCGCGGGGGCGAGCGGCTTCCTGCTCAAGACCGAGTCCCCCGAGGACCTCGTCCGGCACGTGCTGGCGGTGGCCGCGGGCGAGGGCGCCGTGTCCAAGCGCACCGCCCGCCAGCTGCTCCAGCACCTGCACGAGACGACCGCCTCGCCGGAGCGCGTGCGGGCGTCGGACGCGGTGGCCACCCTGAGCCCCCGCGAGACCGAGGTGGCCGAGCTGGTCGCGCGGGGGCTGTCCAACGCCGAGATCGGCGAGCGCCTCTTCGTCAGCCCCAGCACGGTCAAGGCGCAGCTGTCCTCGATCCAGGACAAGCTCGCCGTCGACAACCGCGTCATGGTCGCGGTCGTGGTGACCCTCGCCTCGGCCGGTCGCTGAGGGGCGTCCTCACAGGTCAGTCCACCGGCTTGACGCACGTCAAGGACCGACGGGTGAGGCTTGCCTAAGTTGGCGGGCACGGCATACCCAGACGACACGGAGGCGAGTGCCATGACCACGACCACCCCTGCCGGCCCGGCCGGCCGCACGTCCCCCGGCGACGTCACCCTGGCCGACCTCGTCCTCGCGGACGCCTCGCGCGCCAAGGTGCTCGAGAGGTTCGGGCTGCGCTACTGCTGCGACGGCGACAGCACCCTCGCCCAGGCCAGCGCCAACGCCGGCGTGCCCCTGGAGAAGGTCAGCGCCGCCCTCAACCTCACCACCGTCACCCGGGTCCCCGCGGCGCAGCGGGCGAGCGACCTGGACGGCCTCACCCGGCAGATCGTCGACACCCACCACCGCGCCCTGTGGGGCGAGCTGCTGCAGACGCAGGACCTCGTCGACACGGTGGCGCGGGTCCACGGCTGGGACCGCCCGCACCTGCGCCGCGTCCGCGAGCTCTTCTCGGCCCTCGTCGCCGACCTCGGCCCGCACATGATCCGTGAGGAGCGGATCGTCTTCCCGGCGATCTCGCAGCTGGAGGCCACGCGCCGCCCGGTCGACACCGACCACGGGCCGCTGCCGGAGCTGCTCGACGAGCTGGCCGGCGAGCACGACGTCATCGGGGCGATGTTCAGCGAGATCGAGCGCATCACCCACGGCTTCGAGACGCCGACGGGCGGCTGCGTCACCTACGAGGAGATGAACGCCCGGCTCAGGGCGATGCAGGCCCGGCTGCACCAGCAGCTGCACGAGGAGAACAACGTGCTCTTCCCCGCCGCCCGGGCCCTCGCCCGCGAGGTCGAGGAGCTGCCGCTGGACGAGTGACCGGGCCCCGCGCCCGGCCCCGGCGCGACGGCCTCCCGGCCCCGTGCCGGGGCATCGCCAAGGTCACGATTCGGCATCTTCCGGGCGCGTCGCCCAACCTCTGGCCCGTCCCGTCGCGTCTACTGGAGGACGCTGTCGACGAGACTAAGGGGTGCGGTCGTGCGGTCGAGCACAGGTCCGGAGGAGGTCTTCCGGAGGTCGCTGGGCAGGTTGGCCCTGCGCCGGCGCGAGCTGATCAAGGGTGGGTTCGGCCTGGTGACGGGCGCGGTCCTCGGGGGGCTGCAGGACAGCTACGACCGGTTCGCCCCCGCGGCGCCGCCGGCTCCGCCGCGCGCCCCCGAGCCCGAGCCAGAGCCGGAGCCCGAGCCCGAGCCGGAGCCCGAGCCGGAGCCCTCGGCCTTCCAGCGCGGCGACTCCGGGGACGGCGTGCGCGCTCTGCAGGAGCAGCTGGGCGCGGCCAGCTACTGGTGCGGCACCCCGGACGGCGGCTTCGGCCACCTGACCCAGCAGGCCGTGTGGGCCGCCCAGAAGGCCAACGGACTCGTCGTCGACGGCGTCGCGGGCCCGGCCACGCTCGCCGCCCTGGCGACCGGCTACCGCCCCGCCCCCGCCGACGGCGGCGACCACGTCGAGGTGCACGTCGGCGCCCAGCTCCTGCTCGTCGTGCGCGGCGGCGCCACCGCGATCACGCTCAACACCTCGACGGGCAACGGCGAGCCCTACGAGTACCAGGGCGGCAACTACATCGCGCACACCCCGGCCGGCGACTTCGCCGTCTGGTACACCGACCCCAGCGGCTGGCGCGAGGGCGAGCTCGGCGAGCTCTACCGGCCGATGTTCTACTACGGCGACTACGCCATCCACGGCTCGGGCAGCATCCCGCCGTGGCCCGCCTCGCACGGCTGCGCCCGCATCTCCGTGGCCGCGATGGACATGTTCTGGTCGCAGGACCTGCTCGCCATGGGCGGGAGGGTCCTGGTCGTATGAGCCCCTCCACCGACCGGTCGAGCGACCCGTCCCCGTTCGCCTGGATCTTCGGCACCGCCCTGGTCGCGGTCGCGACGGCCGCCGTCGGCCGGCGGCTCGTCGACCGGCACCGCCAGGACCCGGTGGCGCGGCAGGACCGTGCGGCCACGCCGTCGGAGCGCGAGCCGGAGGGCCGGGCCCCCGAGGGCCGCCCGAGCTGACGCCCCGACCGGCCCGTCCTCAGAGCCGGCGGCGCGCCGCGAGCACCTCGTGCACCAGCGTGACCGCGTCCTCGGGGGAGGACGCCCGCAGCGGCGGCCGGACCCCGTCGTCGGCCGGCAGGTGCCCGACCAGGTCGTCCCACCCGACCAGCACCGTCGGCACGCCCGTGCGCACCGCCAGGGCCACCTCGCTCAGCGTCCCCCAGCTCCGGCCGACCGCCACGACCACGTCCGCCGCGCGCACCAGCAGCCCGTTGCGCAGCTCGCCCAGGCCCGTCGGGACGGTGAGGGTATGCGGTCCGCGCGCCTCCGCGCGGTCCTCGCCCGGGAGCAGGGCCAGGCTGCGACCACCGGCGTCGGTGCAGCCCCGCGCGGCGGCGGCCATGACACCGCCGAGGCCGCCGGTGACGAGCACGGCGCCGTCGAGGGCGAGGAGCCGTCCGACCCGCTCGGCGAGGTCCTGCTGCTCGGGGGTCGCACCGTCGCCAGGGCCGACCACGCCGACGTAGAGGTCCTGCACCGCACCGTGCTCCATGGCCACAGTGTGGCAGCGCCCGGCCGGGAGGGCACGCCTCGCCGGGCGCCGGTCAGGTGCGGGCGGGAAGTGCGGGGTCCTCGGCGTCGCGGAGCAGCCGCACGAGGTCGTTGACCGCGGCCCGCCCGGCCCGGTTGGCCCCGATCGTGGAGGAGGACGGGCCGTAGCCGACGAGGTGGACCCGGGGCTCGTCGGCCACCCTCGTGCCCTCCATGGCGATCCCGCCGCCGGGCCCGCGCAGGTGCAGCGGGCGCAGGTGGTCCAGCGCGGCGCGGAAGCCGGTCGCCCACAGGATCACGTCGGCCCGCAGCACGTCCCCGTCCGCGAGGCGCACGCCCTCGGGGACGATCTCGGTGAACATGGGTCGTCGGTCCAGCGCGCCCCTGGCCGCGGCCGCGCGCAGCGACGGGGTCCAGATCAGGCCGGTGACCGAGACGACGCTCTGCGGCGGCAGGCCTCGCGCGACCCGGTCCTCGACCATCGCCACCGCAGCGCGCCCGGCGTCGGCTTCGAAGGGCGCCTCCCGCCAGACCGGCTCGCGCCGGGTGAACCAGCTGGTCGAGGTGACCAGCGAGATCTCGTCGAGGAGCTGCACCGCCGAGATGCCGCCGCCGACCACGACGACGTGCTGCCCGCGGAGCTCCTCGGCCGAGACGTAGTCCGCCACGTGCAGCTGGCGGCCACGGAAGGTCTCCTGGCCGGGGTAGACGGGCCAGAACGGCTTGGACCACGTCCCGGTCGCGTTGACCAGCGTCCGGGCCGACCACTCGCCGGCCGAGGTCTGCACGCGCAGCCGCCCGCGCGGGTCGTCGTCCTCGCGCTCCACCCGCGACACCCGCACCGGCCGCAGGACCGGGAGGTCCAGCTCGTGCTCGTAGTCGGCGAAGTAGCGGGTGACGAAGTCCGAGCTCGGCGCGCACGGGTCCTCCTCGGGCGTGGGCACGCCCGGTAGCTCGCTGATGCCGTTGACCGTCGCCATCCGCAGCGAGCGCCACCGGTGCCGCCACGCCCCGCCCGGCCCGTCCTCGCCGGCGCGGACGACGGAGGTGCCGGCCGCGCCGCCGGGACCCTCCCACGCCGGGACGAAGCCGCGCCGCTGCAGGTGGTAGGCGGCCGACAGCCCGGCCTGGCCCGCGCCCGCGACGAGCACGTCGACGGGGCGGGGGTCGGGTCGCTCGCTCACGTCCCGGGAACGCGGGACGGTCCACGGGTATGCCGTGCGGCTCAGCCTCGGGCGCGCTCGTGCCGGCCGCGCTCGTGCCGCCCGCCCCGCCGTCGGCCCCGGGACCCGGCCATGTGGTGCGGCAGCTCGAAGAAGAGGCCGGCGAGGAGGCCGACGAGGATGACGGCGGCGGGGAGGTACATCGACTCGGCCAGCGCCCGGGAGAACGGCTCGGCGACGAAGGGCGGCATCTGCCCGCCGCCCATGCCCTCGGCCATGCCCTCCGTCTGGACGCCGCCGGCGCCGCCGAGGTGAGCAGCCAGCCGGGACTCCATGAGCACCGAGATCGCGGCGCTGCCGAGCACCGAGCCCATCTGCCGCGTCGTGTTGTAGACGCCGGCCCCGGCCCCGGCGCGCTCCGGCGGCAGGTTGCGCGTCGCGGCGGTGGACAGCGGGCCCCAGATGAAGGGGTTGGCCACGCCGAGGACGAACTGTGCGACGAGGACGTGCCAGAGCGGGGTGTCCGGCGTCATCGCCCGGCTCATGAGCACCAGGCCGACGGCCAGGAGGAGGGTGCCGGACCCGACGAGCACCCGAGGGTGCACGCGGTCGGTGAGCCGGCCGGCCAGCGGCGCGAGGGCGAACGACATCACCGACGAGGGCGCGAGCAGCAGCGCCGCCATGGTCGGCGACAGCCCGCGCACGCCTTGCGCCCAGATCATCACCGGGAAGATCATCGCCACCACGGTGAAGCCCATCGCGGTGATCGCGACGTTGGCCAGGGAGAAGTTGCGGTCCCGGAAGAGGCCGAGGGGCACCAGCGGCTCGCCGCGGTTGACCGCCTGCCAGACCACGAAGACCACCATGAGCAGGGTGCCGGCGCCGATGAGCAGCGGCACGGACACGACGCCGGTGATCGTGCCCCAGTCGTAGTTCTGCCCCTCCTGGATGCCGAAGACCGCGCAGAAGAGCCCGACCGCGCTGAGCACCACGCCGACGAGGTCGAAGCGGTGCGCGTGCGTCTCCAGCTGCGGCACGAGCCGCACCGCCAGGACGAGCCCGACGACGCCGACCGGGACGTTGACGAAGAAGATCCACTCCCAGCCCAGCCCGTCGATGAGCACGCCGCCGAGCAGCGGCCCGACGAGCGTCGCCACCCCCGCCGTCGCGCCCCACAGCGCCATCGCGCTGCCGCGCCGCTCGGCCGGGAACGTCCTGGTGATGACCGCCATGGTCTGCGGGGTCATCATCGACGCGCCGAGCCCCTGCACCGCCCGTGCGGTGATGAGCACCCCGATGCCGAGGTCCAGGTCGCCGGTGAGCCCGCACCAGAGCGAGGCGAGCGTGAA
This sequence comes from uncultured Ornithinimicrobium sp., assembly GCA_964581125.1. GTDB lineage: Bacteria > Actinomycetota > Actinomycetes > Actinomycetales > Dermatophilaceae > Ornithinicoccus. Next base: position 20,203 of record CAZONQ010000005.1, read on the forward strand.
GACCGTCAGGCCCACGAGGTAGACCCGCTTGGGCCCCACGCGGTCGCCGAGACGGCCGGTGATGAGGAGCGGCACCGCATACGCGAGCAGGTAGGACGACGTGACCCACATGACCTCGTTGATCGAGGCCCCGAAGGCGTCCATGAGCGCAGGCGTGGCCACGGACACGATCGTGGAGTCGACCAGGATCATGAAGAAGCCGATGACCAGCGCCCACAGGGCCGGCCACGGGCTGGTGGCAGGGGCGGTCACGGGCGGCGTGGAGGGGGCGTGCACATCCGGGGACTGTAGTCCTCGACACCGACAGCCACCTGTCAGCGCGTGCCCCGTCGGCTCGGGGTGGGCGCCGCTGCGGTCCGCGTCTAGGGTTCGTCCATGACGAGCACCCTCTTCCGCGGCGGCACCCTCCTCGACGGCACCGGCAGCCCACCCGCCGTCGGGGACGTGTATGTGGTGGACGGCCGGGTCGAGCAGGTGGGCACCGCGCTCGGCGTGGACGCCGACGAGGTGGTCGACTGCGCCGGGGCGACCGTGCTGCCGGGCTTGTTCGACTGCCACGTGCACTTCATGTTCGAGCAGCCCGACCTGATGCGGGTGCTGCAGACGCCGTTCTCGCTGCCGTTCTTCCAGGCGGTGCACCGGATGCGCGCGACCCTCGAGACCGGCGTGACGTGGGTCCGGGAGGCCGGGGGAGCGGACCTGGGCGTCGCCGAGGCGGTGCGGCGCGGCCTCACCCCCGGGCCGCGGATGCAGATCGCGCTGACCATGCTCAGCCAGACCGGCGGGCACGGCGACGACTGGCACGTCTGCGGCGCCGAGCTGGGGCTGATGACCGCCCACCCCGGCGTGCCGTCCGCGGTGGTGGACGGGCCCGAGGAGGTGCGCCGCAAGATCCGCGAGCTGGTCCGCGCCGGCGCCGACGTCGTCAAGGTCGCGACGAGCGGCGGCGTGCTCTCGCCGCTGAGCAACCCGCTGCACGGGCACTTCCGCGACGACGAGGTGGGGGCCATGGTGACCGAGGCCGCGGCGGCGGGCCTGCACGTGATGGCCCACGCCCAGGCGACCGAGGGGATCAAGACCGCGGTGCGGGGCGGCGTGCGCTCGATCGAGCACGGCATCTACCTCGACGACGAGGCGATCGGGCTCATGCTCGAGCACGGCACCTGGCTGGTGCCGACGCTCTCCGCGCCTCGCGCGGTGCTGGCGCAGGCCGCATCGGGTGCCCCGATCTCCGACCGCGTGCTGGCGAAGGCCCGGATGGTCGCCGAGGTCCACGACGACTCCTTCCGCCGCGCGGTCGAGGCCGGCGTGCGCGTCGCGATGGGCACCGACTCCGGCGTCGGCGTGCACGGCACCAACCTCGAGGAGGTCCGCCTCATGGCCGAGCTGGGCCTCGGCGCGCAGGCAGCGTGGGAGGCCACCACCCGGTCGGCCGCCGAGCTGCTCGGCGTCGACGGCGACTTCGGCACCCTCGAGCCCGGCAAGGTGGCGGACGTCGTCGTCCTCGACGGTGCCCACGACGACCTCGACGGCCTGCGGCAGCGCGTGCGCTCGGTGCACCAGGGCGGGGTGCGCGTGCTCGCCCGCGCCGCCGAGGGCTAGGGTCGGCGCCATGCGTGCAGTGATCGTCGAGCAGCCCGGCGGGCCGGAGGCCCTCACCCTCGTCGAGCGGGACACCCCGTCGCCCGGACCGGGGGAGGCGCTCGTGCGCCTCGCCGCCGGCGGCGTCAACTTCATCGACGTCTACCAGCGCTCCGGCGCCTACCCGCTGCCGCTGCCGTTCGTGGGCGGCAACGAGGGCGCGGGCACGGTCGTCGAGGTCGGCGAGGGCGTCGACGACGTGCAGGCGGGGGACCGGGTCGCCTGGGCGATGGTCCCGGGGACCGGCTACGCCGAGGAGGTGCTCGTCCCGGCGGCGCGGCTCGTCCCCGTGCCGGACGAGGTGGACCTCGAGACCGCGGCGGCCAGCATGCTGCAGGGCATGACCGCGCACTACCTGGTCAACTCCACCTTCGAGGCGCGCGAGGGCCAGACCGCCCTCATCACCGCCGCCGCCGGCGGCGTCGGCCTGCTGCTCTGCCAGCTGCTGCGCGACAAGGGCGTGCGCGTCATCGGCACCGTCGGCAGCCAGGACAAGGCCGAGCTGGCACGGGCGCACGGCTGCTCCGACCCGGTCCTCTACCGCGAGGTCGACCTCGCGGACGAGGTCCGGCGGCTCACCGACGGGCAGGGCGTGCACGTCGTCTACGACGGGGTCGGCCGGGACACCTTCGACGCCGGCCTGGCCTCGCTGCGGCCGCGCGGCACGATGGTGCTCTTCGGCGCCGCCAGCGGCCCGGTGCCGCCGGTCGACCCGCAGACGCTCAACCAGGCGGGGTCGCTCTACCTCACCCGCCCGTCCCTGGCCCACTACGGCACCGAGCGCGAGGAGCTGCTCTGGCGTGCCGGCGAGGTACTCGGCGCGGTCGCGGACGGGTCCTTCCAGGTCCGCGTCGGCGGGCGCTACCCCCTCGCCGAGGCGCGCCGCGCCCACGAGGACCTCGAGGGCGGCCGGACGACCGGCAAGCTCCTGGTCGTCCCCTGAGCCGACGCGCGGGCCGGGCGGCCTGCCTGCCGAGGTGCGGCGCACCGCATACCCTGCGGTCGTGGACGTCTTCCTCGACCCGCACCCGGAGTGGATCACGATCGGCGGGCCCGACCACGTGGCCTACGTGGCCGGCCTGCTCCTCGTCGCCGGGCTGCTGATCACCCAGCGCGACCGGGTGCGCGCCCACGCCGGGACGATCCGGCGGGTGCTCGTCGTGGTCGTGGTCGTGCAGCAGCTGACGCTCTACGGGTTCTACGCCGCCACCGGCTGGGACAACGGGGAGTCGCTGCCGCTGCACATCTCCCGCGTCTCGGCCCTGCTCGGCCTGGCCTACCTGCTCACCGGCAGCCGCCGGGTGATGGACGTGCTCTTCTACTTCGGGCTGTGGGCCTGGGCGAGCTTCTCCTACCCGCAGAACATCCAGCCCGTCACCAACATCCTGGGGTGGTCCTTCTTCGTCAACCACGTCGTGACGCTGCTCATGCCGGTGTTCGCGTGCGTGACGACCGGCTGGCTGCCGACCCTGGCGGGGCTGCGCCGGGCCGCCGGCTGGTTCCTCGTCTACGTCGCCGTCGCCGTCGCCGCCAACGCGCTGACCGGCGGCAACTACTTCTACCAGCGGGAGAAGCCGCTGCTGCCGTGGCTCGACCAGCCGTGGTATCTCCTGGCGTCGGTGGCCGCCACCTTCGTCCTCTTCTGGCTGGGGTATGCCGTCGCGCGCCTGGTCGCCCGACGCGCCGGCGTCCTCGGGGCCGGGCGGGAGGAGCGCGCCGCCGCCTGACCGTCGTCCGGGGGACGAGGACGGGTCGCCGGGGGACGAGGACGGCCCGGGACGAGAGGTCTCGTCCCGGGCCGTGCCCGTGGGTCGTCGCGGCAGCTCAGGCGCTGCTGGCGCGGTCGGCCGCCGCGAGGATCTCCTCACGCTCCTGCTCGGTCATGCCGCCCCAGACCCCGTAGGGCTCGCGCACGCGCAGGGCGTGCTCGCGGCACTGCTCGAGGACGGGGCACTGCTGGCACAGGGCCACCGCGCGCTGGTCGCGCCAGCGGCGGGCCGGCCCGCGCTCGCCCTCGGGGTGGAAGAACATCTCCGGGTTGGTGTCCCGGCAGAGGCCCTCGTGCTGCCAGTCCCACAGCTCAGCGATCGGCACTGGATGAGCTGTCATGTGAAGCCCTCCTACTCGTGTTGGTCCAACCTTGCCCGTGCTGCGTGCCGCCCGACACACCCGCGAGGGTGATCTTCGCCCGGGAGGGCGGTCGGGCTCATGCTGCGATCGTAGGCTCGATCAGGTCAACGCCGGGTATGGCGAAGGTAAAGACTTGGTCATGGCCGCAGGTCACGCGGGATGCCCTCGCCGTCCATGGCCCGTGGACGGGCCCCGCACGCGCGGGGGCCGGCGGAGCCCGCGGGCGTCAGCGGCGCCCGGAGCGCGTCGAGGTGGAGAAGGCGACGATCGACCCGCCGGAGGAGGTGCCCTGAGGGGCGCGGGAGCGGGAGCCGCCCCCGCCCGAGCGGCCGCCGGAGCCGCGGCCGTCCTGGGCGGGACGCCCCTGGCCGCCGTTGCGGCCACGGCCGCCACCCTTGGGCCCGCCGCCACGGCCGCCGCCGTTGCGCCCGCCGGAGCCGTTGCGCCCGCCGCCGGAGCCGTTGCGCCCACCGCCGCCGTTGCGCCCGCCGCCGCCGGTGCGGCCGCGCCCGCGGCCGGTGCCGTGGGGGCCGCCCTGGCGACCACCACGCGGCGCGGCCGCCGACGCGCCCTCCTCGGCGGCCAGGCCGCCGGGCACGAGCGTGCGCTCGCCGGGGGCGAGCTCGGCGAGCACCGGGTGCGCGGGGGTGGCCCGCGTGACGGTCGGCTTGATGCCGGCCGCCCGGGTGAGGGAGCGCACGTCCTTGACCTGGTCGTCGGTCATCAGCGTGACCACGGTGCCGCTGGCGCCGGCGCGGGCGGTGCGCCCGGAGCGGTGCAGGTAGGCCTTGTGCTCGACCGGCGGGTCGGCGTGCACGACGAGCGCGACGTCGTCGACGTGGATGCCGCGGGCGGCGATGTCGGTCGCGACGAGCGTCGAGGCGCGCCCGCTGTGGAAGGCGTCCAGGTTGCGGACGCGCGCGTTCTGGCTGAGGTTGCCGTGCAGGTCGACGGCGGGGACGCCGGCGGCGTTGAGCTGCCTGGCCAGCTTCTTGGCGCCGTGCTTGGTGCGGGTGAACATCACCGTGCGGCCCGGCGCGGAGCCGAGGTCGGTCAGCACCGGGAGCCGGTGCGCGCCGTCGATGTGCAGCACGTGGTGGGACATCGCGGAGACCGGGGACTGCGCGGAGTCGGCGTGGTGGGTCACCGGGCGCACGAGGTAGCGCCTGGCGACGACGTCGACCGCCTTGTCGAGGGTGGCGGAGAAGAGCATCCGCTGGCCACCCGTGGGCGTGCGGTCGAGGAGGCGCCTGACGGCGGGCAGGAAGCCCAGGTCGGACATGTGGTCCGCCTCGTCGAGCACGCTGACCTCGACCGAGCCCAGGTCGGCGAGGCCCTGGCCGATGAGGTCCTCGAGCCGGCCGGGGCAGGCGACGACCACGTCGACGCCGGCCTGGAGGGCGCGGACCTGCGGGTTCTGGCCGACGCCGCCGAAGATGGTGACGCTGGACAGGCCGGCGGCCTCGGCCAGCGGCGCGAGCGACTCGTCGATCTGGCGGGCCAGCTCGCGCGTCGGCGCCAGGACGAGGGCCCGCGGTGCACGGCCCCGTCGGCGGGCGGCGCCCCGGTCGGCCATCAGCCGGGTGACGAGGGGGAGGAGGAAGGCGTAGGTCTTGCCGGACCCGGTGCGCCCGCGGCCGAGCACGTCGCGGCCGGCGAGGGAGTCGGGCAGGGTGGCGGCCTGGATCGGCGTCGGCACGGTGATGCCGCGCGCGGCCAGGGTGTCGGTCAGCAGGGTGGGCACGCCGAGGTCGGCGAAGCTCGCAGAGGTCAAGAGGGGTCCTTCGTGGACGGGTATGGAGTCCCGCCCGGCGCGCGGCCCGCGGGCGGCGCGACCTGCTCAGCGGGCGCGGGGGCCTGCTGCACGATCGTGCGCCCCGAGGCGAGACGGTGCGGGGCGCTGGACCCTATTCTACCTGGTCGTCGAGGGTGCCCATGACCTCCGCCAGCTCGCCGCGCGAGTGGATGTCGAGCTTGGTGTAGGCCTTGCGCAGGTGGTACTCGACCGTCTTGGGGCTGAGGAAGAGCCCGGCGGCCGCCTCGCGCGTGGTGCGCCCCTCGGCGAGGAGCAGGCACACCTGCAGCTCCTGGGGCGTGAGGGAGGAGGGGCCCAGCGGCGCGCGCGGCGGCACCCTCTCGCCGGTGGCGCCGAGCTCGGCACGGGCGGTCGCGGCCCACAGCGCGGCGCCGAGGTCGTCGAGGACCGTCAGCGCCGCGCGCAGCTCCTCGCGGGCCTCGCGGCGGCGCCCGGCACGGCGCAGCCGCATCCCGCGGGCCAGGCGGGTGCGGGCGGTCTCGAAGACGTCCCGCGTGCGGTCGTGGTGCGTCAGCGCGGAGCGGAAGAGGGCGTCGGCGTCCGCCTCGTCCCCGGCCACGAGCGCCAGGGCGCGGTCGGCGCGGGCCCGGGCCCACGGCCGACCCGTGGCGTGCGCCAGCCGCGCGAAGCCGGCCGCGGCCCCGGCCGCCTCGGCGGCCCGGCCGACGCGGCACAGCGCGTCGACGAGGTCCGGCCCCGGGTGCAGGTCGGGGTCGGCGACCCCCAGCCGGTCGAGGCGCCGGTCGAGCGCCTCCAGCCGCTGGGCGGCCGCGGCGGCGTCCCCCTCCGAGAGCGCCAGCTCCCCGAGGGCCAGCTCGCACCAGATCTCGCCGAAGCGCAGCGCGCGCTCCCGGCAGCGGCCCAGCGCGTCGGCCGCGTGCGCACGGCAGTCCTCGGCCCGGCCGGCGCGGGCGTCGAGGCAGGCCAGCCCGGCCAGCGACACCGCGAGCTCGGTGCCCTGCCCGGTCTCGCGGGCGAGGGCGACCGCCTCCTCGTAGTTGGCGGCGGCACGGTCCCACCGGGTCGCGGTCGCCTCGTCGCGCGCGAGGTGGAAGAGCAGGTTGGGCAGCAGCCCGAGGCCCACCTGGGTCCGGGCCCGGCGCACCAGCTCGCGGAGGTCCGCGCCGGCCTCGACGTCGCGCAGGAAGAGCGGCGCGAGCCCCAGCCAGGGGACCGCGGCCGGCAGGGACAGCGGGTCGTGCGTCACCAGGAGCGGCAGCGCCTCGCGGAGCAGGTCCGCGGTCTGCTCGCCCAGGAGCACGCCGGCCGCGCCGCAGGCGGCGAGACCGACCGCGCGGGCCAGCGGCGCGTCGACGGCGTCGAGGAGGGACGCCAGCCGGTCGCGCACCCGCCGCAGGGCGGCGCCGTCCGCGAGATACATGCAGGCGTGGCAGGCGTCGGCGAGGAGCACCGCCGCCTCGTGCGGCGCGGCGAGTGCGGCCGCGTCCTCCAGCAGCTCCACGCCCTCGCGCAGCGAGCCCGACCGCACGGCCACCGTGGCGCGCAGCTCGGCCGCGTCCGCGGTCGGCGGGGCGCCCGTCGGCTCGGCCTCGTCGAGCAGCCGGAGGGCGCGCTCCCGCTGCCCGCCCGCCCACGCGGCGCGGGCGGCGGCGACGAGCCTCCCGCGGGCCGCCGCCGCGTCCGGGCTGAGCCTGGCGGCCCGCTCCAGGGCCGTGGAGCCGACGGTGAAGGCGCTCCGCGCCCCGGCCCGGCCCGCGACCCCCTCCAGCTCGAGGGCCACGGCCTCGTCGAGCCGCTCGGTGCCGGCCGCCAGGTGCCACGCCCGCCGGTCGGCGTCGGCGGGCGCGGTCAGCGCCGCGGCGGCGGCCAGGTGCACCCGGCGCCGCAGCTCGGGCGTCGCCCAGCCGTAGACCGCCGAGCGCAGCAGCGGGTGGCGCAGCACGAGCCGGTCGTGGCCGAGACGGACCAGGCCCACGGCCGCGACGCGGGAGAGCGACGCGGGGTCGAGGCCGAGCGCGCTGCACACCGCCCGGGCCAGACGGAGGTCGTCGCCGACCACCGCGGCCACCAGCGCGACCGCCCGCTCGTCGTCGTCGAGCGGGTCCAGGCGGCGGGCCAGGGCGGACTGGAGCCGGGCGGGCAGCGTCGGCGGGAGCCCGGTCACGTCGTCCTGCACCGCGCCCGGGTCCCGGCCGAGCTCGAGCAGGGCGAGCGGGTTGCCGCCGGTCGCCCGGCAGAGCCGCTCCACCGCCGGGCCGCCCAGGCCCGGGTAGGCGTCCGTGAGCAGCCGGGCGGCCGCGCCGGGCTCCAGCCCGCCCAGCTCGACGCGCGGCGCTGCCCCGAAGGCCGCCGGGACGCCGTCGGCGCGGGCGGCGGCCAGGACCGCGACCGGGTCGTCGCCGAGACGGTGCGCCGCGAAGCCGAGGGCCTCCGCGGACGGCGGGTCCACCCAGTGCAGGTCGTCGAGCACGAGGACGACGGGGCCGTCCTCGGCATACCTGCTCAGCAGGCTCAGGGTGGCGGCCCCGATGGCGAAACGGTCCCGCCCGCGGCCCGGGCGCAGGCTCAGGGCGGCGCCGAGGGCGTCCGCCTGCGGCCCCGGCAGCGACCCGAGGAGGGGCAGCGTCGGGCGCAGCGCGGCGTGCAGGGCGGCGAACGGGAGGTCCTGCTCCGCCTCGGTGCCGGTCGCCGAGAGCGTGCGCAGCGGCGCGGCGGCGACCGGGGCCGCGACCGCGTCCTCCAGCAGCGCGGTCTTGCCCACCCCCGGCTCGCCGACGACGACGAGCGCGCCGCCCCTGCCCAGGCGCGCGGACGCGAGGAGGCGGGAGAGCGCCTCCTGCTCGGCCGTCCTGCCGAGGAGCGCCATGCCACCACTGTAGGACCGGAGCCGACCAGGGGGTCCGTGCGCGGGACCAGGGGGGTCACCGGACGCGGCGGCCGGCCCCGGACGCCTACGTTCGCTCGTGTCCGCACCACTCCCCAGGAGGCACCCGATGAGCGAGACCATCAGCAGGAGCACGAGCACCGCCGGCACCGCGACCCCCGCGGCACCCGCGGCGGAGGTCGACACGGACGCCCTCATGGCGTTCGTCTTCCGGGCCGTCGACGAGGTCGGCGCCACCCTCAACGCGGCGCTCGTCGTCATGGGCGACGCGCTCGGCTACTACCGCGACCTGGCCGCGCACGGCCCGAGCACGCCCGCGCAGCTGGCGGAGCGCACCGGCACCGGCGAGCCCTACGCCCGGGAGTGGCTCAACGCCCAGGCCGCCGGCGCCTACGTCACCTACGACCCCGGGTCCGGCCGCTACACCCTCCCGCCGGAGCAGGCCGTCGCGCTGACCGACGAGGACAGCCCCGCCTTCCTGCCCGGCCTCTTCCAGGTCGCGCTCGGCACCGCGCACGACACGGGCCGCATCGTCGACGCGGCGCGGTCGGGCACCGGCTACGGCTGGCACGAGCACCACACCGACGTCCACCTGGGCTGCGAGCGCTTCTTCCGCCCGAGCTACCACGCCCACCTCGTCCAGGAGTGGCTGCCCGCCCTGGACGGCGTCGTCGACAAGCTGCGCGCGGGTGCGCGCGTGGCCGACGTGGGCTGCGGCCACGGGGCGTCCACGGTCCTCATGGCCCAGGCCTTCCCGGCCTCCCGCTTCGTCGGCTTCGACTACCACGAGGCGTCGGTCGAGACGGCGCGCCGCCGCGCGGCGGCGGCGGGCGTCGCGGACCGGGTCGAGTTCGAGGTGGCCAGCGCCCAGTCGCTGCCGGGCCGCGGCTACGACCTGGTCGCGATGTTCGACTGCCTGCACGACATGGGCGACCCGGTGGGCGCGGCGCAGGACGTGCGTCGCGCGCTGGCCCCGGACGGCACCTGGATGGTCGTGGAGCCGATGGCCGGCGACCGCGTCGAGGACAACCTCAACCCGGTCGGCCGCGCCTACTACGGCTTCTCGACGCTGCTGTGCACGCCGACGTCGCTCTCCCAGGACGTCGGGCTGGCGCTCGGCACGCAGGCCGGCCCGGCGCGGATCCGGGACGTCGCGACCGCCGCGGGCTTCACCCGTTTCGCGACGGTGGCGGAGACGCCCTTCAACCGCGTCATGGAGATCCGGCGCTGAGGGGGTGGCCGCGGTGCGGGACCCGGAGCACACTGGAGCCATGGACCGCAGGCCGGTCCCGGCGCCGCTCCGGGTCCCGCCCGACGTCACCGAGCACGACCCGGTGCCCCCGGTGGCGCCGGACGTCACCGGCACCGTCGTGCGCGACGGGGTCGAGGTCCCGTATGCCGTGCACGGCGCCGACCACCGGCCCACCGTCGTGCTGCTGCCCACCTGGGCGATCGTCCCGTCGCGGGTCTGGAAGTTCCAGGTGCCCTACCTCTCCCGCTCCTTCCGGGTCGTCACCCTCGAGGGGCGGGGGAGCGCGGAGGGTCCGCGCCCGACCGGCACCACGGCATACCGGATCGGCGAGCAGGCCGAGGACGTCGTGGCGGTCATGGACGCCGCCGGCGTGGACCGGGCCGTGCTCGTGGGCTTCTCGATGGGCGCGCCGTGGGCGGTCCGGGCGGCGGTCGTCCATCCGGACCGGGTGGACGGGCTGGTCCTGATCGCGGCCAACGGGGCCGGCCCCACGCACCCCGGGCGGGACCGCCCCTTCGAGCAGCGGCCGCCGCAGGACCCGCAGGGGTGGGAGCTGTTCAACCCCTTCACCTGGACCGGGGGCGGCTGGGAGGACTTCGTCCAGTTCTTCTTCGGCCGGGTCTTCACCGAGCCGCACTCCACCAAGGCGACCGAGGACGCGGTCCGGTGGGCGCGCCGCGACGACCCCGCGGCGGTGGTGGACACCGTCCGCGGACGGATGCTCGACGGCCCGGCCCCGCTGGCCCCGGACGCGCCACGGGTCGCCTGCCCCACGCTCGTGCTCGAGGGCGACCGGGACGAGGTGCGGCCGTGGACCAGCGGCGAGCTGCTCGCCGGGTGGACCGGGGGCGAGCTCGTCGTCGTCGAGGGCGGCGGGCACGCGCCCCAGCTGCGCGACCCCGTCATGACCAACCGGCTGCTGCGGGACTTCGTCGCGGCCGCGACCGCGCAGGGGGCGGTCCCGGGCGCGACCGCGGACGGGACGGCGCGGACGGCCCGCCGCCGCACCTGGGCCCGCGCGCGGGGCAGGCCGCGCCGGGTGCTCTACCTCTCCTCGCCGATCGGGCTCGGGCACGCCCGTCGCGACCTCGCCGTGGCCCGGGAGCTGCGCGCGCACCACCCCGACGTGCAGGTCGACTGGCTCGCCCAGCACCCGGTGACCCGGGTGCTGGCGGACGCGGACGAGCGGGTCCACCCCGCCTCGGCCTGGCTGGCCAGCGAGTCGGCCCACGTCGAGGCCGAGTCGGCCGAGCACGACCTGCACGCCTTCCAGGCGATCCGGCGGATGGACGAGATCCTCGTGGCCAACTTCATGGTCTTCCACGACGTCGTCGAGGAGGGCTGCTACGACCTCGTCGTCGGCGACGAGGCCTGGGAGGTCGACCACCTCCTCCACGAGAACCCCGAGCTGAAGCGGTTTGCCTTCGCGTGGATGACCGACTTCGTCGGGTGGGTCCCGATGGCCGACGGTGGAGCGCACGAGGCCGCGCTGACGGCCGACAGCAACGCGGAGATGATCGAGCAGCGCGCCCGCTACCGCCGGGTGCGCGACCGCTCGGTCTTCGTCGGCAACCCCGAGGACGTCGTCGACCTCCCCTTCGGCCCGGGGCTGCCGCGCATCCGGGAGTGGACCGAGGCCAACTTCGACTTCGCCGGCTACGTCACCGGCTTCGCGCCGCCGACGCCGGAGGAGCGCGAGCAGGTGCGCCGCCGGCTGGGCTGCGTCGACGACGACGACCTGCTGTGCGTCGTCACCGTCGGCGGCTCGGGGGTGGGCGGGTCGCTGCTGCACCGGGTGCTCGACGCCGTGCCCGCGGCCCGCCGCGCGGTCCCGGGGCTGCGCTTCCTCGTCGTCACCGGGCCCCGGATCGACCCGGCCGGGCTGCCGCGGCGGCGCGGCGTGACCTACCGCGGTTACCTTCCCGAGCTCTACCGGCAGCTGTCCGCGTGCGACCTCGCCGTCGTCCAGGGCGGCCTGACCACGTGCATGGAGCTCGCGGCGGCCGACCGGCCCTTCCTCTACGTCCCGCTGCGCCACCACTTCGAGCAGAACGTCCACGTCCGCCACCGGCTGGAGCGCTACCGCGCCGGGCGCTGCGTCGGCTACGAGGAGGCCTGCGACCCCGACGCGCTCGCGGCCGCCATGGTCGAGGAGCTGCGCCGGGAGGGGCACGCCCGGCCCGTCGAGACCGACGGTGCCCGGCGCGCGGGCGCGATGCTGGCCGAGCTGATCTGAGGCCCGCGGGGTGCCGGGCGGGCCGACCGTCGGGCCGCGGTGCTAGCCCGCGTGGTCGACGGCGTGCACGACGGGACGCGGCCCGAGGGCCGTGTCCAGCCCGTGCCGGAGGTCCTCGAGGATGTCGTCGACGTCCTCGAGCCCCACCGAGAGGCGCACGGTGCCGTCGGTGATCCCGCACGCGGCCCGCGCGTCGGCGGGCAGGCTGTGGTGCGTGGTCGTGGCCGGGTGGGTGGCCAGCGACTTGCTGTCGCCGAGGTTGTTGGAGATGTCGACGAGGCGCAGCGCGTCGAGGAAGGCGAAGGTCTCCGCCTTGCCGGCGTCGAGGGTGAAGGTGACGACCGTCCCGCCGCCGGTCATCTGGCGGCGGGCCAGCTCGTGCTGGGGGTGCGACGGGAGCCAGGGGTGGAAGACGCGGGCGACGCGCGGGTCCGCCTCGAGGTGCCGGGCCACGGTCAGCGTGCTCGCGGCCATCCGCTCCACCCGCAGGTTGAGGGTCTCCAGCCCCTTGAGGGTGACCCAGGCGTTGAACGGGGACATCGTCGGACCGATGGTGGCGGCGAGCTTGCGGACCGGGCCGTCGACCAGGTCGGCGCGCCCGACGACCGCGCCGCCCATGACGCGGCCCTGCCCGTCGATGTGCTTGGTCGTGGAGTAGACGACGAGGTCCGCGCCGAGGTCGAGCGGCCGGGAGAAGACCGGCGTGCCGAAGACGTTGTCGACGACGACCGTCGCGCCGGCCCGGTGGGCCAGCTCGCTCACGGCGGCCACGTCGACCAGCTCCTGGGTCGGGTTGGACGGCGTCTCGAAGAAGACCGCGGTGGTCGGCTCGGACAGGGCCTCCTCCCAGGCCGCCAGGTCGCCGCCGTCGACGAAGGTGCTCTCCACGCCCCAGCGGCCCAGGACCTCGTCGACGACGACGAAGCAGGACCCGAAGAGGGCCTGGGAGGCCACGATCCGGTCGCCGCGGCCGCAGAGCGCCCCGAGCGCGGTGAAGACGGCGGCCATGCCCGTGGACGTCGCCAGACAGGCCTCGGCGCCGTGCAGCAGCCGCAGCCGCTCCTCCAGCATCGCGACGGTCGGGTTGCCCAGCCGGGCGTAGCTGAAGCGCTCGACCTCCTCCTCGAAGACCGCCTCGGCCTCGGCCGCCGAGGAGTAGACGAAGCCGGTGGTGGGGTAGAGGGCCTCGGCGGTCTCCTCGAACTGGCTGCGCATGAGTCCGCCGCGGACGGCCAGGGTGTCGGGTCTCCAGGCGGCGGCATGCTCAGTCATGGCGAACAATCTACGGTATGCCGATCCGTGCGACCGAACACCACTAAGGATCTTCGTGTCCGCGGCGCGTGCTAAAGCCTGCGGGACAGCGCCGGTCGACGACGCAGGAAGTTCGACGTGCCCGCCGACGGCCCGTCCGGTCGTCCTCCGGGACCGTGCCCGGGCGACCCGGACGGTGACCACGGAGCGAGGAGGCGGCATGCTGGGCCGCGTGAGCACTCCATACCCCGGGAGCTGGGAGCACCGCCGGCGGCAGCGCGCCCTCCTGCTGCGCTTCGCCGCGGGGTCGCGCCGGCCCGAGGGCTTCGGCCACCTCGACGACGAGGGGCGTGCGGTGCCCTCCCGCCCCGTCGAGCTGTGGATCACCTGCCGGATGGCGCACGTCTTCGCGCTCGGCCTGCTGGCGGGGGAGGAGCCCGCCGACGGCGGGCCCGACGCGGCGGCGCTGCGCGGGCTCGCCGGGCACGGCGTGGCGGCGCTCCTCGACGGTCCGCTGCGCGACCGCGGGCACGGCGGGTGGTCCGCCGCGGTGCTCGGCGACGAGGTCGTCGCGCCGGCCAAGCAGGCCTACGCCCACGCGTTCGTCGTCCTCGCCGCCTCGCGAGGACACCGCCTACCTCCAGCACCTCAGGGACCGCCTGGTCGAGGGCGGCGTCGACGTCCTGCTCTTCACCACCGACGGCGCCCGCGTGGAGGACCTCGAGGCCGGCTGCCTGCCGGGAGTGCTGGCGACCGGGACCTTCGGCTCGCGCAGCCGCGAGCACATGGCGGCGCTCGCCGAGCACCGGCCGGACGAGCCGCTGGTCTGCATGGAGTTCTGGAACGGCTTGTTCGACCACTGGGGCGAGGCGCACCACGTGCGCGACGCCGCCGACGTGGCCCGCGAGGTCGACGAGCTGCTCTCCCTCGGCGGCCACCTCAACTTCTACATGGCGCACGGCGGCACCAACGTCGGCCTGTGGAACGGCTGCAACGTCGAGCCGGGCACCGGCCGCCTGCAGCCGACGGTCACCAGCTACGACTACGACGCGCCCGTCGGGGAGGCCGGCGAGCTGACCGACACCTTCTGGGCCGTGCGCGAGGTCCTGGCGCGCCACCTGGGCGTGGAGCCGCCCGAGCCGCCGGCGCTGCCCGCGCGGCAGCGGCCGCGGTCCGTCGAGGTCGACCGCTGGCGTCCCCTCCTCGAGGCCGCCGAGACCGCCGGTCCCTCCCGCCGGGCGCCCCACCCGCTCACGATGGAGACCCTCGGGGTCGACCACGGGCTCGTGGTCTACCGCGCCACCACGCGCGTGCCGGCCGACGGCGCCGACCTCACCCTCGAGGGCCTGAAGGACCGGGCCACCGTCCTCGTCGACGGCACCGTGGTGGGCGTCGTCGACCGCAACGACGCCGCGCACACCGTCCGGGTGGACCCGCCGCGGGCCGGGACCGCGGGCGAGCGGGACCTCGTCGTCGTCGTCGAGAACCAGGGCCGCGTCAACTTCAGCGAGGGCCTGGGCGAGCGCAAGGGGCTCACCGGGGTGCGCCTCGGGCGCCGCTACGTCATGGGCTGGGAGAGCGCGGCCGTCCCGCTCGACCGGGACGGCCTCACCGACGAGCTGGTATGGGGCGAGCCGGGGGCCGCGGACGCGCCCGCCGGGGCCTCGGGCCCGGTGTTCGCGCGCGCCGAGCTGGAGGTGGACGCCCCGGCCGACGCCTTCCTCGCCCTGCCCGGGTGGGGCAAGGGCATGGTCTGGCTCAACGGGTGCATGCTCGGCCGCTACTGGGAGGTCGGGCCGCAGGTGACCCTCTACGCGCCCGCCCCGCTGTGGCGGACGGGGACCAACGAGGTCGTCGTGCTGGAGTTGGAGGCGCCGGGCCGCACGGTCGAGGTCCGGGACGAGCCCGACCTCGGGCCCCGGGGCGACGCCGGACCGGAGACGGGCGGCGGGCCCGCGTGACGGCATACCCGGAGGAGCCGGTGACCGGGGGAGAGGCGGACCTGCGGCTGGGGATGCTCGGGTTCGGGCTGCGCGCGAGCCTGGCGCGCTACGCCCACCGCCCGGGCGAGGGGCACCGCGTCACCGTGGTGGCCGACCCGGCCGAGGGCGCCCGGCGGCTCGCCGCCGAGCGGGTCGGGGACGTGGCCCTCGTCGACTCGCTCGACGCGCTCCTGGAGGAGCACGCCGGCGAGCTGGACGGCGTCCTCGTGCTCACGCCGGACCACCTGCACGCCGAGCACGCGGTGCGCCTGCTCGAGGCCGGGCTGCCGGTCTTCGTCGAGAAGCCGCTGGCGGTGACGACGCAGGACGCCGACCGGGTGCTGGCGACCGCGGAGCGCACGGGCGTGCCGCTCTACGTGGGCCACAACATGCGCCACATGCCGCTCGTCCAGCTGATGCGCGAGCAGATCCTCCGGGGGGCGATCGGCGAGGTCACCGCGATCTGGTGCCGCCACTTCGTCTCGGCCGGCGGCGACTACTACTTCAAGGACTGGCACGCAGACCGGCGCAACACCACCGGGCTGCTGCTGCAGAAGGGCGCGCACGACATCGACGTGCTGCACTGGCTGGCCGGCGGATACACGCGCACGGTCACCGCGATGGGCGACCTCGGCGTCTACGGCCGGGTCACCTCGCACCGCGACAACTCCGACCGGCGGATGCCGGAGTGGTACTCCACCGACGCGTGGCCCCCGCTGGCGCAGACCGACCTGCACCCGGTCGTCGACGTCGAGGACCTGTCGATGGTGCTCATGCGGCTCGACAACGGCGTGCACGCGTCCTACCAGCAGTGCCACTACACGCCCGACTACTGGCGCAACTACTGCGTGATCGGCACCGAGGGCCGGATGGAGAACTTCGGCGACGGGCCGGGGGCCACGGTCCGGATCTGGGACCGGCGGACCGACCGCCACACGCCCGAGGGCGACGTCGAGCTCGTCGTGCCGGAGGCCGAGGGCGGCCACGGCGGCGCCGACCCGCGGCTGGTCGCCGAGTTCGTCGACCACGTGCGGCACCGCGGCAGCACGCTGACCTCGCCGGTCGCCGCGCGGGAGGCGGTGGCGGCCGCCGTCGCGGCGACGACCTCGCTGCGGTCCGGCTCGGTGCCGGTGCAGGTCGAGCCCTACGCGGGGAGCTAGAGCAGCTCGACCGCCGTCCGCTCGACCGCGAGGCCGGTCTCGTAGAGCTCCACCCACCTCCTGAAGGCCTCCACCTCGGCGCGGTCCGGGGGGCCCGCGACGTCCTCGGCGCCGGCGAAGACGGTCTCGCGCAGCCAGGTGGCGAGGTCGCGCCGGTCGTCGCGCAGGAGGTGGGCCGCGAGCACGGCCATGCCCCACGCGCCGCCCTCGGACGCCGTCGACGCGACGGCGACGGGGGCGTCGAGGGCACCGGCGAGGACGCGCTGGGCGACGACGGGCGTGCGGAAGAGGCCGCCGTGGGCATACATGCGGTCGACCCGGACGCCCTCGCCGTCGAGCACGCGCATGCCCAGCGCGAGGGTCGCGAAGACGCCGTAGAGCTGGGCGCGCATGAACGTCCCCAGCGTCAGGTCGCTGCCGGGGGCGCGCAGGACCAGGGGGCGGCCCTCCTCGAGCCCGACGACCGGCTCGCCGGACAGGTGGTTGTAGGCCAGCACCCCGCCGGCGTCGGCCGGTGCGGAGAGCACCTCGGTGAGCAGCACCTCGTAGACCTCGTCCGTGGAGGTCCCCGCCCCGGTCGCGTCGGCGAACCGCGCGAACATGGCGACCCAGGCGGCGAGCTCGCTGGCGCCGTTGTTGCAGTGCACCATCGCCACGGCGTCGCCGGTCGGGGTGGTGACGAGGTCCAGCTCCTCGTGCCGCTCCCGCAGGGGCCGCTCGAGGACGACCATGGCGAAGATCGAGGTGCCGACGCTGACGTTGCCGGTCCGCGGGGCCACCGCGTTGGTCGCGACCATGCCCGTCCCCGCGTCTCCCTCGGGCGGGCAGCACGGGACGCCCGGTCGCAGCGTCCCGCCGGGGTCGAGGAGCGCCGCGCCGCCCTCGGTCAGGCGTCCCGCCTGCTCGCCGGCGACGAGGACGCGGGGGAGCAGGTCGCGCAGGGGCGGCACCGCGCCGTCGAGCAGGCGGTCGGCGCGCTGCAGCATCGCCGCGTCGTAGTCACGGCGGGCCGGGTCGACGGGGAACATGCCCGAGGCGTCGCCGACCCCCAGGACGTGCTCGCCGGTGAGCGCGCGGTGCACGTAGCCGGCGAGGGTGGTCAGGGCCGCCACCTGCGGGACGTGCGGCTCCTCGTCGAGGACCGCCTGGCGCAGGTGGGCGACGGACCACCGCAGGGGGATGTTCACCCCGAGCAGGTCGCTCAGCTCGGCGGCCGCCCGGCCGGTGTTCGTGTTGCGCCAGGTCCGGAAGGGCACCAGCAGCTCGCCGTCGGCGTCGAGCGGCAGGTAGCCGTGCATCATCGCCGAGACGCCGATCGACCCCAGCGTGGTCAGCCGGACGCCGTGGCGCTCGCGGACCTCGCCGGCGAGGGCGGAGTAGGCGGAGCGCACCCCGGACCACACGGCGTCGAGGCTGTAGGTCCAGAGGCGGTCGACGAACTCGTTCTCCCACTCGTGCACGCCGGTGGCGAGCACGCGGGACGGGCGGTCGGCGTCGACGAGGCAGGCCTTGATGCGGGTGGACCCGAGCTCGATCCCGAGCGAGGTCCGGGCGGGGTCGAACGGTGCCATCGTCAGTTGCCGGCCCTGCGCTTGTTGTAGATGTCGAAGGCGACGGCCAGGAGCAGGACGAGGCCCTTGACCACCTGCTGGACCGACTGGTCGATCCCCATGAGCTGCATGCCGTTGCTCATCACGGCCATGATGAGCCCGCCGATCATGGCGCCGGTGACCCGGCCGACCCCGCCGGTCACGGCCGCGCCGCCGATGAAGCAGGCCGCGATGGCGTCCAGCTCGAACATGTTGCCCGCGCCGGGCTGGGCGCCGTTCATCCGGGACGAGAAGACGATGCCCGCGATCGCCGAGAGCAGCCCCATGTTGACCAGGACCATGAAGTTGACCCGCTTGACCCTGACGCCGGAGAGCTCGGCCGCGTGCAGGTTGCCGCCGATGGCGTAGACGTTGCGGCCGAAGACGGTCTTCTGCGTGATGAGGCCGTAGGCCAGGACCAGGACGGCGAGCAGGATCAGCACGTTGGGCAGCCCCCGGCTCGTCGCCAGCTGGTAGGCGAACCACATGACGACCGCCGCCACGAGGACGATCTTGAGGACGAACAGCGGCATCCCGACGACGTCCTGGTGGTAGCGCAGGGCGGCGCGGCGGTTGCGCCAGCTGTTGACCGCGTAGCCGGCGACCGCGATCCCGAAGATGACCATCGTGAACACGTCGATGCCGTAGCCGCCGAGCAGGCCGTTCTGGAAGCCGTTGGCGATCTTGTAGTAGGTCCCGCCGAACGGCGAGAGCGAGATGTTGTCGAGGACGCGGAAGGTGAGCCCGCGGAAGATGAGCATGCCCGCGAGGGTCACGATGAAGGCGGGGATGCCCACGTAGGCGACCCAGAAGCCCTGCCAGACGCCGGCGAGCAGGCCCACGCCCAGCGCCGCCAGGACGCCGACCCACCACGGCTGGCCGTGCTGGACGCAGACCACGGCGGCCACCGCCCCGGTCAGCGCGACCAGCGACCCCACGGACAGGTCGATGTGGCCTCCCACGATGACGATGAGCATGCCGATCGCCAGGATGAGGATGTAGGAGTACTGCAGGACGATGTTGGTGATGTTGCCCGGCGACAGGAAGTTGGGGTGCAGCATCGCGAAGAGCGCGACGATGAAGACGAACGCGACGAAGATGCCGCTCTGCCGCACGTTGTTGGTGACGAGCTCCTTGAGGTTCATGATGCCGCTCATCGGGCAGCCTCCTTCTCCATGGTCATCAGTTCCATGAGTCGTTCCTGGGTGGCGTCCGCCGCGGGCAGTTCGCCGGTGATGCGGCCGAAGGCCAGGGTGTAGATGCGGTCGCAGATGCCGAGCAGCTCGGGCAGCTCGGAGGAGATGACCAGCACGCCCTTCCCGGCGGCGACCATCCGGTTGACGATCGTGTAGATCTCGTACTTCGCCCCCACGTCGATGCCGCGCGTGGGCTCGTCGAGGATGAGCACCTCCGGCTCGGTCATGAGCCACTTGGCCAGGACGACCTTCTGCTGGTTGCCGCCGGAGAGCTTGCCGACCGTGGACAGCACCGACGGCGCCTTGGTGTTGAGGCTGGTCCGGTAGTCGTTGGCGACCTTGAGCTCCTCGAGCCCGTTGATCCAGCCGTGCGAGGACACCTTGTCGAGGGCGGCCGCGGACGTGTTGTGGCGGACGTCGTCGATGAGGTTGAGCCCGTAGCGCTTCCGGTCCTCGGTCGCGTAGGCGACCCCGGCCTCGACGGCCTCGTCGACCGTGCGCATCCGCACCTCCCGGCCGTGCACGAACGTGGACCCCGAGACGTAGCGGCCCCAGCTGCGCCCGAAGACGCTCATCGCCAGCTCGGTGCGGCCGGCGCCCATGAGCCCGGCGATCCCGACGACCTCGCCCGCCCGCACCGTGAGAGAGGCGCCGTCGATGACGCGCCGCCCGGACTGCGTCGGGTGGTCGACGGTCCAGCCCTCGACCCGGAAGATCTCCTCGCCGACCTTCGGCTCGCGCTCGGGGAACCGGTGCTCGAGGTCGCGGCCGACCATCCCGCGGATGATCCGGTCCTGGGTCGAGGCGGGGTCGGCCATGTCGAGGGTCTCGATGGTGCGGCCGTCCCGGAGGATCGTGGTGCGGTCGGCGATCTCGGCGATCTCGTTGAGCTTGTGGGAGATCATGATGCAGGTGACGCCCTCGGCGTTGAGCTGCCGCAGCAGTCCGAGGAGGTGCTCGGAGTCGGTGTCGTTGAGCGCCGCCGTCGGCTCGTCGAGGATGAGCAGCTTGACGTCCTTCGACAGCGCCTTGGCGATCTCCACGAGCTGCTGCTTGCCGACCCCGATGTGGCTGATCTGCGTCACCGGCTGCTCGGTCAGGCCGACGCGACGCATGAGCTCGCGCGCGTCGGCGTTGGTCCGGTGCCAGTCGATGAGGCCCAGGCGGTCCCGGCGCTCGTTGCCGAGGAACATGTTCTCCGCCACGGACAGGTGGGGGACGAGGGCGAGCTCCTGGTGGATGATGACGATGCCGCGCTCCTCGCTGTCGTTGATCGAGGAGAACTCGACCTCCTGACCGTCGAAGAGGATCTGGCCGTCGTAGCTGCCGTGCGGGTAGACGCCGGACAGGACCTTCATGAGGGTCGACTTGCCGGCGCCGTTCTCGCCGCAGATGGCGTGGATCTCGCCGCGGCGGACCTCGAGGTTGACGTCCTGGAGCGCCTTCACGCCGGGGAACGTCTTGGTGATGCCGCGCATCTGGAGGATGTGGTCGTTCATGCGACGTCCTTGTCGGTGTCGTCGGTGGGGCGGGCTGTCCCGCCCGGCGACCTTCCGGCCGCCGGGCGGGGAGGGTGCCTGGTCAGTCGGCGACGCCGGACTCGACCTCGGCCTCGGTCCAGTAGCCGGAGTCGACCAGCAGCGGCTGGATCGAGTCCTTGTAGATGATGTCCGACTCGAGCAGGTAGGACGGGACGACCTTGACGCCGTTGTCGTACGTCTCGGTGTCGTTCGCCTCCGGCTCGGTGTCGGTCAGGTAGGCCTGGACGGTCACCACCGCCTGGTCGGCGAGCTTGCGCGTGTCCTTGAAGATCGTCGCGAACTGCACGCCGTCGGCGATCAGCTTGACCGAGGCGATCTCGGCGTCCTGGCCGGTCACGACGGGCAGGCCGTCGGCGATCGTCCGGCCGTAGCCGGCGTTCTGCAGCGCGGTGATGATCCCGCGGGAGAGCCCGTCGTAGGGCGAGAGGACGCCGTCGAGCTGCTCGCTGCCGCCGCCGTAGTCGCTCGTCAGCAGGTCCTCCATCCGCTTCTGCGCGGTCTCCTGCTGCCAGCGCAGGATGGCCGCCTGCTCGATGTCGGTCTGGCCGGACTTGACGTTGAGGACGCCGGAGTCGAGGTAGGGCTGCAGCGTGTCGATCGCGCCCTGCCAGAAGAAGTGGGCGTTGTTGTCGTCCAGCGACCCGGCGAAGAGCTCGATGTTGAAGGGGCCCTCCTCGCCGGTCTCGGTGCCGTCCTCCTCGAGGATGCCGAGGCCGACCAGCAGGCTCGTCGCCTGCTGCACGCCGACGTTGTAGTTGTCGAAGGTGACGTAGAAGTCGACGTTCTCGCTGTCCCGGATGAGCCGGTCGTAGGAGATGACCGGGATGCCGGCCGCGGCGGCGGCGTCCAGCTGGCTCGACAGCGCGGTGCCGTCGATCGCGCCGATGACCAGGGCGTCGGCGCCGTTGGTGATCATCTGGTCGACCTGGCGGCTCTGGGTGGGGATGTCGTCGTTGGCGAACTGGAGGTCGACCTTGTAGCCGAGCTCCTCCAGGCCCTCCTTCACCGAGTTGCCGTCGGCTATCCAGCGCTCCGAGGTCTGGGTCGGCATGGCGACGCCGACGGTGAGCTCCTCGCCGCCGGCGTCGCCGCTGGCGCCGCCGCCGTCGCTGCCGGTGTCGCCGGCGCCCTCCCCGCCGCAGGCGGCGAGTCCGAGGGCCAGGGTGCCGGTGAGCGCCAGGGCGCCGATCCGGCGGATCGAAGTGGACATGGTGTCTCCTCGTTGTGCGATGGGTGGTGTGGGGATCGAGGTAGGGGGGTGCGGGCCCGTCACAGGCCCTGGGCCAGGCGATGGTAGGCCTGGTTCCAGCGGACCTCGCGGGCGAAGCCGCGGGTGGTGGTCTCCTCGTCGATGACGAGGAGCTCGGTGCCGGCGATGTCGGCGTAGTGGGCGAAGGCGTCGGCGCCGACCTGGGTGGACAGCACCGTGTGGTGGGCCGCGCCGGCCAGCAGCCACGACTCGGCCGAGGTGGCCAGGTCGGGGCGCGGCCGCCAGACGGCGTGGGCCACGGGCAGGTGGGGCAGGGGCTGGGGCGGGGCGACGACGTCGACGGTGTTGGCCGTGAGCCGGAAGCGCTCGCGCATGTCGGACATGGCCACGACGACGCCCTCGCCGGGGTCGGCGTGGAAGACGAGGCGGACGGGGTCCTCGCGGCCGCCGATGGCCAGCGGGTGGATCTCCAGCCGGGGTCGGTCCGTGGTGAGGGAGGGGCAGATCTCCAGCATGTGGGCGC
The DNA here is from genome assembly GCA_964581125.1 of uncultured Ornithinimicrobium sp. Lineage (GTDB taxonomy): Bacteria > Actinomycetota > Actinomycetes > Actinomycetales > Dermatophilaceae > Ornithinicoccus. Next base: position 42,575 of record CAZONQ010000005.1, read on the forward strand.
CGAGGATCAGCTCCTCGCCGGGGGTGAGGTCGTAGGTGTAGTCCTCCATGAGGGAGGCGCCCCCGGGGAGGCCGGCCCCCATGACCTTGGCCGCGCGGACGAGCACGGCGGTCTTCCAGTCGCCCTCGGCGCCGAAGCCGTAGCCGGCGGCCATCAGGCGCTGGACCGCCAGCCCGGGCAGCTGGCGGAGGGCGCCGAGGTCCTCGAAGGTCGTGGTGAAGGCGCCCGCGCCGACCGACCCGAGGAAGGCGAGGAGTGCGCGCTCCTGGCGCGCGGCATACCGGAGCGAGTCGTGGCGCTCGCCGCCGGGGCGGAGCTCGGGGGCGGCGTCGTAGAGGTCGAGGTATTCGTCGACGAGCGTGTCCACCTCGGCGTCCGGCACCTGGTCGACGGCGTCGGCGAGGTCGTTGACGCCCCAGGTGTTGACCGAGACGCCGAGGCGGATCTCGGCCTCGGTCTTGTCGCCCTCGGTGACGGCGACGTCGCGCATGTTGTCGCCGAAGCGCGCGAGCCGCAGGGTGCGGGTGGCGTCCCAGCCGGCGGCGGCCCGCGCCCACGTCCCGACGCGGCGCTGGACCTGCTCGTGCGACACGTGGCCGGCGACGATCGCCCGACGGACCCCCATCCGGCTCTGGACGTAGCCGAACTCCCGGTCGCCGTGCGCGGCCTGGTTGAGGTTCATGAAGTCGAAGTCGATCGTCGACCAGGGCAGCTCCACGTTGGCCTGCGTGTGCAGGTGGAGCAGGGGCACGTCGAGCGTGGCCAGCCCGCGGATCCACATCTTGGCCGGGGAGAAGGTGTGCATCCAGGCGACCACGCCGATGCAGGACGGGTCGGCGTTGGCCTCCAGCGCCAGCCGGTGGATCGCGTCGCGGTCCTTGAGCACCGGGACCCAGCGCACCGGGGCGGGGACGTGCTCGGAGCCGTCGAGGGCGGCGGCGATCGTCCGGGACTGGTCGGCGACCTGGCGCAGGGTCTCCTCACCGTAGAGGTCCTGGCTGCCGGTGACGAACCAGATCTGGCGGTCGGCGTAGGGCTTGCTCACTGGGCGGGCTCCTGGGTCGTGGTGGGGGCGGGCTGGCCGTAGACGTTCTGGTAGCGGTCGTAGAGGGCGTCCACGTCGTCCTGGGGGATGGGCAGCGGCTCGCCGAGCTGGCGGGCGACGTGCACCGTGCGGGCGACCTCCTCGACGAGGACGGCGGTCTTGACCGCGGCGCGGGCGTCGGCGCCCACGGTGAAGGGGCCGTGGTTCTGCATGAGGACGGCGCGGCTGCGCGAGCGGCGCAGGGTCTCGACGATGCCGCGGCCGATCGAGTCGTCGCCGATCAGGGCGAACGGCCCGACCGGCACGGGACCGCCGAACTCGTCGGCCATCATCGTCAGCACGCAGGGGATCTCCTCGGCGCGCGCCGACCAGGCCACGGCGTAGGTCGAGTGGGTGTGGACGACCCCGCCCACCTCGGGCATGTGCCGGTAGACGTAGGCGTGCGCGGCGGTGTCCGAGGACGGCGCGTGCTCGCCGTCGACCAGGTTGCCGTCCAGGTCGCAGACCACCATCGCCTCGGGGGAGAGCTCGTCGTAGCTGACTCCGCTGGGCTTGATGACGAACAGGTCGGCCCCGGCGACGCGCTGGGAGACGTTGCCCGCGGTCCACACGACCAGCTCCCAGCGGGGCAGCTCCGCGTGCAGCCGGGCGACCTCCTCGCGCACGCGTCCCACCTCCGCACGGACGTGCTCGGGGTATGTCGTCAGATCCACTGCTGCTCTGTCCTTCCTCCGCGTCGAGGGGTGCGGCTGCTCCGTCGCAGGTGCGTGTGAGCGGTAACGCCGAGGCGTACGTTAGCGCTAACATCCCGTCCCGTGTCAAGCGTGACCCGGCTCACGTCGTGGTGACGGGCGGGCGGACGGCCTTCTGGAAGGATGACGAGCATGGACGGGCGCAGACGACGGACGACGATGTATGACGTCGCCCGCGAGGCGGGGGTCTCCCACCAGACCGTGAGCCGGGTGATCAACGCCGCGCCCAACGTGTCGCCCGGGACCGAGCAGCGGGTGCGGGCGGCGATGGCGCTGCTCGGCTACCGGCGCAGCGCCTCCGCGCGCAACCTGGCGGCCCGCCGCAGCCGCTCGATCGGGGTGGTGTCGTTCATCGGGCCCTTCTTCGGCCCGGCGTCCACCCTGCTCAGCGTCGAGGCGGCCGCGCGGGCGCGGGGCTACGCCGCGCACATCACCTCGCTGGCCGGCCTGGGTGCCGACGACGCGCGGGGGGCGCTGGACGACCTGCTGCAGCGCGACGTGGAGGGGCTGATCGTCGTGGCGCCCACGGACGAGCAGGTCAAGCTCGTCGAGCCGGTCCTGCCCTCCGACCTCCCGGTCGTCGCGATGGAGGCCCGCCTGCCGGGGCGGCCGCTGGTGGCCAGCGACAACGAGCGTGGCGGGGCGCTCGCCGCCGAGCACCTGCTCTCCCTGGGGCACACGAGGATCGGCCACGTCGGCGGGCCCCTCGACTGGTCGGAGGCCCGCCTGCGCACCGTGGGGTGGCAGCGGACCCTCGAGGAGCACGGGGTGGAGCCGGGGCCGAGGATCCCCGGCGACTGGGGCGCCGGCTCCGGCTACGAGGCCGGGCGCGTCATGGTCGACGCCGGCGTGAGCGCGGTCTTCGCCGCCAACGACAGCATGGCGCTGGGGCTCCTCACCGCCCTCCACGAGGCGGGCCTGAGGGTGCCCGAGGACGTGAGCGTCGTGGGCTACGACAACACGCCCGACAGCGCGTGGTTCTACCCGCCGCTCACCACGGTCGAGCAGGGGTTCCGCGACGTCGGGCGGGTGGGGATCGAGCAGCTCGTCAGCCTCATCGAGGGCCAGTCCGTGGAGCCGGCGGTCCAGGTGGCGCCGGTGCTGGTCGTGCGGCGCAGCAGCGCGCCGCCCCGCTCCGGCGGCGCGGCCCGCGCCTCCGCCGGGGCCGGCTGACCCGCCAGGTCACAGTTCCCCCATGACAGGTTCAAGGTTTGGCAAGGTTCCTGGGCCTGGCCTGGGCGCGGGGCTACGCTTCGACAGATCAGGCGTCCGCCGGGGCGCGCCCCGGGTGCGACGCACCGGTCGCCGACGAGCTGCGGGTCTGGACGTGAGGTGCGCGGTGCGGGCGCCCCGGGCGCGGCCCCACCCCGCACCCCCGACCCTCCGAATGCGCCCCGCTGCTGGTGGCAGGGGTCGGTGGCCAGTGCCGGACCCGCGATCTGGC
>CAZONQ010000005.1:45825-53006 GCA_964581125.1 uncultured Ornithinimicrobium sp.
GCGGGGGGGGGGGGCGGCGGGGGCGGCGGGCCGGGCGGCGGGGGGGGGGGGGGGTGGGGGGGGGGGGGGGGGGGGGGCCCCCCCCCCCCCCCCCCCCCCCCCCCCCACCCCTGCACGTCAGAAGCCGCCCAGCTCCTTGACGACGCCGCCCAGCTGCTCCTGCAGCTGCGGGCTGCCCGCCCGGCCCAGCAGGTCGAGCGCGCCCTGGAGGACGATGCCCTCGTAGGGCGTGCCGATCTGCGCGAACCGGTCGTCGCGCCCGTCGGCCCACGGCCACGGGCCCGGCCACGGACCGGGCCACGGGCGCGGCCACGGCCACGGCGGCCACGGCGGGCAGATGTCGATGAAGTCCGCCACCGCGCCGAAGGCGTCGCCGCGGGCGGCCCGACCGAGCTTCTCGGCCGGCATGCCCCGCAGCGCCTCGGCGGCGGCGGTGGCGATCCTGGTGGCGACGTCGAGCGAGGCGACGTGCGCCACCTGCCCGACGACCGCCGTGGCCACGAAGGCGTCCACGTCGCGCACGAAGCGCGCCCTGATCAGCAGCTGCCACGGCACCTTGTCGGCACCGGGGAAGTCCTCAACGGTCCACATGCGTCCTGCCCCTCTCCTCGCCCCGGCCCCCTGCCGGGGATGCAGGAAGGAGCGTCGGGGGGCGGCCCAGATACCCGGGGCGACGGGGAGGTGGGGCGCTGCGGGCTCAGACGGCCGTGCGCAGCGCCCGCAGCACCACGGCGGCGGCCACGAGCATGAGGAGGACGCCGATCGCGGACGTCCACGTGACGCCGGAGTCGAAGGCGTGCCGGGCCGAGGCGAGCAGCGCCTCGGCGACGTCGTCCGGCAGCCCCCGCGCGGCCTCGGTCGCCCCGCCGAGGGTCTCGCCCGCGGCGCGCGCGTCCTCGGGGGACAGGCCGGCGGGGACCTCGACCCGCGCGCGGTAGGCGACCGTGAGGATCGTGCCCAGGACCGCGGTGCCGAGCACGGAGCCCAGCTCGTAGGCGGTCTCCGAGACCGCGGACGCGGCGCCCGCGCGCGAGGCGGGGACGCTGGAGACGATGAGGTCGTTGGAGATCGTCTCGGCGGCGCCGATGCCCGCGCCGAGCACGACGAAGGCGACCAGCAGGCCGAGGTCGCTGCCGCGCTGCCCGGAGGCCAGCACGATCGCGTAGCCCACGGCGTTGAGCAGCAGGCCGCCGGCGACCAGGTGGGACGGGCGCACGCGCCGCGCCAGCGGGACGACCGCGAGACCGGCGGCGATCGTCACGGCGAGACCGGGGACGAGGACCGTCCCGGCCTGGACGGGGGAGAGTCCGCTGACCAGCTGGAGGTGCTGGGAGACGAAGAGGATGAAGCCGACGAGGGAGAAGACGCTGAGCAGGTTGGCCGCCACCGAGCCGCTGAAGACCGGGTTGGCGAAGAGCCGCACGTCGAGCATCGGGTCGTCGCGGCGCAGCTGGCGGCGCACGAAGAGCGCGCCCACGAGCAGGCCGGTCAGCAGCAGCGCCGAGCCCTCGAGGGGCGACCCGGCGACCGTCTTGATCCCGTAGACCAGCGGCAGCATCGCCAGCAGGCACAGCAGGGCGCTCACCGGGTCGAGCGGGCCGGGCCGCGGGTCCCGCGACTCCGGGACGAGCACCGGCGCGAGGACCAGGAGCGGCACGAGGACGGGCAGGGCGAGCAGGAAGACCGAGCCCCACCAGAAGTGCTCGAGCAGCACCCCGCCGACGATCGGCCCCAGCGCGGCGCCCCCGGAGAAGCCCGCGGCCCAGATCGCGATGGCGGTCCGCCGGCGCGAGGGGTCGACGAAGATGTTGCGGATCAGCGACAGCGTGGCCGGCATGAGCGCCGCGCCGAAGAGCCCCATCGCGGCACGCGCGGCGATGAGGGCGCCCGCGGTCGGCGCGAACGCCGCGGCCGCCGAGACCACGGCGAAGCCGGTCGCGCCGACCAGCAGGATCCGCCGGCGGCCGATGCGGTCGCCCAGGCTGCCCATCGGGACGAGCAGGCCCGCGAGGACGAGGGGATAGGCGTCGACGATCCAGAGCAGCTCGTTGCCTCCGGGGCGCAGCGACTCGGAGATCGAGGGGACGGCGAAGGCCAGCACGGTGTTGTCGACGGCCACGAGCAGGACGGGCAGCATGAGGACCGCCAGCGCGGCCCAGGGGTGGCGGGCGGTCGGCCCGGCGGTCCCGGTGCGGGTGGCGGTCCCGGTGCGGGTGGCGGGACGGGGCGCGGTGGCGGCGGTCACGGCATACCTCCTCGGTGCTCCGGCGGTGGGGTGTGGACGATGGGCGACCCGTCTACTATACCGTCTGGACGGTATAGGAAGGGACGCGCTACCGTCGTCCCATGTCAGCGCGAGAGACGGTCCTGGACGCCTTCGAGGAGCTGCTCGTCGCCGACGGCCCGCGGGCGGCGACGATCGACGCGGTCGCCGCGCGCGCGAAGGTGTCCAAGGGCGGGGTGCTCTACCACTTCGGCAGCAAGGAGGCGCTGGTCGAGGGGCTGGCGGAGCGGCTGGTCGCCCTCGGTCGAGCCGACGCGGAGACGATGGCGCAGGACCCGAGGGGCCCTTCCGTCTACTACGTGGAGACCTCGGTCGTCGACGGCTCCCCGCTGGACCGGGCGCTCGTCGCGACCGCCCGGCTGGCGCAGGAGGGGCACCCGGCCGCGCGCGCCGCGATGGGGGCCGTGCAGCACGGGTGGTTCGAGCTGATCCTCGACGAGGTGGGGGACCGCGCGGTGGCCCGCGCCATCCAGCTGCTCGGCGACGGGCTCTACTACAACGCCGCGCTCGCGGGCGTCGTGACCAGCGGCGCTGCCGGGGCGGGCGAGGAGCGCGCCGCCCTGCTGGAGGTCGTGGCGCGGCTCCGGGGCCAGGGGGCTCGCACGAACTGACGGCGGGGCTCCTCGTCGGTTCGGTCTGGCTGCGCAACGGTCACTCGACGAGGAGACGACGTGCCCCCTCACCGTCGAGGTCCCGCACAACCGCTACGCCTGCTTCGGCTGACGCGGTCCGGATGCCCCACGCGACCGGCCCCGGTCCACCACCTGGTGGGCCGGGGCCGGTCGCTCGGGGGTGAGCCGGCGTCGGTCAGCCCAGGAGGCGCAGCACCTCCTCGGCGCGCCCGCGCAGGTCCTCGGCCGCCTCGTCGGTCAGCGTGTCGGGGCGCTTGGGGTCCTCGAGGTGGCGCAGGAAGCGCTCCACTGCTTTGGCCGCCTGCGCGGTGCGACCCGCGGACAGGTGGTGCTCGGCCTGGCCGGCCGCCTTCGTCAGCTTGGTGGCGACCGGTCCCGCCACGTCCCCGGCGGCCACGTGGGCCTCGAGCGCCGTGGCGAGGTCCTCGAGCGCCGCGGCCGGGTCGGTGGCCTCCGCCCCGGTCGTGACCGGCGAGGAGCGGACGACGTTGCCGTCGGCGTCCGTCACCACGGCATACCAGGACGTTGCGCCCTCCGGGAGCTCGACCTCGACCGCGGTCCCCGGCGCCGTCCGCTCCGTGGCGACGACGGACGAGGGCCCGGTGAGCGTCCACCCGGTCGTGGTGACGGTCGTCGAGCGCAGCAGGTGCACGCCCACGACGAACTCGTCGTCCGCCGCGTCGTAGCGCGCCGCGTCGCCGCGGAACGCCGGCTCGTCGTAGCGCCACGCCTCGAAGCTGTCCAGCGTGGGGGAGTAGGCGTTGACCGCTATGAGGGAGGCGTCGAGGTCCAGCTGCAGCAGCCGCTGGAAGCCGGTGTCGCGGTCGAGCAGGTCGTCGCGCACCACCGTCGGGTCCTCGAGCAGCGTCGAGCGGTAGCCCTGGTAGTCCGCCAGCATCTCCACGACGGTGCGGCCGGTCGCGCCGACGTTCTGCACCGTCGCCGCGCCGCCCGCCACCCGGTCGACGGGGGAGCGCCCGCCGGTCACCGGGTCGGCGACGTAGGTCGACGTCCCGTGGTAGTGCCCGCCGAAGACGAGGAAGACGTTGTCGTTGGGCGCGACGACGCGCTCCCACAGCTGGTCGCCGGTCGCGGTGTGGCGCCGGTCGAGGTCGTCGCGCTCCCCGCTGGTGTGCAGGTAGGAGTGCGTCGCCAGGATCACGTTGTGCTCCGGGTGCGCCGCGGCCTGCTCCGAGGCCCACTCCATCTGCGCCGCGCTCGGGGCGTAGGGCAGCGAGACGACGAGGAAGTCCACGCCGGCCGCCGAGAAGTAGTCGGTGTGCGCCGAGTTGTCGCCCGGGGCCCACGCCTCGCCGTACCACGGCTGCTCGTCGTACATCCCGACCGGGAAGAACTCGTTGTAGCGGTCGTTGTCGTGGCCCCACAGGTTGTCGTGGTTGCCCGGCAGCACCCCGTTGGGCACGCCCGCCTCGTTGAGCAGGTCCATGATGTCCCGGGCGGCCTGCAGCTCGCGGTCGGCGCGCTCGGGCGCGTGGTTGCCGTTGAGCCAGTTCTCGACGATGTCGCCGGTGTGCGAGCTGTAGCCGATCTTGCGCGCGTCGGCGTTGGCCACCACCCACGTCACCATCTGCCGGAAGACGTCGCGGAAGCCCTCGGCGTAGAACTGCGTGTCGGTCATGTGGTTGACCGCCACGTCGTAGCTGCCCGGGTCGGCGAACGCCTGGTCGGTCACGCCCACCTCGTCGAGGAGGCCGCCGCTCGTGCGGGGGCCGTCGATCACCATCAGGTATGCCGTGCCGCCCGCGGCCTCCTCCTCGGTCACCTCCGCGGCGAGGGTGACGTCGCCGTCGGCGGACGGGACGCCCGCGGAGGCGGCACGCCATACCTCGTCCTGGGGCGACCACACGAGGAGCTGGAGCTCGTTGCGCAGCTCGGTGGTGCCCGACCAGACGAACTCGGTCGCGCCGTCGGCGGGCACCTCGAAGCGCAGGTAGGGGTAGGTGCCCGTCGTGCCCTCGGCGACCGGGGCGGCCGGGTCCTCGACCGGCTGCTCGTCGGCGCCCACGAGCGTCTCCGGGACGGGGAGCGCGCTGACGCCGGCGTGGACGACGACGCCCTCGGTGCCGCGGGGCTCGCCCGCGCGCACCTCGACGTCGAGGGTGGTGCCGCCCTCGTCGGTGGTGGTCACCGTGGCCGAGCGGCCCTCGCCCCCGACGGCAGGGGTGCCGGGGACGTGGTCGGTCCCGACCTCGACGGCGTCGGTCTCGCCCTCGAGCGGGACCGTCGGGTCGACCCAGGTCGCGTCCTCGAGCACGCCCGGGGTGCGGTCGGCCACGACGAAGTCGAGCTCGTTGTCGGCGAGGAACTGCGCGCGGGTGTAGCTCTCGCCCAGGTCGTCCTTGGTCCAGTCGCGGGCCTCCTGGCCCAGGCGGCACGGGGTGTAGGCGTCCTCGTTGACGTCGTAGGACGCGAAGGCGTCGACGAGGGCGCCGTCGGCGTCGGTGACGTAGACCCCGTAGCCGTCGGTCTGGTTGAGGCCGGTGGCGTAGGTGGCGTCGGCCTGCTCCAGCAGCTCGGCCGGCGCGCCGGCGGGCACGCCGAGGTAGACCTCGCCCGGCTGCAGGGTGACGTCGCCGAGGTCGGCGATCTGGACCGCGTCGCCGACGCCGGGCTGCCCGGTGCCGTAGCAGCGGTAGGCGCTCCAGCCGGAGAGGTCGACCGGCTCCTCGCCGTAGTTGCCGAGCTCGAAGAACTCGTCGTCGCCGCCGGCGGGCCCCGCGGCCGCGACCTCGCTGATCCGCACGTCCCGGAAGCCGGCGAAGGTCGGTGCCGGGGCGTGGTCGGTGGCGGCGTCCTCGACGCCGGGGGTGCGGGTCGCGGTGACGACGAAGTCGCTGAGGTTGTCGCCGGTGTCGCCCACGCGCTGGTAGGTGGTGGAGTCGAAGTGGTTGAGCCGCTCGGCGACCGGGCGGCCGTCCGTGCACGAGGAGTTGCGGTTGCCGTAGGCGCCCACCCGGTCGACGATCTCGTCCTGCGGGGTGAAGAGGGCGACGCCGAAGTCGCGCCAGTGCATCGCGGTCGGGTAGGTGACGTCCGCCTCGTCGGCGTAGGCGCCGCCGGCGCGGGCCGCGAGGTAGCTCTCGCCGGGGGCGAGCCCGGCGTCGTCGGGGAAGGCGCCGACCTGGAGGTACTGCGAGCCGTTCTCGCCGCAGCGGAAGAGCTGGTAGCCGGACATGTCGACCGGCTCGGTGCCGTAGTTGGTGATCTCGACGTACTGGTCGAGCGCGCTGCCGGCGGCGCCGTTGTTGAGCTCGGAGAAGCGCAGCCCGTTGTCGACGCGGGGGACGTCGTGCCCGGTGGCGTTGGGGGCGTCGACCGTGCGTGGCGCGACGACCCAGTCCTGCTCGAGGTCGCCGGTGGTGCCGACGCGCTGGTGCGACTCGTCGAGGCGGTGCTGCAGGCCGCGCTGCAGCCACTCGCCGTCGGCGTCCTTGCAGTCGGTGGAGACGTCCTCGTGGTAGAAGCCGATCGCGTCCTGGCGCACGCCGTCGGCGTCGAGCACGAAGGCGCCGAAGCCGAAGGAGTGCAGGTTGGTCTCGTAGTAGGCGTCGGCCTCGTAGCCGGAGCCGGCCGCCGCGGCGGTGAACTGGTCGCCCGGCGCGAGCACCGTGCCGTCCTCGACGACCGCCTGCGGGCCGTAGCCGCTGCCGACCTGGCCGCAGCGGTAGATCCGCCAGCCGGACAGGTCCACCGGCTCGTCGGAGTAGTTGGTCAGCTCGATGAAGTTCTTGTGGCTGTCCCGGTTGGCCTGCGACGTGGCCCCCGGGCCGCCCGCGGCGACCTCGCTGACCAGGACGCCGGAGAGCCCGGAGCGTGGCTCGGCGGGCAGGTGGGTGCCGGCGGGCGCGCCGCTGGCCAGCGCCGGGCCGAGCGCCGTGACCGGCAGGGCGAGCGCGGCGGCGGCCGCCACCCCGAGCCTCCGGCGGCGGTGGCGCTCGCGGGGTGGACGTCGGTGCAGGTGTGACACGTGGGTTCCTCTCGTGACGTCGCCGCGCGGCCCTCGCCGACCGGGCGGCCGGGGCCGGCTCTCGACCCCTGGCCGCACCGTGGACGGTCAAGGTGGCGGGCGGGGGAGAGGAGGGTCGACGGGAGGTGAACGTCGAGGTGCTGACGTGAACACCCGGCGACCGGGCGCACGCTCTGCACGCCCCCCGTCCCGACCGGGCGCACGCTCTGCACGCCCCCGTCCCGACCGGGCGCACGCTCTGCACGCCCCCCGTCCCGACCGGGCGCACGCTCTGCAC
>CAZONQ010000006.1:0-50563 GCA_964581125.1 uncultured Ornithinimicrobium sp.
TGACAGCGATCTGGGAGATGGCCTTGTCGGCCGTGGTTGCAGTCATGTAGTAGGGGCTCCGATTGTGGACAGGTTGAAGATGGACGGTGATGATGCTGTTGATGTCGTGCTGCGCACGGGCACGCATGAGCGCACGCGACGCGCCCACCCAGCCTAACGACCACGGCAGCCCCGGTCAAAGTCGGGTCCGCCTGCCACACTGCCCGGGTGAGCACTCCCCCGACGCCGGACCGCGTCAGCCGCCGCCAGGTCGACCACGACGCGGCCGTCCGCGCCGGACGCGCCTGGTGGGACGCGGAGGCCGACACCTACCACGCCGAGCACGGCCGCTTCCTCGGCGACGCCGCGCTGGTCTGGGGCCCGGAGGGCTGGACCGAGGACGACCTCGGCCTCCTCGGCGACGTCGCCGGGCTCGACGTCCTCGAGGTCGGAGCAGGCGCCGCCCAGGGCGGGCGCTGGGCGGCCGGCCGCGGCGCACGCGTGGTCGCCACCGACGTCTCGTCCGGGATGCTCCGGGTCGCCCGCCGCATCGACGCGGGTATGCCGTCCGCGCCCCGGCCCTCGTACGTCCAGTGCGACGGGGCCCGGCTGCCGTTCGCGGACGCCTCCTTCGACCTCGTCGTCACCGCCCACGGGGTGCTCTCGTTCGTGCCCGACGCCGACCGGGCCCTGGCCGGGTGGGCGCGGGTCCTCCGCCCCGGCGGCATGTGCGCGTTCTCCCTGTCGCACCCGTTCCGGTGGGCCTTCCCGGACGTCCCGGGAGCCGAGGGGCTCACCGCGTCGCACTCCTACTTCGACCGACGCGCCTACGTCGAGGAGACGGCGGCCGGGGAGGTCGTCTACAGCGAGCACCACCGCACGCTCGGCGACCTCGTGCGCGCGGTGGTCGGCGCCGGCCTGGTGGTGGAGGACCTCGTCGAGCCGGAGTGGCCGGCCGGCGCGGACCACGAGTGGGGCGGCTGGAGCCGGCTGCGGGGCGAGCTGCTGCCGGGCACGGTCGTGGTCGTGGCGCGGGCACCGGGCTGACCCGGCGCGAAACTCGCTGGTCACAGTACGGTCACAGTTCTCCACAACGAGCCCCGCGCGGACTAGGGTGGCGGCACACCTGCCCGTGACGCAACGGCATACCTGGTCGTGAAGCGGGCCACACGTCGAGAGGACAGCGATGTTCAGGAAGACCCATGTGAAGGCGGTGGCCGCCCTGTCGGCCGTCGCCCTCCTCGCGGCCTGCGGGGCCGGTGGCGACGAGCCCGAGGAGACGACGACCACCGAGACCCAGGCGGCCGAGACCGGCGACGAGACGGCCACCTCCGACACCGAGGAGACCTCGGCGGACGAGGGCTCGACCGAGGCCGCCACGCCGGGCTCGTTCACCTTCGGCTACATCCTCCCCGAGACCGGTGCGCTCGCCTACCTCGGCCCGCCGCAGATCAAGGCGCTCGAGCTGGCGATCCAGGACATCAACGACGCCGGCGGCGTGCTCGGCAGCGAGGTCCCGGCGCCGGTCGGCGGCGACGAGGGCGACCAGGCCACGATCGCGCAGGCCTCGGCCGACCGCATCCTCGGCCAGGGCGTCAGCGCCATCATCGGTGCGGCGGCGTCCGGCCGGTCGCTGGACATCATCGACCGGATCACCGGTGCCGGCGTCATGCAGTGCTCGGGCTCCAACACGGCGCCGACCTTCACGGACTACGACGACAACGGCCTCTACGTGCGGACGGCGCCGTCCGACGCCCTGCAGGGCCCGGTCCTGGCCAACACGATCATCAACGACGGCTGGACCAACGTGGCGATCGTGGCCCGTGCCGACGACTACGGCCGCGGCCTGGCCAACGCGACGGCCGAGGCGCTGGAGAACGCCGGCGCCACCGTCGCCATCAACGAGACCTACGACCCGCTGGCCCAGCAGTACGACTCGGTCGTCCAGTCCGTGGTCTCCGCGAACGCCGACGCCGTCGTCATCGTGGCCTTCGAGGAGGGCGTGCAGATCATGCAGGGCCTCCTCGAGGCCGGTCTCACGCCGGCCGACATGGGCTTCTACGGCGCGGACGGCCTGCGCAACCCCGACCTGGGCACGCTGGTCAACGAGTCCGACCCGAGCGTCCTGGCGGGGATGAAGGGCACGGCCCCGGCCTCCGCGGACAACGAGGACTTCCTCTCCGCGCTCGCCGAGTTCGCCCCCGACCTGGGTGACAACACCCAGTTCGCCCCGCAGGTCTACGACTGCGCGGTGACCGTGGCGCTCGCCGCAGAGGCGGCCGGGTCCGCCGACGCCGAGGAGTTCAAGAACTCCATCGTCGACGTCACCAAGGAAGGCACCGAGTGCACCTCCTACGAGGAGTGCAAGGGCCTGCTCGAGGACGGCGAGGACATCGACTACCAGGGCGTCAGCGGTCCGCTGGACTTCACCGACGCCGGTGAGCCGGGTCGCGCCTCCATCGAGGTCTACGGCTTCGACGACAACGGCGAGTTCGAGACGCTGGAGACCGTCGAGTCCAACCCCGCCGCCGACATGCGCTGACACCAGCGACACGGCTGCACGGCGAAGGCCCGCCCCCTGCTGGGGGCGGGCCTTCGGCCACGTCGGGCGTCGATCGGGACGACGCGGCGCCCTGTGTCCGTCGCACCGCCCGTGCGCAAGCCACTCACCGGAGTGGGACGTGCACGCCATACCGCTCCCCCGCGTGCGCGACCCACTCACCGGAGTGGGACGTGCACGCCACACCGCTCCCCCGCGTGCGCAAGCCACTCACCGGAGTGGGACGTGCACGCCATCCCGTGCCGGGCCGCGCCCGTCGCTCAGTCGTCGATGCGGGCGAGGGTGCCGAGATAGAGCTCGATGACCTTCGGGTCGTTGGCGAGCTCCTCCCCGGTGCCGGTGTAGGCGTCGCGCCCCTGGTCGAGCACGTAGGCGCGGTCGGAGATGTCCAGGCACTGGCGGGCGTTCTGCTCCACCATGAGGATGGACACACCCGAGGAGTTGATCGTGGAGACGGCCTCGAAGACGGTGTCCTGCATGAGCGGTGAGAGGCCGGCCGACGGCTCGTCCAGGAAGAGCACCGTCGGGTCCGTCATCAGCGCCCGGCCCATCGCCACGACCTGACGCTCACCGCCGGACAGCGACCCCGCCCGCTGGGCGCGCCGGTCGCCCAGCAGCGGGAAGAGCTCGGCCACGGCGCGGAAGCGGGTGTCGAACTCCTTGGGCCGGACGTACATCCCCATCTCGAGGTTCTCCTCGATCGTCAGGGACGGGAAGACGTTGTTGTTCTGCGGGACGTAGCCGAGCCCGTCCCCCACGAGCAGGTGCGCGGCACGGCCGGTGATGTCCCGGTCCCCGAGCAGCACCTGGCCGGAACGGACGGGCACCAGCCCGAACATCGTCTTGATGAGCGTCGACTTGCCGGCGCCGTTCGGACCGATGATCCCCACCAGCTCGCCACGGTCGACGTAGACGTTGCACCCGTTGAGGATGTTGACCTCGGGCAGGTAGCCCGAGACCAGGTCGACCGAGCTGAGCAGCGGCGTGTGGTCGTTCATGCCTCGTCCTCCTTGCCCGCAGCGTCGGGCAGGCTGCGTCGGGTGCCCAGGTAGGCGTCGATGACCGCCGGGTCGCGGCGGATGTCGTCAGGTCGTCCCTCGGCGATGACCTTGCCCTCGGCGAAGCACACCACCCAGTCGCTGATCGACATGATGACGTCCATGTCGTGCTCGACGAGCACGATCGTCACGCCGTCGTCACGCAGGGCCTGGATGTGCCCGAGCAGCGACTGCGTGAGCGCAGGGTTGACCCCGGCCATCGGCTCGTCCAGCATCAGCAGCGAGGGGTCGACCATCATCGCGCGGGCCATCTCGAGCAGCTTGCGCTGGCCACCGGACATGGTGCCCGCGAACTCGTCACGCATGTGCGTGAGCTTGAACCGCTCGAGCAGCTCGTCCGCGCGCACGCGGTTCTTCCGCTCCTGGGCACCCCACACGAACCGCAGCGGGGCCAGCCAGAGGCTCTCGCCGCTCTGCCCGGTGGCGCCCAGCATCACGTTCTCGAGGGTGGTGAGCCGCATCAGCGCCTTGGTGAGCTGGAAGGTGCGGACCATGCCCAGCCGGGCGATCCGGTAGGCCGACCAGCCGCTCACGTCCTTGCCGTCGAACGACCACGTCCCCGCCGTCGGGGTGTCGAAGCCGCTGACGAGGTTGAAGAAGGTCGACTTCCCGGCACCGTTGGGACCGATCAGCGCGGTGATCGTCCCACGCTGGACCTCGAGGTGCTCGACGTCCACCGCGGTGAGACCACCGAACCGACGCACGACCCCGTCGGCGACGAGGATCGGGTCGGGCTTGGCCACCCCGGGGACGGGCTCGACGTCGCGGAGCGCCTCCGCGGCCCGCAGCGCCCCTGCAGAGGGGCCCTGGGCCTCACGCTCGTGCTCGGCGTCGATGAGCTCCTCGCGCTGGGTGAGGAGGTCCTCCTGGTCGACGACCTCCTCCTGCTCCTCCGGCACCGGCTGGTCAGCGTGGTCGTCAGCGGACATCGAGACGCAACTCCTTCTGGTTGCCCAGCAGGCCCGCCGGGCGGAACAGCATCAGCAGCATCAGGCCGAGGCCCACGGCGGCGAAGCGGATGGCGCCGACGTCGCTGCTGTCCAGCAGGCTCGAGGGGATGACGCCGCTGGAGATGGCCTGCCGCAGCAACGAGTCCAGCGACGTGAGCAGGAACCAGAACACGACCGAGCCGAGGATCGGTCCCATGATCCGGCTCGCGCCACCCAGGATGACGATCGTCCACAGGTAGAAGGTGAGGATCGGCATGAACACGTCCGGGCTCAGCGCCTGCGTGTTGATCGCGAGCAGCGAGCCGGCCAGCGCGCCCATGACGCCGCCGAGCACCAGGCTCTGCATCTTGTAGACGAAGACGTTCTTGCCCAGGCTGCGGGCCGCCATCTCGTCCTCGCGCACCGACCGCAGCACGCGGCCCCAGGGCGAGTGGATGAGCAGCGCGACCAGGAGCGCCGCCAGCAGGGCCGCGCCCCAGCCCACCGTCATCACCCACAGGGCGTTGCGGGAGAAGTCCAGCGGGCCCAGGTCGAGCGGTCCGGTGAAGGGGTTGAAGGCGTAGAAGCCGTTGGCGAACTGGGTGATGCCGAAGACGCCACCGGTCAGCGGCTCGGCCCACTCCGAGCGGTAGAGGTAGCGCAGCACCTCCCCCGCCGCGATCGTCGCGATCGCGAGGTAGTCGCCCCGCAACCGGAGCGTCGGGATGCCGAGCAGGAGCGCGAGCACCACGGCGCACGCCATACCGACGAGGATGCCCACCCACAGGGGCATCCCCCAGGCGATCACCGGGACGGCGGTGCCGTAGGCGCCGACGAGCATGAAGCCCACGTGCCCGAAGTTGAGCAGGCCGGTGTAGCCGAAGTGCAGGTTGAGGCCCACGGCGGCCAGCGCGTAGATCGCGGCCTCGGGGCCGAGCGCGCCGCGCAGGGCGTTGCTGAGGATTGCCATCAGGTCCACGGTCGTCGTCCTCTCATCCCACTCGCTCGCGGCGGCCGAAGAAGCCCTGCGGGCGGACCAGGAGCACCAGGATCATGACCAGCAGCGCCCACATGTTCTGCAGCGAGGCGGGGAACCACAGCGTGGACAGCTGCGATACCAGGCCGATGGCCAGGGCCCCCACCATGGCGCCGTAGGCGCTGCCGAGGCCACCGAGGATGACCGCGGCGAACATGAGCAGCAGCAGCTGGAAGCCCATCTCGGGGTAGACCGCCTGGGTCAGACCGAAGAAGACGCCGCCGATGCCGGCCAGGGCGCCGCCGAGCAGCCAGACGATCATGATGACCCGCTCGACGTCGATGCCGGAGGCCGCGGCCAGGTCCACGTTGTCGTTGACCGCCCGCATCGCCTTGCCGACGCGGGTCCGCTGGAGCATGAAGGCCACCAGCCCCATCAGCGCGAAGGCGATGAGCGTGACGATCAGGTCGCGGGGGGTGATGCGGAACAGGCCCAGGTCCATCGACTGCTGCAGGTTGTACTCGTCGTACTGCCGGCGCCGGGAGCCGAAGAAGACCAGCAGGATGTGCCGGATCACCAGCGCCAGACCGATCGCGACGATGAACTGCTGGATGAGTCCTGCGCTCTTGCGGCGCATCGGTCTCCACACCGCCAGCTCGATGCCCCCGGCGAGGAGGGCGGTCAGCCCGAGCGCCAGCAGGGCCGCGAGCCAGAGGGGCAGGTTCCACGGCGTGACGGACAGGAAGAACGCCATGATGGCGCCGAAGGTGACGTACTCGCCGTGGGCGAAGTTGATGAGGCGGGTGGTGCCGAACACGAGCGACAGGCCGACGGCGGTGATCGCGATGATCGCGCCGAACTTGATGCCCTCGACGGTGAGCTGGATGAACCGGTCGGCGAAGGAGGGTCCGCCGGCCGCCGCGCCGCCGCCCTCACCGTCGCCGTCGGCGGCGAGCTGGAAGATCACGCCCTGGTCGGCGCCGGGCCGCACGACGACCCCTTCGACGGTCTCCCCGCCCTCGGTCCTCGGAGCGACCCCCTCGGGGAGGCCGGCCGGGTCGATCGACACGGCGTAGGTGCCGGGCTCCTCCAGGGGCACCTGCCACTGCCCCTTGTCGTCGGTCGTGGCGCTGCCGACCTCGGTGCCGCCCTGGGTCACCGTCACGGTCAGCCCCACGATGGGCTCACGGTCCGGGCCACGGATGCTCCCGCGCAGGGACTGGGCGGGCTCGTCACCCTCGTCGGGTGCGGCGGTGCTCTCGGCGGCGTCGTCCTGGCCCTGTGCGACGACGGCCGCCATGGCCGTCGGTGGCGATGAGCTGGGGCTCAGGGCTGCGGCAGCAGCGCCCGGAGCCATCAGCACGGTCAGGAGCAGCGCCGCGAACAAAGACATGACGCGGGCGCGCACGGGTCCTCCTTCGGATCGCTGCCGGGAAGTTAACCACACGGCGACGCCCCTGCGGGGACCGCCCGGCAAGCGTGTCCGAATCGTGACCATCAGGGCGCGGGAGGCTCCGCTGCCGGCCCGGCGCGTCCTAGTGCGCGGCGTCGTGCCAGCTGCGCCCCACGCCCACGCTCACGTCGAGCGGCACCTCGAGGTCGGCGGCCGCCCCCATCTGCGCGCGGACGATCTGCTCGACCTGCTCCCGCTCGCCGGGGGCGATCTCCAGGACGAGCTCGTCGTGCACCTGGAGGAGCATCCGCGAGCGGACCCCGGCCTCCAGCAGCGCCCGCTCCGTGCCGAGCATCGCCACCTTGATGAGGTCCGCGGCAGATCCCTGGATCGGCGCGTTGAGCGCCATCCGCTCGGCCATCTCGCGGCGCTGCCGGTTGTCGCTCGTGAGGTCGGGCAGGTAGCGGCGGCGCCCGAGGATCGTCTCGGTGAAACCGCTGCGGCGGGCCTCGGCCACGACGTCGCGCAGGTAGTCGCGCACGCCGCCGAAGCGCTCGAAGTATTCCTCCATCAGCTCCTTGGCCTCGGCCGTGGTGATGCCCAGCTGCTTGGACAGCCCGAAGGCGGACAGGCCGTAGGCGAGGCCGTAGCTCATCGCCTTGACCTTGGCGCGCATCTCGAGCGTCACGTCCTCCGGCTCCACGCCGAAGACGCGCGAGCCGACGAACCGGTGCAGGTCCTCCCCCGTGCGGAAGGCCTCGATGAGCCCCGCGTCCTGCGACAGGTGCGCCATGATCCGCATCTCGATCTGGCTGTAGTCCGCGGACATCAGCGACTCGAACGGCCCCTCCGCGTCGCTGCCGACGACGAAGATCTCGCGGAGCCGGCGCCCCTCCTCGGTCCGGATCGGGATGTTCTGGAGGTTGGGCTCGGTCGAGCTCAGCCGCCCGGTGGCGGCGATGGTCTGCTGGTATGTGGTGTGGATGCGTCCGTCGTCGGCGACCGCCTTGAGCAGGCCCTCCGCGGTGATGCGCAGCCGGGTCTTGTCGCGGTGGCGCAGCAGCGCCTCGAGGAACGGGTGCTCGGTCTGGGCGTAGAGGCCCGCGAGCGCGTCGGCGTCCGTCGTGTAGCCGGTCTTGGTCCGGCGCGTCTTGGGCAGGGCGAGGGTGTCGAAGAGGACGACCTGCAGCTGCTTGGGCGAGCCCAGGTTGACCGTGTCGTCGCCGATGGCGTCCCAGGCGTCCTGCTGGGCCTGGACCATCGCGTCCGCGAACTCGGCCTCGAGACGCTCCAGCGCGTCCACGTCGACCGCGATGCCGGCCTGCTCCATCCGGCGCAGCACGCCGACGAGCGGCAGCTCGACCTCGCGGAGGAGCGTCTGCTCCTCCTCGTCGGCCAGCTCCTCGTCCAGCGCCAGCGAGAGGTCGTGGACGGCACGGGCGTGGACCATCGCCGAGCGGGCGGCGGCGGCCCCCACGGCTTCGTCGTCGTCGAAGCCGAGCTCGAGCTGGCCCTGCGCCGCCGGGCCCCCGTCGTCGAGCCGGAGCTCGCGGTGCAGGTAGCGCAGCGCGAGGTCGGCGAGGTCGTAGGAACGCTGGTCGGGGCGCACGAGGTAGGCCGCCAGGGCGGTGTCGCTGACGATCCCCTCGAGCGCGAGCCCGCGCTCCTGGAGGGACCGGACCTGGCCCTTGCCGTCGTGGAGCACCTTCTCGCGCGCCGGGTCCGCCAGGAAGCCCGCGAGGCGCTGCTCGTCCTCCTCCGCCAGGGTGAGGAGGTCGACGTAGCAGGCGTGCTCCCGGCCGGCCAGCGCCAGGGCGGTCGCCTCACCGGGCCCGACGGCGGTGCGGGGCGCGGACTCCACGAGCACCGCCACCCGGCTGCCGGGACCGGCGTGCTGCTCGAGCCACGGGCCGACGTCCCCGGCCACCAGGATGCTGCCCTCGACCTCGATGCCCTCCTCGGCCTCGGTCTCGGCGGACTCGAGGGTCGCGAAGAGCCGGTCCCGGAGCACCCGGAACTCCAGCCCGTCGAAGACCCGGTGCACCTCCTCCCGGTCCCACCCGCGCACCGCCAGGTCGTCGACGGTCACGGGCAGCTCGACGTCGGCGACGAGCTGGTTGAGCCGGCGGTTGCGCAGGACCTGGTCCAGGTGGTCGCGCAGCGACTGGCCGGCCTTGCCGGTGAGCTGGTGGGCGTGGTCGACGATCCCCGGAAGGTCGCCGTGCTGACCGAGCCACTTGGCGGCCGTCTTGGGACCGACCCCGGGCACGCCGGGCAGGTTGTCGGAGGACTCGCCGACCATCGCGGCGAGGTCGCTGTAGCGCTCGGGGCGCACGCCGTACTTCTCCTCGACGGCCTCGGGCGTCATCCGGGCCAGGTCGGAGACCCCCTTGCGCGGGTAGAGGACGGTCGTGCGCTCGTCCACCAGCTGCAGGGTGTCGCGGTCGCCCGAGCAGACGAGGACCTCCATGTCGTGCTCGCGGGCGCGCGAGGTGAGCGTGGCGATGAGGTCGTCGGCCTCGTAGCCGTCGAGCTCCAGGTGCTGCACCCGCAGGGCGTCGAGGACCTCCTTGACGAGGTCGACCTGACCCCGGAACTCGTCCGGCGTGCTGGCCCGGCCGGCCTTGTACTCGGCGTACTCCTCGGTGCGGAACGTCTGCCGGGAGACGTCGAAGGCGACGGCCAGGTGGGTGGGCTGCTCGTCGCGCAGCAGGTTGATGAGCATGGAGGTGAAGCCGTACACCGCGTTGGTGCTCTGCCCGGTCGAGGTCGAGAAGTTCTCGACCGGCAGCGCGAAGAACGCGCGGTAGGCCAACGAGTGTCCGTCCAGCAGCAGCAGTCGACTCACGCATGGCAGCCTATGTCCCATGACCGACAACCCCCAGCACGACCCCGCCGCGCTCGGCCTCTCCCCCGACCAGCTCGCGGGCACCCTCGTGGAGCGGACGGGCATCGAGCTGCTCGAGGTCGGCGCCGAGCGCACGGTCGCCCGGATGCCGGTCGCCGGCAACACCCAGCCCTACGGGCTGCTGCACGGCGGGGCCTCGGCGGTGCTGGCCGAGACGCTGGGGTCGGTCGCCTCCGCCGTCCACGCGGGCCCGGGCCGGATCGCGGTCGGCGTCGACCTCAACGCGACCCACCACCGCGCCGTGCGGGAGGGGTGGGTCACCGGCGTGGCCACGCCCCTGTCGCTGGGCCGCTCGGTGGCCAGCTACGAGGTCGTCGTCTCCGACGACGAGGGCCGGCGCGTGTGCACCGCCCGGCTCACCTGCGTGCTGCGGGACCGGGCGCCGGGCGCCTGAGCACGGGCCCTACCCTCGGTCCATGACAGCTGCCTTCCCCGGTCTCGGGACCGTCGTCAACGTCGTGGCGGTGCTCGCGGGCGCCGTGCTGGGCATGGTCGCCGGGCACCGCCTGCCGGCACGGGTCCGGGACGTGGTCACCGACTGCCTGGGGCTGGTCACCCTCCTCGTGGCCACCCTCTCCGCCGCCGAGGTCACCTCGCCCGCGCTGACGCAGACGGTCGGCGCGGGCGTCCCGGTGCTCGTCGTGCTGGGCAGCCTGCTGGTGGGCGGGATCGTCGGGTCGCTGCTGCGGATCGAGGAGCGGCTCGAGGCCCTCGCGGGGGTGGTGCAGGGCTGGGTGCGGCGCAGGAGCACGGCCCGCAGCGGCGAGGAGCACGGTCACGCCGAGCGGGAGCGCTTCATCGAGGGCTGGCTGACCGCCTCGCTCCTCTTCTGCGTCGGGCCGCTGACGGTCCTGGGGTCGCTCTCCGACGGCCTGGGCCGGGGCATCGACCAGCTCGCCCTCAAGTCGGCGCTCGACTTCTTCGCCGCGATCGCCTTCGCGTCGACCTTCGGCGTGGGTGTGCTGCTCTCGGCCGGCTCGGTCGCGGTCGTGCAGGGCTCCCTGACGGTGCTCGGGCTCACGCTCGGCGAGGTCGTGCCCGAGGCGCACGTCGCGGCCCTGACCGCCGTCGGCGGCCTGCTGCTCGTCGGCATCGCCCTGCGGCTGCTCAACGTCAAGCAGGTCCCCGTCGGGGACCTGCTGCCGGCGCTGGCGGTCGCCCCGCTGCTCGTGACGGTCGTCGCCCGCCTCGGCTAGCCGTGCGACCGCCGGTGCGTCACTTCTTGGTGGGCATCCCGGCGATGACGGCGTCGGCCACCTCGCGCATGGACAGGCGACGGTCCATGGCCGCCTTCTGGATCCAGCGGAACGCCTCGGCCTCGGTGAGCTTGAGCTGGGTCATGAGCAGCCCCTTGGCACGGTCGACGCGCTTGCGGGTCTCGAAGCGCTCGCCGAGGTCGGCCACCTCCGCCTCCAGCGCCTTGCGCTCGGCCCAGCGGGCGCGGGCGATGTCGATGGCCGGCAGCACGTCGGCGGCGCTGAACGGCTTGACGACGTAGGACATGACGCCCGCGTCGCGGGCCCGCTCGACGAGGTTCTTGTCGCTGAAGGCGGTGAGCATGACGACCGGGGCCAGGCCGGCCTTGCCGATCTGCTCGGCCGCCGTGATGCCGTCGATCCCGGGCATCTTGATGTCCATGACGATCACGTCGGGCTGGGTCTCGGAGGCCAGCGCCACCGCCTGCTCGCCGTCGGCCGCCTGGCCGACGATCTCGTGGCCCGCCTCCGTCAGCATCTCGGCGAGGTCCATGCGGATGAGCGCCTCGTCCTCCGCGAGCAGGATGCGCAGCCCCTGCCCGGCGGGGGCCGTGCGGTTCTCCTCGGTCTCGGTCGCGGCGTCGTCGCCGGGATCGGTGGGCTGCGTCTTCGCGTCGGTCACAGGTGAAAGCCTATCTGTCTCGTCGGTCCGCCGCCGGGGCGGAGGTGGTGTGCAGGGTGCCGGGAGCGGGACTCGAACCCGCACGCCCTCGCGGGCAGAGCATTTTGAGTGCCCCGTGTCTGCCGTTCCACCACCCCGGCGGGCAGGGTCGATCTCGACCGGAGGAACAGCATACCTGCCGTCCGTGGGGGCACCACGGACGCGGGAGCGGGCCGCTCAGCCCACCGGCTCGTCGTGGTCGTCGGGAGCCTCGCCGTAGACGGGGTCGCCGACCCGGTGGAGCCGGAGCGCGTTGGTGGTGCCCGAGACGCCGGGCGGGGAGCCGGCGACGATGACGACGAGGTCGCCGTGCTCGCAGCGCCCCTCCCGGAGCAGCGCCTCCTCCACCTGCATCACCATCTGGTCGGTGTGCCAGACGAAGGGCACGAGGAAGGTCTCCACCCCCCAGGTGAGGGCCAGGCGGGAGCGGGTGGACTGCTCGGTGGTGAAGGCGAGCATCGGCACCGCCGGCCGCACCCGGGCCATCCGGGTGGTGGTGTCGCCGCTCTTGCTGAAGGTCACGAGGAACTTCACCGTCTCCAGGGCCTCGGCGATGCTGATCGCGGCCCGCGTCACGGCACCGCCCGGGGTGCGCGGCTTGGTCCGGATCGGGGCGATGCGGTGCAGCCCGTGGTCCTCGGTGCTGCTGATGATGTCGGCCATCGTCTCGACGGCCTTGACCGGCCACGCTCCGACGGAGGTCTCGCCGGAGAGCATGATGGCGTCGGCCCCGTCGAGCACCGCGTTGGCGCAGTCGCTGGCCTCGGCGCGGGTCGGGCGGGGGTTGTCCACCATCGACTCGAGCACCTGGGTCGCGACGATGACGGGCTTGGCCTTCTCGCGGCACAGCTGGATGGCGTCCTTCTGGACCAGCGGCACCTGCTCGAGGGGCAGCTCCACGCCGAGGTCCCCGCGCGCGACCATCACGCCGTCGAAGGCCCCGACGATCTCCTCGAGGTTGGCGACCGCCTGCGGCTTCTCGATCTTGGCGACCACCGGCAGGACCCGCCCCTCCTCCTCCATGATGCGCCGGACGTCGTCGTAGTCGGCCGCCGAGCGGACGAACGACAGGGCCACGAAGTCGACGCCCGAGCGGACCGCCCAGCGCAGGTCGTCCTCGTCCTTCTCCGACATCGCGGGGACGCTCACCGGCGTGCCGGGCAGGTTGATGCCCTTGTTGTTGGACACCTCTCCCCCGATGACCACCTCGGTGACGACGTCCGTGTCGGTCACCTCGGTGGCGCGCAGGAGCACCTTGCCGTCGTCGATGAGGAGCTCGTCGCCCGGGTGCACGTCCCCGGCCAGCCCCGCGTATGTCGTGGAGACGACCTTCTCGTCGCCGGGCACCTCGCGCGTGGTGATGGTGAAGCGGTCGCCCGGTGCGAGGGTCACCGGCCCGCCAGCGAAGGTCCCGGTCCGGATCTTGGGCCCCTGCAGGTCGGCGAGCACCGCGACCGCGTGCCCGGTCCGGTCGCCCGCCTCCCGGACCCTGAGGTAGCGCTCGTAGTGGTCCTCGTGGCTGCCGTGCGAGAGGTTGAGCCTCGCGACGTCCATGCCGGCACGGACCAGCGCCTCGATCTGCTCGGCGGAGTCGGTGGCAGGGCCCAGGGTGCAGACGATCTTGGCGCGACGCATGGGGTCAACACTATGCCAGCGGCACCCGCCGCGGAGCAGGTGGTCAGACGTCCGCTGTCCCGGCCGCGTCCCGACCCCGCGCCCGGACCCAGGACGCGCCCCGGCTCAGGAGTGGGCCGCCAGGATCTCCTCGAGGGAGGTCGGGTCCTCCAGGAGACGTCTCAGCTCCTCCTGGGAGAGCGTGGTGTCGTTGACCACCACGGTAGGCGTCGACGTCACACCGTCCTTGTTGGCCCGCTCCTGCATCGCCTGCACGTAGTCCTCGTGCGCGATGTCGGCGACGCAGGACCGGAACGTGTCCAGGTCGGCGCCCGAGAGGCCGGCGTCCTGGGCCCACCCGACGAACTGGTCGTCGGTGAAGCCCTGACCCTCGGGCGGCTGGTTGGCGTAGACGGACGCGTGGAAGGGCACGAACGCACCGGCGTCGTCGGCGCACAGGGCCGCGTTGGCCGCCCGGGTCGAGGAGCGGTCGCTGGAGACGCTGTCCAGGAACGACATGATCTGGTAGGTCACGTTGATCTCGCCGGAGACGGCCTTGTCGGTCAGCGCCTCGCCGATGGAGGCCTCGAGCTGGCCGCACCACGGGCACTGGAAGTCCTCGTAGACCCGCACCTGGGTGACGTCCGCGTCGACACCCGGTCCGACGCTGACGCCACCGCCCTCGGGCAGCGTGCTGGTGCTGCCGACGGCGTCCAGGCCGCTGCCCCGGGTCGCGGCCCACACCAGCACCGCGATGAGCGCGACGACGAGGACGACGACGCCGCCGATGAGGCCCATCGACGGGCCACGGCTGGACACCGGCTTGACCGGCGGTGCGGGGGGACGGGGCATGGTCAGCGACCTTTCGTGAGCAGGGCGTCGAGGGAGAAGGGGGTGCGTGGGCGGACGACCAGCCAGGCGGCCAGGGCGAGCAGGCCCAGGTCACGGAGGATCTCGGACAGGTAGCGGGTGTCCTCGGGGTCGACCGGCCCCCCGGTGCCGAAGCACCCGCAGTCGATGGTCAGGCCCCGGGCCCACGCCGAGGCGATCCCCGCGATGAAGACGATCATGAGCAGCCCCCCGACGACCGCGCTGGCGCGCGTGAGCAGGCCCACGATGAGCAGGAGCCCGACGGCCACCTCCACGACGGGGAGGGCAGTGCCCACGACGCGTGCCAGGTCGTAGCCGACGATCTCGTAGGCGAGGACGCTCTGCACCGACCCGGTGATGTCCGTCACCTTCAGCCACCCCGCGACGAGGAGCACCCCGCCCAGGACGAGCCGGGCGACCAGGCCCACGACGCCGGGCCAGGCGCGCTCGGTCGCCCGGTGCGCTGTGCCTGTCGTGACGCTCACGACCGCACCCCGGCGGCGAGCTCGCCGACGAGGGCGCGCAGCTGCCCGAGGGAGCGGTCCTGGGACACGGCGCGCACGAGCGCCGAGCCGACGATGACACCGTCGGCGAAGCCGGCGACCTCGGCCGCCTGCGGCCCGGTGCTCACCCCCAGGCCGACGCAGAGGGGCAGGTCCGTCACGGCGCGGGTCCGACGGACGAGCTCGGCCGCACCGCTGCCCACCGACTCGCGGGTGCCGGTCACGCCCATGGTGGAGGCGACGTAGACGAACCCCCGGCAGGCGGCCGTGGTCGTCGCCAGACGTGCGTCGGTCGAGCTGGGGGCGACGAGGAAGACCGGGTCCAGGCCGTGCTCGTCGGCGGCCGCGCGCCAGTCGTCCGCCTCGTCCGGGACGAGGTCCGGGGTGATCATGCCCGCTCCCCCCGCGGCCGCCAGGTCCGCGGCGAAACGCCCGACCCCGTAGCGCAGGACCGGGTTCCAGTAGGACATGACCACCGGCACGGCACCCGCGTCGCGTACGGCGCTGACCAGGTCGAAGGCGTGGGCCAGGCGGAAGCCGTCGGCCAGCGCGTCGGTGGCTGCGCGCTGGATCACCGGTCCGTCCATGAGCGGGTCGGTGTAGGGGATCCCCACCTCCACCACGTCGGCACCCGCCTCGGCCAGGGCGCGCACGGAGGCCAGGGAGGTCTCACGGTCCGGGAAGCCGGCCGTCAGGTAGCCGACCAGCGCGGCCCGGTCCTCCTCACGGCAGGAGGCGAAGACGTCGTCGAGCGCGCTCATGCCCCGCTCCCCTCTCCCTCGGACACCGGCCGGTCGGCCTTGAGCTGCTCGGCCTCCACCAGGTCCTCGCCGTCCACGAGGCCGAACCAGCGCGCGGCGGTGTCGACGTCCTTGTCACCCCGGCCGGAGAGGTTGACGATGACGACCGGCGGCTCGTCGGACCGCGCTGCGAGGGCGCGACCGACGCGCAGCGCGCCGGCCAGGGCGTGGGCGCTCTCGATCGCCGGGATGATCCCCTCGGTGCGGCAGAGCAGGGCGAACGCGTCCATGGCCTCCGCGTCGCTGACCGGCTCGTAGCTGGCCCGGCCGGTGTCGTGCAGGTGGGCGTGCTCCGGGCCCACCGAGGGATAGTCCAGCCCGGCGGAGATCGAGTGGGTCTCCCGGGTCTGACCGTCCTCGTCCTGGAGCACGTAGGTCGCCGCCCCGTGCAGGACCCCCGGCTCGCCGCCCGAGAAACGGGCCGCG
Organism: uncultured Ornithinimicrobium sp.; assembly: GCA_964581125.1. Classification (GTDB taxonomy): domain Bacteria; phylum Actinomycetota; class Actinomycetes; order Actinomycetales; family Dermatophilaceae; genus Ornithinicoccus. Next base: position 15,934 of record CAZONQ010000006.1, read on the forward strand.
TGGCGGCCGGTCGCGACCCCCTCGCCGCCGGCCTCGAAGCCGTGCAGGCGCACCGTGGCGTCGTCGCGGAAGGCGTGGAAGATGCCCATCGCGTTGGAGCCGCCGCCGACGCAGGCGCAGACGGCGTCGGGCAGCCGTCCCAGGCGCTCGAGCAGCTGCTCCCGCGCCTCCGTGCCGATGACGGCGTGGAAGTCGCGGACCATGGTCGGGAACGGGTGCGGGCCGGTGACGGTGCCGAGCAGGTAGTGGGTGCGGTCGACGTTCGTGACCCAGTCGCGCATGGCCTCGTTGATCGCGTCCTTGAGGGTGGCGCTCCCGGTCGCGACCGGCACGACCTCCGCGCCGAGCAGCCGCATGCGGGCCACGTTGAGGGCCTGCCGGCGGGTGTCCACCTCGCCCATGTAGACCACGCACTCCAGGCCCATGAGCGCCGCGGCCGTCGCCGTCGCGACGCCGTGCTGGCCCGCGCCGGTCTCGGCGATGACGCGTCGCTTGCCCATGCGGACCGTCAGGAGGGCCTGGCCCAGCACGTTGTTGATCTTGTGCGAGCCGGTGTGGTTGAGGTCCTCGCGCTTGAGGAACACCCGGGCGCCGCCGGCGTGCTCGGCGAAGCGCGGCACCTCGGTCAACGGGCTCGGACGTCCGGTGTAGTCGCGGTGCAGCCGCGCCAGCTCCGCGCCGAAGCCCGGGTCCTCCCGGGCGTCGCTCCACGCCTGCTCCAGCTCCTCGAGGGCGGCCACGAGGGCCTCGGGCACGTAGCGGCCGCCGAAACGGCCGAACCGGCCGACGGGGCCGCTCACCGCCGGCCTCCCCGGTGGCCCGGGACGTCCGCGTGCTGGACGGCCGGGTGGGAGGCCGCCGCGAGCAGCTCGCCGACCGCCTCGCGCGGCCGCTGCCCCGTGACCAGGGCCTCCCCCACGAGGACGGCGTGCGCCCCCGCCTCCGCCATAGCCATGACGTCGAGCGGCCCCCGCACGCCCGACTCGGCGACCAGGACCGCGCCGTCGGGGACGTGCGGGGCCACGCGCGCGAAGGTGGTGCGGTCGACCTCGAGGGTCTTCAGGTTGCGGTTGTTGACCCCGATGATCCTGGCGCCGGCGTCGGCGGCCCGCCGGACCTCCTCCTCGTCGTGGGTCTCGACGAGGGCGTGCATCCCGAGGGACTCGACCCGCTCGAGCAGTCCCACGAGGACGTCCTGCGGGAGGGCCGCCACGATGAGGAGGACGAGGTCGGCACCGTGGGCCCGGGCCTCCCAGACCTGGTAGGGGTCGACGACGAAGTCCTTGCGCAGCACCGGGACGTCGACCCGGGCGCGGACGGCGTCGAGGTCGGCGAGCGAGCCGCCGAAGCGCCGGGGCTCGGTGAGGACGCTGATCGCGCTCGCCCCGCCGGCGGCGTAGTCCGCGGCGAGCGCGGCGGGGTCGGCGATGGCCGCCAGCGCGCCCTTGCTGGGGCTGCTGCGCTTGACCTCCGCGATGACGTGCACGCCCGTCCTCGGAGCGAGGTGGGCGGAGGCGTCCAGGGGGGAGGGTGCCGTGCGCACACGCTCCTGGAGGGCCTCGAGCGGCAGCGCCGCGCGTCGGGACTCCAGGTCGGCGCGCACGCCCTCGATGATCTGCTCAAGCACGGTCGCCACGCACCCCAGGGTAGTCGGGGTGGCTGGGTCCCCCGACCGTCGGGTCGGGACGACCGGTCTGCGCCCGCCCCCGGCGGTCAGTGCCGGTCGTCGGACTCCTGCACCCCGAAGCCGGAGCGGTCCAGGACATACCACAGCAGCGCGCCGCCGACGAAGACGGCCAGCCCGATCCACAGCATCTCGACGGGGCCGAAGACGGCGGCCCAACAGGCTGCGGTCGCCGCCACCAGCATCACGGCCACGCCGGTCCAGGCGGCCGGGCTGTGACCGTGGTTGTCGTCGTGCATCGGTGCTCCTCGGAGGACGGGGCGTGGTCGCCCGGGACGGTGATCAGCCCTCATTGTGCCAGCCGGGGTCCTCCCCCGGCTCGAGACCCTCCGAGACGGCGCGCCAGTCCTCGGCCGTCCGGCGGCGTTCCTCGTCCCAGGCCGGCCGTCCCGGGGCCGGCCGACGGCCACCCCGCGGCTCCCGACCGCCACGACCCGGGCGCAGGAGCGCCGTCGCCACGAGCGCGCCGCCGGCCGACGCGAGGGCGACCCACGGCCAGGCGGTCGGCCGGGCGGAGACCGTCGTCCCCCCGGCCACGCCGGCCCCGAGGAGCCCGTGCACCGCACCCACGACGGCCGCACCGAGCGCGGGCCCCGCCGCCCAGCGGGCCCAGGCGAGGCGGGCCAGGACGGCGACGACCGCGAGACCGGCGACCGCGGCCACCGGGCCGAGCCACGGCACCAGCTCCTCCCCCGCGACGCTGCCGCGCCAGCGCGGGCCCCCCGGGGCGGGCTCGGTGACCGTCGCGGACCAGGGCTGGGTGGTGGCCAGCATCAGGAGCCCGCACCCCACGAGGGCGAGGACCCCCGCCACCGCGCCCCGTGCCCTCACGGCACGGCGCTGCTGCGCTGCTGGGCCGCCCAGGAGGCGTGCATCCGGGTGTAGACGCCGCCCCGCCCGACGAGGTCCCGGTGGTGCCCCAGCTCGACGATCCGGCCGCGGTCCACGACGACCACCACGTCGGCCGCCTCGGCGGTGGAGAGCCGGTGGGCGATCGCCACCGAGGTGCGCCCGCTGGTCAGCCCCTCGAGGGCGCGCTGCACCCTGACCTCGGTGGCGGGGTCCACCGCGCTGGTCGCCTCGTCCAGGACGAGCAGGTCCGGGTCGGCGAGGTAGGCGCGCGCGATCGCGACGAGCTGCCGCTCCCCGGCGGACAGCGACTCGCCCCGCTGGCCCACCCGGGTGCGCAGCCCGTGGGGAAGTCCGTCGACCCAGCCGTCCAGGCCGAGCTCGGTCACCGCGAGCGCGACGTCCTCGTCGGTCGCCTCCGGCTTGCCGAACCGGATGTTGGCCAGGATGTCGTCGTCGAAGAGGAAGCCCTCCTGCGGGACGAGGACGACCCGCCTGCGCAGGGAGTCGAAGGAGATCCGGCGCAGGTCGACGTCGTCGACGAGCACCCGGCCCCGGGTGGGGTCCATGAGCCGGGTCAGCAGCCGGGCCATCGTCGTCTTGCCCGAGCCGGTCTCCCCCACGATCGCCACCCGCGTGTGCGGCTCGATGCGCAGCTCCACGTCGCGCAGCACCGGCTCCCCTCCGGGATAGGCGTAGGAGACGTCCTCGAAGTGGACGGTGATCGGCCCCCGCCGCTGCTGCACCCCGTCCTCGCCCGGGTCCGCGACGTCCGCCGGGGTGTCGATGACACCGATGACGCGCCGCCACCCGGCGACGGCGTTCTGCAGCTCGTTGAGGATCTCGGTGGCCATGAGGACCGGCTGGGTGAAGAGGTTGACCAGGAAGAGGAAGGCGAGGAGCTGGCCGAGCGTCACGTGCCCACGCACCGCCAGCCAGGTGCCGACGACGAGGACGACGGCCGTCGTCAGGCCGGCGAAGGCCTGGCCGGACACGAACGCCATGACCGACCGCACCTGGGCCCGGACGGCCGAGCGTCGGTGGTCCTCGATCGCGGTGTCGATCCGCTGCGCGGTCCGTGCCTCCACCCCGTAGGACCGGATCGTCACCGCGCCCACGATCGACTCGCTGACGGCACCGAGGACGTCGCCGACCCGCGCGCGGACCGCGCCGTAGGCCTCGCCCAGCCGCGGCTGGAACCAGCGGACGAGGAAGGCCAGCGGGACGAAGCAGAGATAGACCACGAGCGCGAGCAGGGGGCTGTAGAACAGCATCAGCGCCGTCGCCAGCATCAGCTGCGCCGAGGAGATCAGCAGCATCAGGCCGCCGAACTGGACGAACATCGAGATGGTGTCGACGTCGCTGGTCACCCGGGAGACGAGCGCACCTCGACGCTCCGTGCTCTGGGTCAGGACCGACAGGTCGTGGATGTGCCGGAAGGCCTTCAGCCGCAGGGTCGCCAGACCGGACTCGGCGGACACGAAGAGACGGACGTTGACGAGGTACTGCGCCGAGCTCGTCACCAGCACCACGACGGCCGCCAGGCCGATCGCCCGCAGCACGAAGCCCGTGTCCGGCCCGCCCTCGGCGAGGATCCCGTGGTCCGTGGTCTGCTGCACCACGAACGGGATGATGACGCGGCCGAACGTCGCGACCACCGCGAGGAGCACGGTGACGAGCAGGCCCCTGCGCAGCTCGGGCGAGAGCTGCAGCCCGCGGCGCAGCGTCCCGAGCGTGCTCAGCCCGCTCTGCGCCTCGATCCGGCTGCTGACCGTCTGCGACTCGCTCACGCCGACTCCTCCGACCGCTCCCGGGGCCGCTCCTCCGAGCGCTCGACGGCGGCCCGGTCGGCCGCCTCCCGCGCGTAGGCCTGCACGAGGTCGGCGTAGCCGGAGCACCTGCCGAGCAGCTCCTCGTGGGTGCCCTGGTCCACGACCCGTCCGTGCTCGACGAAGACCACCTCGTCGGCGAGCATGATCGTCGCCATCCGGTAGGCCACGACGAGCACCGTCATGCCGGCGCGTGCCTCGCGCAGCCCCGCGAGGATCGCCTGCTCCACCGACGGGTCGACGGCGCTCGTCGCGTCGTCCAGCACCAGCAGGCGGGGCCGGCGCCAGATCGCCCGGGCCAGCGCGATCCGTTGCCGCTGGCCGCCGGACAGGTTGCCGCCCCGCTCGCCGATCACCGTGTCCAGCCCGTCGGGCATCGCCCGCACGAAGCCTTCGGCCTGGGCGATGCGGAGCGCCTCCCACACCGAGGCGTCGGTCGCCTCCTCGCCCAGCGTCACGTTGCCACGCACGGTGTCGTCGAACATGAACGTCTGCTGCGCCACCAGGGTGGCGGCCCCGGGGATGACCCCCTGCGCGAGCTCGCGCACGTCGACGTCGTCGAGCTCGACGACTCCTCCGTGCGGGTCGACCAGGCGAAGGCTGAGGTTGACGAGCGTCGACTTGCCGGAACCGGTCGGGCCGACGATCGCGGTCGTCGCGCCAGCCTCGACGAGCAGGTCCACGTCGTGGATGGTCGGGTCCTCCTCGTCCGGGTGCCGGTAGGTCACGCCGGTGAGCGCGGACCGGGCGGGGCCGTCGCCCGCCGGCAGCACGTCCTCGCCGTAGGGCATCGCGCCCTCGGCCTCCAGCACGTGCTGCACCCGGTCGTGGCCCACCACCGAGCGCGGGAGCTCGGCGAGCACCCAGCCCAGGGAGCGGATCGGCAGGGCCAGGAGCGAGAAGAGGTAGGCCATCTGCACGACCTGCGCCGCGTCGAGCTCCCCGCGCGAGACCTGCCAGGTGCCCACGCCCAGCAGCGCGAGGGTGCCGAGGGTGGGGATCGCCTCGATCACCGGCTCGAACACGCCGCGGGTGCGGCCGACGAGGATGAGCGCGTCCCGCAGCTCGTAGGTCGACCGGGCGAAGCGCTCGGTCTCCTCGTCCTCCCGGCCCATCGCCTTGACGAGCAGGCCGGCCTCGAACGACTCGTGCGCGACCTCGGCGACCTCGGCGCGCAGCTGCTGCGCGCGGGTGATGCGCGGAGCCATGAACTGCTGGAAGACGAGGTTGGCCAGGAAGAGCGCCGGGAACACCAGCAGGCCGACGAGCGCCAGGAAGGGGTCGACCGCGATCATCATCGCGCCGGCGATGACGAGCATGAAGAGCACGCCGATCGCCATCGGCAGCGGGTTGAACACCTGCCAGGTGGCCTCGATGTCGGCGTGCGCGTTGGACAGCAGCTGCCCCGAGGGGTGGGCGTGGTGCCACGACAGGGGCAGGCGGAGGTACTGGCGGGTGACGCGGCGCCGGTAGCGGGCCTGCAGGTTGAAGCCCGCGACCGTGGCGTAGACCCGGCGCAGGATGACTCCCAGGACGTTGACCACGAGCACCGCGGACAGCACCCCGAAGATCGTCCACAGCCCGGCGGCGGTGACGTGCCGCTCCTGGACGGCCGGCTGGACGACGTGGTCGGTCACCCACCCGATCGCCCCCGCGGTCGCGACGGTCGCGCCCGCCCAGAGGACCGAGCCGAGCACGGCGACACCGAAGGGTCTGGGCTCGGTGCGGATCCCGCGCCCCACGACGCGCAGCCCCCGGCGCAGCACGGCCCGGGTGGCGGTCGGTCGCGGGACGGGCCGGCTGTGGACGGACACGGTCGGACCGACCTCCATCTGACGAAGGGTGGGTGGGGTGCGGTGAGACATCCTCTCATGACCGCTCACGGGGAGCCATCGTGATGGGATGGGGGTATGCGGTCCGCCCCCACCCTGCGCAGCCTGCTCGCCGACACCGCGACGAGGCTGGGTCCGGACGCACCCACCCTCGACGACCCGTGGAGGGTGCGGGACCTCGTGGCGCACCTCGTGCTGCGGGAGACCCGGCCCGACGCGCTGCCGGGCATCGGCCTGCCCCTGACCCCGCTGCGGAGGCACACGGTCGCGCTGCAGACGGCCGTGGCCGCCGACGGCTTCGCCGCCACGGTCGAGCGTCTCCGGACCGGCCCGCCGCGCTGGTCCCCGGGCCGCACCGCCCTGTGGGCACGGGTCGTCGACCTGCCGGAGCACGCCGTCCACCTGGAGGACATGGTGCGGGCCCAGGAGGGGTGGCGGCCCACGCGGCACGACCCGGCCGTGGCGGCGGCCCTCTGGGCCTCGGTCCGCCTGACCGGACCGGTGCTCTACCGCAGCGCCCCGACCGGCGTCGTCGCCGTGGCGCCGGGCCACGGGCGCGTCGTCCTGCGCCGGCCGCGCAGCGGCTCGGGGACCGTCGTGCTCCGGGGCTCCGCGCTGGAGGTGCTGCTCCACGCCTTCGGTCGCACCCGCGCCTCACTGGTGTCCGTCGAGGGCGGGGACGAGGACGTGGCCGCGCTGGCCCGCCACCGCCGTGCCCTCTGAGGCGAGCACCTTCGCGGGGGTCTGGGAGCACCTGGGTCCCCGCCTCACGGCGGCCGTCAGCCGCCCGGGGCGCGCGGGCAGGCCCGTGCTGGTGGGCGTGGACGGTCGCAGCGGCGCGGGCAAGACCGACCTGACGGACCGCCTCGCCGCCGCCGTCCGGGCGGCCGGCCACGCCTGCGTCGTGGTGCACCTGGACGACGTCTACCCGGGCTGGGACGGCCTGGCGGCGGCGCTCGAGCCCCTGTGCTCGCAGGTGGTCGGCCCGCTGCGCTCGGGACGACCGGGAGGCTACCGGTCGTGGGACTGGCACGCCTCCCGGCCCGGCCCGCTGCGCGACGTGCCGCCCGCCCCGGTCGTCGTCGTCGAGGGCGTGGGCGTGCTGGCCTCGCCGTGCGCCGCGGACCTCGACCTGCGCCTGTGGCTCGAGGCTCCCCGCGAGGTGCGACGGGAGCGGGCGCTCGCCAGGGACGGCGAGGTCTTCGAGCCGCACTGGGACAGGTGGGCAGAGCAGGAGGACGCGCTCTTCCCCGGCGGGGCGCCGCCCGCCGCCGACGTCGTGGTCGACACCCTGACGGGGCGGGCGACCTGGGACAGACTGGTCCCATGAGCTCCGGCGACCGGCCCGGCCCCTACCCCGGCCACCAGGTGCTCGACCCGCTGCGGGGGCACCTCGCACCCGGCGCCTTCCGGGGGCGGGCGACCCTGTGGCGGGCCCGGGCCTGGCTCATCGTGCAGGCCGCCGTCGGAGCCGGCCTGGCCTGGTGGACCGCCAAGGACCTGCTCGGCCACCCGCTGCCCTTCTTCGCCCCGGTCACCGCGATCGTGTGCCTGGGGATGACCTACGTCTCGCGCGTGCGGCGCATCATCGAGCTCACCGCGGGCGTGGCCGTGGGCATCCTCATCGGCGACCTGTTCGTCGGCGCGTTCGGCTCGGGGGTGTGGCAGATCGTGGCGGTCGTCGTCGTCGCGATGTCCCTGGCGGTGCTCGTGGGCGGCGGCCAGATGCTCATGATGCAGGCCGGCATCCAGGGAGCCATCCTCACCACCCTCGTCGCAGGTGAGGGCCAGGCCCTGAGCCGCTGGCTGGACGCCGTCGTCGGCGGCGCGGCGGCGCTGCTCATCGCGATGCTCGCCCCGGTGCGCTCGACCGCCGAGCGCCCGCGCCAGCGGGCGGTGGTGGTGGTCGGCCGGCTGGCGGAGGTCCTCACCGACACCACGCAGGCCCTCCGCAACCGCGACGCCGGCCGGGCCGCCGACGCGCTCGCCGCGGCCCGCTCGCTCTCGGACGAGGTCGAGCAGCTGCGGCAGTCCACGGCGGAGGCCACGGCCGCGGCCCGGATGGCGCCTCTCCTCTCCGGCGTGCACAAGGAGGACCTCGCCGAGATCCGGGACCTCGTCGGTCCGCTCGACCTGGCCGTGCGCAACCTGCGGGTCCTCGTCCGGCGCGCCGAGGCCGCCGTGGTCGAGAAGGAGTTCGTGCCCGACACCTACACCGACATGGTCGCCGACCTCGCGCAGGCGGCGGCGACGATCCGCGAGCACCTCCTGGACCACAGCCCGCTGGCCGGCGCCCGCGAGGACCTGGTCACGCTCGCCCGGCGGTCCACCTGGTCCCACCCGCGGGCGGGCCTGTCCGCCGAGGTGGTCCGGGCCCAGGTGCGCTCGGCCGTGGTCGACCTCCTGGTGCTGTCCGGCGTGCCGGTCGCCGAGGCGCGACGCCGCGTGCCGGCGACGCGCGAGGAGCTGGACCCCGGTCCTGCCTGAGCCGCCCGGTCAGCCGCCGGCGGCCCCGTGGTGGTGCTCGATGAGCGCCGCCAGGCGGGCCGCCTCGGCCCGGGCCCGGTCACCGTCGGCCCGCTGGATGGCCATGACCGCCACCTCCTCGGTGTCGGTGAGCTCGAGGACCGCCCAGGGGGCGCCGCCGGAGAACCCGACCTGCAGGATCTCCGCCCACTCCAGGTCCCGGGACCCGAAGAGGTTGACCACGCGCAGACCGGTGGTGCTCGGCACGGCGCGGAGCACGGCATACCGCCAGAGGAAGGCGGCGCCGGCGACGCCGATGAGGGCGACGCCCACCCGGTTGACCACGTGGAGCGCCGGCGTGGAGTCCAGGGGCATCGGCGAGAGGAGGGCGACCAGCCCGAAGACGACGACCGACGCCACGGCGGCCGCGCGCGCCACCCAGGCGCCCCGGACGGGGCGGAAGGTGTCGTAGGGCGAACGTCGTGGCGTCGGCTGGGTCACCCGACCAGGGTACGGTCCTCCGCGAGGTCGGGGCCGCCACCCGTCGGGGCCTCGACGCGGGCCGCGCGCTTCCAGACGAAGAAGCCCCAGACGACCAGCGCGCCGTAGACGAGGTACATGACCGCCGACGGGTAGTAGCCGGAGTGCCACAGCAGCGGGACGCCGACGGCGTCGACCGCGATCCAGACCAGCCAGAAGTCCACCCAGCCACGCGCCATCGCGTAGGTGGCCAGCATCGAGCCGACGAAGATCCACGCGTCGGTCCAGTAGTACCAGCCCGGGGCCGGCCAGCCGACCCCGACCTGGCGGAAGACCCACTGGCACAGGACCACCAGGACGGCGGCGGTCAGCAGGTAGACGGCTCGCTCGTGCGCCCGCGCCCAGCGGGGCGTGATCGCCGGCGCGTCCTTGGCGCGGCCGCGTCGTGAGCGGTTCCACATCCACCAGCCGTAGACGCTGGTGAGGATGAAGAAGACCTGGCGTGCCGCCTGCCCGAAGAGGCTGTGCTCCTGCGGGTTGGCGAACCAGACCCCCATGAACACGGTGAAGAGCAGCAGGTTGCCGAAGATGCCGACGGGCCAGGCCCAGACCCTGCGGCGCAGGCCGAGGAAGGCCGAGGCGAGCCCGAAGAGGTTGCCGACGACCTCCCGCCACAGGATCGAGTGCCCGCCGATGTGCAGTTGTGCGTTGAAGATGTCGTTCCAGACGTCCACAGCGTTCCATCCTTCGCGGATCGGGCGGCCTGGGGACGAAAGGACCCCCGGACCGCGGGTGTGGGCGCCGGGGGTGTGCGTGAAGCGGTACGTGCCGCCGCCGTCGGGGCCGGTCCGTCGGGCAGGCCGTCGCCGGCACCCGCGGTGCACCACCGCCGTGGCGACACGCGTGCTGCCTCCCATCCGGACTTTCACCGTCGGTCCTGGAGTTTCACCAGGTCAACCGGCCGCTGGCTGCGGCCGGGTCGCGGACTGTCACCGCCGGCTCGGAATTTCACCGACCCCGGAGCACGTGTTGCGTGTTGCGCGGGTCAGTCTACGCCAGCGGCGGCGGCCGCACGCAGCTGCGCGATCCGGCCCGCCACGTCGTCCGCACCGTAGACCGCGGAGCCGGCGACGAAGACGTCGGCCCCGGCCTCCACGCACTGCCCGATCGTGTCGAGCGACACACCCCCGTCGACCTGCACCCAGATCTCTCCCCCTCGCCGGCGCACCGCCTCCCGCACCGTCGCCACCTTGGGCATCTGGTCGGCCATGAAGGTCTGACCGCCGAACCCGGGCTCGACGGTCATGACGAGCACCATGTCGACCTCGTCCAGCAGCTGCTCGTAGGGCTCGAAGGCGGTGCCCGGCTTGAGCGCGAACGCGGCCCGCGCGCCCGCCGTCCGGATGGCTCGGGCGGTCGCGACCGGGTCCGCGGCCGCCTCGACGTGGAAGGTGACCGACCGCGCCCCCGCCTCGGCGTAGCCCGGGGCCCACCGGTCCGGGTCCTCGATCATCAGGTGCGCGTCGACCGGCACCGGGCTCACCCGCACCAGCGCCTCGACGACCGGCAGACCGAGCGTGAGGTTGGGGACGAAATGGTTGTCCATGACGTCCACGTGCGCCCAGTCGGCGTCGGCGATCCGGCCCAGCTCGCGCGCGAGGTTGGCGAAGTCGGCGGACAGGATCGACGGGCTGATCTGCAGGTGGGGCAGCGGCATGGGCCACACCCTAGTGGCCCGCTCAGCGACGGCGGAGGAGGGCGACGAACATCCCGTCCGTCCCGTGCCGGTGGGGCCACAGCTGCGCCCACCGCTCCCCCTCGGCCCCCGTCCCGGGCAGCCGCTCCCCGGCCCGGTCCCGCAGCAGCGGACGGACGTCGAGGAGCTCGACGTCGTCGCGCCGCCTGAGCAGGTCGCCCACGACCAGCGTGGTCTCGGCGATGTGGGGCGAGCAGGTGGCGTAGGCGACCAGACCGCCGGGCCGCACCGCCTCGATGGCCGAGACCAGCAGCTCCCGCTGGAGCGGACCGAGCCCGGTGAGGTCGGCCGGGCTGCGCCGCCATCGCGACTCCGGCCGCCGACGCAGCGCGCCCAGCCCCGTGCACGGCGCGTCGACGAGCACCCGGTCGTAGGCGCCCGGCTCCTGACGGCCCACGACGCGACCGTCCTCCACGGTCACCTCCACGTCGGCACCCGCCTCGGTCGCCGCCTGGAGGGTGTGCCGCACGAGCTCGGCGCGGTGGGGGGCCACCTCGTTGGCGCGCAGGGACGCGCCGCGCTGCAGGGCCAGCGCCGCGAGCAGCCCGGCCTTGCCCCCGGGACCGGCGCACAGGTCCAGCCACCGCTCGTCCCGGCCGTCGAGGGGAGCCTCCACGAGCGCGAGGGTGAGCAGCTGGGAACCGGCGTCCTGGACCGCGACCCGGCCGTCGCGGACGCCGCTGATCGCCCCGGGGTCGCCGCTCGGCAGGGTCCACGCGGTGGGCGCGACGGGTGCGGGCTCCGCCCCCGCACCCTCCAGGGCGGTGTCCTCGGCCAGGCCAGGGCGCGCGACGAGCGTCAGCGGACCCGGCGTGTTGTGGGCCCCGAGCAGGAGACCGAGCTCCTCGATCGCCCGGTCCGGGGACGTGCCGTGCGCGAGGAGCGCTGCGCGCAGGGCGCGCGCCACCCACTCGGGGTGCGAGTGCTCGACCGCCAGCCGGGCGACGGGGTCGGCGACGCCCTCCGTGACCACCTCCACCCACTCCTCCCGCGTCCGCTCGCCGACCCTGCGCAGCACCGCGTTGACGAAGCCGCCCGCCCCCTGGCTCACGTGCTGACGCGCCAGCGCGACGGTCGCGCTCACCGCGGCGTGGTCGGGCACCCGCATGCCGAGCACCTGGTGAGCCCCGAGGCGGAGCACGTCCAGGACGGGGGCGTCGACGCGGGAGACGGGCCGGTCGGCCGCCACCGCCACGACGGCGTCGTAGAACCCGCGCAGCCGCAGGGTGCCGTAGACGAGCTCGGTCGCGAACGCCGCGTCCCGGCCGCGCACCCGCGCCCGGCGCAGCGCCCCGGGCAGCTCGAGGTTGGCGTAGGCGCCCTGGGTGTCCACCGCGCGCAGGACCAGGTATGCCGTGTCGCGGGCCGGGTCGCCCCGCCTCGCCCGCTCGGCCGGCCGCTGCGCGGAGCGCGCCCGCGGGCCGCGTCCGTGGCCGCGTCCGCGACGCTGCTCAGCCACCGAGGACCTCGCCGGGCTCCGGGCGCACGCCCCGGGCCCAGTCGGCGGCCGGCATGGCCCGCCTGCCGCGCGGCTGCACCTCGCCGAGCCGCACCGGCGTCGTGCCGGTCCCGACGAGCACCTCGCGCCGGCCGGCCCGGACCTCGCCCGGGGCGATCCGACCGGCACCCTCCTGCTCCGGCACGGGCTCGACCGGGCCGAGCTTGAGCCGGTCGCCGCGCCAGGTCGTCCAGGCCCCCGGGGCCGGGGTGGTCCCGCGCACGAGGCGGTCGACGGCGAAGGCGGGGCGGGACCAGTCCACGCGGGCGTCCTCGACGTCGATCTTGGGGGCCAGGCTCACCCCGTCGGCGGACTGGGGCTCGGGGACCAGCGTGCCGGCCTCCATCGCGTCGAGGGTCGCCACCAGCAGGTCGGCGCCCGACCCGGCCAGACGGCCGAGCAGGTCGCCGCTCGTGTCCCGGGGTCGGACGGTCTCGGTCAGCCGCCCGAGGACGGGCCCCGTGTCGAGCCCCTCCTCGAGCACGAAGGTGACCGCGCCGGTCACGTCGTCGCCCGCCATGACGGCGTGCTGGACCGGTGCGGCACCGCGCCAGGCGGGCAGCAGCGAGAAGTGGAGGTTGACCCAGCCCTGCGGGGGCAGGGCCAGCAGCTCCGGGGGCACGAGAGCGCCGTAGGCGACGACGGCGCAGACGTCGGGCTCCCACGCCTCCAGCTGCTCGCGCACGCCCTCGTCGCGCAGACGCACGGGCGTCAGGACGGGCACGGCCGCCCGCTCCGCGTGCAGGCGCACCGGCGAGGGCCTGGTGCGCCGACCCCGACCTGCGGTGGCGTCCGGCCTGGTGAGGCAGCCGACGACCTCGTGACCGGACGCGAGCAGCCGCTCCAGGGAGGGCACGGCGACCTCGGGAGTGCCCGCGAAGACCACCCTCATCCTCGAACCGCCCGTCCGCTCAGGCTCCGGCCTCGTCCTCGTCGGCGGCCGAGCTCTCGTGGAACCGGTCCGGGTCGTCCAGCTGCAGCTCGGCGACCTCCTCGCCCTGGGCGCGCAGCAGCTCGTGCCGTTCGCGGCGTCGCTGCCCCTGCTCGATCGGGTTGGGCACCGGCGCTGCGGCGATGAGGCGCTGGGTGTACTCCTCCTGGGGGTTCTCCATGATCTGCTCGCGCGGCCCGGCCTCGACGACCTTGCCGTTCTGCAGCACCACCACCTGGTGGGCCAGCAGGTCGATGACGGCCAGGTCGTGGCTGATGAAGAGGCAGGCGAAGCCGAACTGCTCCTGCAGGTCGGCGAAGATCTTCAGCACCCGGGCCTGCACCGAGACGTCCAGCGCCGAAGTCGGCTCGTCGGCCACCAGCAGCTCGGGGTCGAGGGTCAGCGCGCGTGCCACGCAGATGCGCTGGCGCTGACCACCGGAGACCTCGTGGGGGTAGCGGTTGTAGACCTCGCGGGGCAGCTGCACCGCGTCGAGGAGGTCGTAGACCTTCTGCTGGCGGCTCTTGCGGTCGCCGATCTTGTGCACGACGAGGGGTTCGGCGATGCACTCCCCGATCGGCAGCCGGGGGTTGAGCGAGGCGGCCGGGTCCTGGAAGATCACGCCGATCCTCTTGCGCAGGGCCTTCAGGTCGCGCTTGCTCATCGAGGTGACGTCCTCCCCCAGCAGGCGGAACTCCCCGCTGGCGGCGGGGATCAGGCCCAGGGCGCAGCGACCGATGGTCGACTTGCCGGAGCCGGACTCGCCCACCAGACCGACGATCTCGCCCTTGCGCACGTCGAAGCTCACGTCGTCGACCGCGCGGAAGGGCGGCTTGCCCAGGCGCTGGTACTCGATGACGAGGTTCTTCAGCTCGATCGCCATCGGGGCGTCCTGGTCGACCTCCTCCTTGACGCTGATGCCCATCTGCCCGCGTCCGGCGCCCATCCGGGGCACCGAGCCGAGCAGCATCTTGGTGTACTCGTGCTGGGGGCGCAGGAGCACCTCCTCGACGGTGCCGCGCTCGACGATCTCGCCCTTGAACATCACCGCGACCCGGTCGGCCATGTCGGCGACCACGCCCATGTTGTGGGTGATGAGCAGGATGCCGGTGTTGAGCTTGTCCTTCAGCGACCGCAGCAGGTCGAGGATGTCGGCCTGCACGGTCACGTCCAGGGCGGTGGTCGGCTCGTCGGCGATGATGACCTTGGGGTCGCAGCTGATCGCCATCGCGATGACCACGCGCTGGCGCTGCCCGCCGGAGAGCTCGTGGGGGTACTTCTTCATCTGCCGCTCGGGCTCGGGGATCCCCACCATCCCGAGCAGCTCGACGGCCCGGTCGATGGCCGCCTGCGCGCGGGCCACACCGTGCAGCTCCATCGACTCGACCATCTGGGTGCCGATGGTGAGCACCGGGTTGAGGGCGGTCATCGGCTCCTGGAAGACCATCGCCACGTCGTTGCCGCGCATCCGGCGCATCCGGCTCTCGGACAGCCGCCCGACCTCCTTGCCGGCGACGTTGACCGCACCGCCGATCGTGGCGTTGCGCGGCAGCAGCCGCATCGCGGTCATCGAGGTGACGGACTTGCCCGAGCCGGACTCGCCCACGAGGGCGACGACCTCGCCGGGACGGACCCGCAGGTCGACGCCCTTGACGGCGTGGACGCTGCCGAACTCGGTCTTGAAGCGGACGTCGACGTCGTCGAAGTCGAGCACGACCTCGTCGTCGTCGCCGGGGGCCCCGGAACCGGTGTAGACGGGGCCGGCGTAGCGGTCGGTCGGGGTGCTCATCAGTCGGCGGTCCTGTTCTGACGGGGGTCGAAGGCGTCGCGAAGACCGTCTCCGAGGAAGTTCACGGACAGGGCGATCACCAGGATGATCATGCCCGGCCACCAGAAGAGCCACGGGCGGTTCTGGAAGCTGGTCTGGTAGGTCGAGATCAGCAGCCCCAGCGAGGTGTCGGGCGGCTGCACGCCCCAGCCCAGGAAGGACAGCGCCGACTCGACCAGGATCGTCGAGGCGATCGCCAGGGTGGCGCTGACGATGATCGTGCCGATCGTGTTGGGCAGGATGTGCTTGAAGACGATGCGTCCCGAGCCCGTCCCGATCGCCTCCGCCGCGGTGACGAACTCGCGCTCGCGCAGCGACAGCACCTCGCCGCGCACCAGGCGCGCCAGGCCGGTCCAGCCGATCACGCTCAGCAGGAAGGCCAGCGGCCAGATGCCGCCGTCGGCCATCTTGCCGAAGACCGCGGCCAGCACCAGGGCCGGGATGACGATGAACAGGTCGGTGATGCGCATCAGCACGCCCTCGATCCAGCCGCGGTAGTAGCCGGCGATCGCGCCGATGGCGGTCCCGATGAAGGTCGAGACCAGGCCCACGGTGAAGGCGACGATGAGCGAGCGCTGGGTGCCGCGCATGGTCAGCGAGAAGTAGTCCTTGCCCGCGTTGTCCTGGCCGAAGGGGTGCTCGCCCCAGACGAACGGCCACAGCTGCAGGGTCGGCCGCCCGCCGTCGACGACGAGGCCGCCCTCCCAGTAGGGCTTCTTCCACCAGCCCGGGATGACGCCGTAGCCGATGGAGGTGAAGGCGAAGACCGTGATGAACAGCAGCGCGACGAGCGAGATGATCGCTCCGCGGTGCCGGAAGAAGCGGCGCCGCACGAGCTGGCCCTGGGAGTAGGACTTCTGCGTCAGGTCGAGCTGCTTCTCGACCGAGTAGCGGCTCGCCGTGACGTCCTCGGGGTCCTGCGGAGCGGCCGGGTCGTGCGGGAGGGGCTCGGGAGAGAGTCCCTCCCGGCCCGACCCGGGGGTCATCGGCCGGTCCTGCTCGGGTCGCTCGTCGTCCCCGGGCGGGGTGGTGGGCTTGTCGTTCATCGGGGGATCCTCGCTGTGAGGGCCGGCGCTGCGGCCTGCGTCGTCGGGCGGGCGGTGCTGGTCACGGTCACCGCCGGATCCGTGGGTCGAGGAAGGCGTAGGCGATGTCGGCGAGCATGTTCATCAGGACCGCCGCCGTCCCCGCCACGACGTAGTAGGCCATGACGGGCCCGGGGTCGACGAAGTCGAGACCCGTCTTGAACATGTCCCCCAGGCCCTTCCAGCCGAAGACCGTCTCGGTGACGACGGCGCCGCCCAGCAGGTTGGCGAAGTCGAAGGCCACGATCGTCGTGATCGGGATGAGCGCGTTGCGCAGGGCGTGCTTGGAGTAGACGACGCGGTCGGACAGCCCCTTGGAGCGCGCGGTGCGGATGTAGTCCTGGTTGATGGTCTCCAGCATCGAGGCGCGCGTGTAGCGGCTGTAGCCCGCGATCGAGATGAGGGTCAGGACCGTCGTCGGCAGGATGAGCTGGACGCCCCAGTTGTACATGAAGACGTAGAAGTTGCCCTCGAGGTTGGCGAACGGGATCGCAGCGTCGCCGATCGTCTTGATCGGGCGCGGCACCACCTGCAGGAAGCTGCCCCAGTTGCGCAGGAGCTGGTCCATGAAGACGAGGAAGCCGAACGCGAGGGCGGTCCCCGCGCAGACGAACATCGCGATCCGCTTCTCGAAGCCGCCGAAGAACCAGCCGATCGCGGCCCCTACCGCGACCGCCACCAGCGCCAGCAGGAGGATGGTCAGCCACCCGCTGGGGTCCTGGACGAGAGGGGCGGTGACGAAGTAGGCCACGATCCCGACCGCGACGGTCCCGAGGCCCGAGTAGAGGATCCGGCGCTCGGACAGCCCCACGGTGAGCACCAGGAAGAAGGCCAGGGCCGCGAGCCCGCCGAGGACGATGATCGGCAGGCCCAGCGCCGGCTGGCGCCACCAGTCGACCCGGTCGAAGATCATCACGGCGACGAAGACGACGACGGCGGTGACGGCGAAGGTGATGCCCTGGCGCCTCAGACCGCCTCCGAGCACGGCGGCGACCACGAGCGCGAAGACGAGCGCGATCACCGCCATCGCCGTCGTCGACAGGGCCGGGTCGGCTATCCAGTTGTTGAACCGGTAGGCGCCGAACTCCTTGAGGAGCACGGCGGCCCAGAAGACCGGCAGGGAGAAGAAGAGGAACGCCAGGAAGGTGATGGCGTAGTCGAAGCCGGAGTACTGCCGGATCGCGGAGAGGACACCCAGGAGGATCCCGATCACGATCGCCAGGGCGACCGACAGCGACACGAGCCGCAGGCTCGCGCCCGCCGAGCTCAGCAGCAGCGAGTTGATGTTGGCGCCGTCGCGGCTGGTGCCGAGGTCGCACTGGAGCACCAGGCACTTGCCGGCGCCGGCGAGCCAGGACAGGTAGCGCTGCCACCACGGCATGTCCAGGTTCATGTTCTCGATGCGTGCCGCGATGAGCTGGTCACGGTTGGTGGCGCGGCTCTCGCGCAGGTCCTGGAGCGGGTCACCGGCGTTGATGGTCGCGAAGAACATCAGCGCCGAGCCCAGGAGCAGGACCAGCGCGGAGATGCCGATCCGCCGGAGGATGAACTGGAGCACGGGAGAAGTACCTTCCTGCTGGAGCCACTCACGTTGTGGCTCGGTGACCGAGGCAGACTAACCCGACTCGGACGGGTCCTGCCATGTCGGCCACGCGTGTCCCGGAGGAGAACGGTGGTCGTAGAGAGGGGCTGCACACAGCAGGGGGCGGGAGGCCCGTTGGACCTCCCGCCCCGTGCTGGCTAGGTGTCGCGGTGGTTGCTCACCGTGACCTGGCCGCGCAGCGGCCGTCGGTCACTGCGCGCGGACCCACTGCTCGGCGTTCCACGAAACGCCGGTCTGGACCGCGGTGTGGCGGACGTTCTCGATCGAGGCGTCGTAGCCGACGACACCCGGGTGGGCGAAGATCGGGATGCCGTAGAGGGTGTCCCACAGCAGCTTCTCGATGATCTTCGTCTGCTCCAGCTGGACCGCCGGGTCGAGCGAGGTGGACAGCGTCTTCCACGCCTCGTCGACCTCGTCGTTGGAGTAGCCGCCGAAGTTCTGCGTGCCGTCCGTGGAGTAGATCGGACGACCCGAGGCGATCTGGCCCGAGCCGGCCCAGGCGAAGAGCGCGACCTCCCAGTCGCCGACCTCGAGCGGGCCGCCGGACTCGAAGAAGGTCGGGTCGCCCGCGTCGATGATGTTGAAGCCGGCCTCGTCGCAGGAGGACTTGATCGTGGTGACCTCGTCGGTACGACGCTGGTTCGGGGCCGAGTAGCCGATCCGGACGTCGACGGGGGTCTCCACGCCGGCCTCCTCGAGCTTGGCCTTGGCGCCCTCGATGTCGACCTCGTCGTAGCGGCCGTCGTAGGCGGCGCTGAGGACGTCGTTGTACTTCTCCGTCTGGAACGGGAAGACCTCGCGCAGGTTCATGACCTCAGCCTCGGGGTTGATCGGCTGGATCAGGTTCTGCACGATCTGCTGGCGCGGGACGCACATCGCGAAGGCCTCGCGCGCGGCCAGGCCGCCCTCGTCCTCGGAGAAGACGCTGCCCTCGGCGAAGTTGAAGTCCAGGTGCTCCCAGGTCATCTCGTTGCCGGTCTGGAGCGCCACGGTGTCGCCCATGTTCTTGATCTGGTCGACCGTGTCCACGGTGGCCTGCGGCTCGATGACGTTGATGTCGCCGTTCTGCAGCGCCTGGACGTGGGTCTCCGGGGCGGCGAACTTGAAGACCAGGTTGCCGGTCGCCGGCGGGGTGCCCCAGAACTCGGTGTTGGGGACCAGGCCGAGGGAGAGGTCCTTCTCCCAGACGGCGCCCTGCAGGGTGTAGGGACCGCTGGAGGGGACGATCGACTCGTCGGTGATCTGGTAGTCGTTGAAGACCCAGCCCTGGTTCCAGAACTCGGACACCTCGGCCACGGTCTCGGTGTCGCCGTCCAGGATCGCCTGGGCGAGTTCGCCCTGCTCCAGGCCGGACTGCTCGGCGGCGACGTGCGCCGGGAGCGCACCGCTGACCATGATCTCCCAGTCGGGGTTCGGGTCCGCGTAGGTGAGGGTGAAGGTCTTGCCGTCGACCTCCGCCTCAGGGGTGTCCTGGACGTAGGTGGACATGTCGCTGACCGGGTCGAAGCCCAGGGCCTCGGCGCCGCCGAGGACCTCGGGGTTGCTGGAGGCCCACGCCAGGAGGTAGTCGTTGGCGGTCACGGGGGTGCCGTCGGACCAGACCGCCTCGTCGGAGATGGTGTACTCGACGGTCAGCGGGTCGTCCGAGGTCTTCTCGTAGCTGCCGAACCACTCGTTGGGGTAGACGGTGCCGTCGGTGCCCCAGTACCAGAAGCCGCTGACGAGCTGGTTGTTGACGACCGCGTTGTAGGTCGAGTTGGTCGCAGCCGTGTCGCCGTTGTAGGCGTTGTACTGCTCCGAGCCGGTCGAGAAGGAGACGGTGTCGTCGTTGGTGACCACGTCGCCCAGGTCGGCCTTGGCCGAGGAGGTCTCCTCGCCGCCGGCCTCACCGGTCTCGGACCCCTCGTCGGTGCCTCCGGTCTCGGAATCGGTCTCGCCGCCTTCGCCCTGCTCCGCTGTCGTCGTGTCGTCCGGGGTGCTGGTGTCGGACGTGCAGCCGGCCAGAGCAAGTGCGCCGGCCGCCACGACGGCCATGGTCGCGCGCCTGATCTTCAATGTTCCTCCTAGTGAGAAGCCCGGTCCGAGGCCGCGATCCACGTTGGTCGCGCCCGTCGTCGGCGCCGAGCCGGGGGGTTGCCAGTAGAAGATAGGCACGACGGCTGGCCCATTGCCACACCCGTGCCCGCAAGGTGACCCGATCGTTACGTATTTGAGACTTGACGCTAGGAGGGCGCGGCGTCCGCCGCGTCGAGGCGGACCCGGACCGCGTCCTCGGACTTGCGCGCGCTCCTGGCGGCGCGCAGCGCCCGCACGTCGGAGGCGACCCGGCCCTCGGCCTCCCCCGGGGCACCGCCCTCCCTCAGCACCGCGACGGCCTCGCCCCCGGGCTCTTCCAGGGGTGCCCCCAGGGCCAGGTGCCCAGCGTCCACGAGCGCGGCCACGACCTCCTGCACCCCGCGCAGCGGTCCCCGCGCCACCACGTGGCGGCGGGCGGGCGGGAGGCCGAGGGCGGTCCGTTCGGCGAGCTCGCGGGAGGCGAGCCAGACGGGGTCCCACCGCACCAGGGCCTCGACGGCCGGGACCCCGCCGTGAGGGGGCACGCCGCCCACGACGACCCGGCCGTCGGTCTGGGCCGCGGCCGCGCACCAGCGACGCAGCGCCTCGACGCCGGCGTCCAGGACGGGACGGTCCAGCAGCCGCCACCCGTCGAGCAGCACCACGGCGCGGTAGCCCGACGCCGCCCACGGCTCCGCGCCCGGTGTCGCCACGACCAGGGCGGGCGCGTCGTCGACCTCGGCCACGACGTGGTCGCCGCCCGAGCTGACGACCCGCACCGACGGGAAGGCGCGACCCAGCTCCTCGGCCGTGCGCAGCTGCCCGACGGCCGCCGCGCGCAGCTGCCGGGACCCGCAGGCCCGGCAGGCCTGCCCTGGCCGCCCGGGACGGCCGCACCACCGGCACGCCGGGCTCCCCCCGGGCCCCGCCCCGGCCGCCACGCCGACGGGTCCGGAGCAGTGCACGCAGCGCACCGGTGCGCGGCAGTCCTGGCACGCCAGCGAGACGACATATCCCTGCCGGGGGACCTGGACGAGCACCGGTCCCTGCTCCAGACCGTCGCGCAGCGCGCGCCAGGCCACGGAGGGGACGCGGGCGGTCCTTGCGGCGACGTCCCGGTCCTGCTGGTGCCCCTCACCGGCGACGACGACGCGCGGCGCGGCCGCCCGCAGCATCTCGCGCGCCGGTGCCACGTCGGGCAGCAGCCCGCGCTCGACCCATCCCTGGAGCTCGACGCTGCGGGTCAGCCCGCCCACGAGGAGCCCCGCACCCTCGACGCCGGCGCGCGTGCGCAGCACCTCGCGCACGTGCGGGTAGGGTGCCCGCGGCTCCTGGTGCAGGTCGTCGCCGTCGTCCCAGCAGACGAGGAGGCCGAGGTCGCGGACGGGCGCCCACGCCGCCGAGCGGGTGCCGACGACCACGCTCGCGTGACCGCGCAGCGCCGTCAGGAAGGCACGGTAGCGGGCCTCGGGGCCGAGGTCCGCGGTGAGCCGCACGCACACGTCCGCCCCGACGGCCTCGTGCACGGCGGCGACCACCCGCTCGACGTCTCGGTGGTCGGGGACGACGACGACCGCCCCGCGTCCGCCGCGCACGGTGGCTGCGACGGCCTGCGCGACCGCGGAGGCCCACCGGCGCCCCGGCCCGTGGGAGGGCAGCGCCAGCCACGCGGCCCACGGCGAGCCGCCCGCCTCCAGGCGGCGCAGCAGTGCCGGGCCCGCCGGGTAGGGGTCCCAGGCCGAGGGCTCGGCGGTGACCGGCTCCTCGTCCGCCCCGTCGGCCTCCCCGGGCGCGGGCCCGTCCGGCCTCTCGGGCGGCACGCTGCGCTCGGCCCGTGCGTGCCGGGGCGGGACCGCCAGGCGGAGCACGTCCGCCAGGCTCCCGCCGTAGTGGTCGGCCACCGCCCGGGCTGCCCGGACGACCCCCGGCGTCAGGACCGGCTCGGGGCTGACCACGCGGCGCAGCGGCGCCAGCCGGCCCCGGTGCTCCGCCTCGGCACGACGCGAGAGGACGAAGCCGTCGTGGTCGCGCCCGGAGAAGCGCACGCGCACCCGCGCGCCCGGACGGGCGTCGTCGTCCAGGTCGGCCGGGACGAGGTACTCGAACGGGCGGTCCAGGTGCGCCAGGGGCGTGTCGACGACGACCGTCGCCACAGGGTCCTCCGCCGCGACGGGCCGCTCCCCCGCAGGGCGGGACCGGGACGTGCGGCGGCGGCCACCGGGGACCTGGACGAGGGCGAGCTGCTCGGCCGGGTCCGGCCCGCGTCCTTCCTGCCCGCCCGTCACAGCGCGCGGAGCAGCTCCTCGACCCGGTCCAGTCGCTCCCACGTGAACGCGTCGTCGACGCCCTCGGCCCCGGTGCGGCCGAAGTGGCCGTAGGCCGCGGTGGGACGGTAGATCGGACGGAGCAGGTCGAGGTCGTGGACGATGGCGGCCGGGCGCAGGTCGAAGACCTTGGTGATCGCCCCCTGGATCTGGTCGACAGGGGCGGTCTCGGTGCCGAACGTCTCGACGTAGAGCCCGACCGGCTGGGCCGTGCCGATGGCGTAGGCGACCTGGATCTCGCAGCGGCGGGCCAGCCCGGCGGCGACGACGTGCTTGGCCACCCACCGCATCGCGTAGGCGCCCGACCGGTCCACCTTGGAGGGGTCCTTGCCGGAGAAGGCCCCGCCCCCGTGACGGGCCATGCCGCCGTAGGTGTCGACGATGATCTTGCGGCCGGTCAGCCCGGCGTCGCCCATCGGGCCGCCGATCGTGAACACGCCGGTCGGGTTGACCAGCATCCGGTAGCCGTCGGTCCCCAGCTCGATGCCCGCCGCGTGGGCCTCCGCGAGGACCGGGCTGATGACCCGCTCGCGGACGTCCGGCGTGAGCTGGTCGGCCAGCGAGATGTCCTTGGCGTGCTGGGTGGAGAGCACGACCGTGTCGAGGCGCACCGCGCGGTCCCCCTCGTAGGCGACGGTGACCTGCGTCTTGCCGTCGGGCCGCAGGTAGTCCAGCTCGCCGTCCTTGCGGACCGCGGCCAGCCGCTCGGCGAGCCGGTGCGCCAGGTAGATCGGCACCGGCATCAGCTCGGGGGTGTCGTCGCAGGCGTAGCCGAACATGAGGCCCTGGTCGCCGGCGCCCTGCACGTCGAAGGGGTCGGGCGCGGAGTCCGACCGGCTGGCCAGCGCGGTGTCGACGCCGACCGCGATGTCCATCGACTGCTCGCCGATCGAGACCTCCACGCCGCAGGTGCGGCCGTCGAAGCCCTTGTGGGAGTTGTCGTAGCCGATGTCGAGGATGGTCTCGCGGACGATGCGCGGGATGTCGGCGTAGCCGCTCGTGCGGACCTCGCCGGCCACGTGCACCAGGCCGGTCGTGACCATGGTCTCCACCGCCACCCGGGACTGCGGGTCCTGCCGGAGCAGCTCGTCGAGGATGCCGTCGCTGATCTGGTCGCAGATCTTGTCGGGATGTCCCTCGGTGACGGACTCGGACGTGAACAGGCGGGCCATGGCTCTCCTCGGGGTCGCAGCGGCTGCTGACTGTGGCCGGAAGTCTACGGTCCGCCTCCGACGGACCCGCCCCGTCCTCGTCCGGTCAGGGCAGCTCCGGCGCCACGGCGTCCCAGATCGCGGCCGCGATCCGGTCCTTGCCTGCGGGGCCGACCGTCACGGTCGCCCCGGTGCCGGGGCGCAGCAGGTGCACCGTGCTGGTGTCCTGGCCGAAGGCCTTGCCCGCGCCGACCTCGTTGGCGACCAGCAGGTCGCAGCCCTTGCGCTCGAGCTTGGCGCGGGCCAGGTCGAGGACGTCGCCGGTGGTGTCGCCGGTCTCGGCGGCGAACCCCACGACGTAGGGGGTCGGCGCCCCGGCGCGGTCGCGGACCAGGCCCGCGAGGACGTCCGGGTTGCGGACCAGCTCGACGACGGGCGCGCTGTCGTCGCCCTCGCCGTGCGTCTTCTTGATCTTGGTCTCGGCGTAGACCGCAGGGCGGAAGTCCGCGACCGCCGCCACCATGACGACGACGTCGACGTCACCGGCGGCGACGGCGCCGGTGACCGCCTCCTGCAGCTCGAGGGCCGTGCCGACGGGGATGACGTGGCAGCCGTGCGGGTCGGGCAGGGCGACGTTGGCCGAGACGAGCGTCACCCGGGCACCCCGACGCGCCGCCTCGGCGGCCACGGCGTAGCCCTGCTTGCCGGAGGACCGGTTGCCGAGGTAGCGGACCGGGTCCAGCGGCTCCCGCGTGCCGCCGGCGGAGACGACGACGTGGCGGCCGGCGAGGGCGCGAGGGTCGTCCGGGCGGTCGACCGCCGCGAGCGCGGCCCCGACGATCGCCTCCGGCTCCGGGAGGCGTCCGGGCCCCGAGTCGGTGCCCGTCAGCCGGCCGGACGCGGGCTCCACGACCGTGACGCCCCGCTCCCGGAGCGTGGCGACGTTGGCGACGGTCGCGTCGTGCGTCCACATCTCGGTGTGCATGGCCGGAGCCATGACCACCGGGCAGCGCGCGGTGAGGAGGGTCGTGGTGAGCAGGTCGTCGGCGAGCCCGTGGGCCGCCCGCGCGAGCAGGTCGGCGGTCGCCGGGACGACGAGGACCAGGTCGGCCTCCTGGCCGAGCCGGACGTGCTGGACGGCGGGGACCTCGTCCCACACCTCGCTGGAGACGGGACGCCCGCTGAGGGCCTCCCACGTGGGCCGGCCCACGAAGCGCAGGGCCGCCGCCGTCGGCACGACGGTCACCTCGTGCCCGGACTCGGTCAGCAGCCGCAGGACGAGGGCGGCCTTGTAGGCGGCGATGCCGCCGGCCACGCCGAGGACGACGCGCACCCCCGCGTCCCCCGCGCCGTCAGCCCTCGGGCGAGCTGGTGTGCAGCTTGCCCTGGTCGATCTCGTGCAGCGCGATGGACAGCGGCTTGTCGGTGGCCTCGGCCTCGACGAGCGGCCCGACGTACTCGAGCAGGCCCTCGGAGAGCTGGGCGTAGTAGGCGTTGATCTGGCGGGCCCGCTTGGCGGCGTAGATCACCAGGGCATACTTGCTGTCGGCCCGCTCCAGGAGGCTGTCGATCGGCGGGTTGGTGATGCCGTCGGGGTGGGCGATGGTGCCGGTCACAGGTCTCACGGTTCCTTTGCTGGGGTGGGGTCAGCCATCAATGATACGAGGTGCTCGGCGGCGCGGGCGACATCGTCGTTGACGATGGTCACGTCGAACTCCTCGGCGGCCGCCAGCTCGGTGCGCGCGGTGCGCAGCCGCACCTCGCGCTCCTCCTCGGTCTCGGTGCCCCGACCGACGAGCCGGCTGACCAGCTCCTCCCACGAGGGTGGGGCGAGGAAGACGAAGAGCGCCTCGGGCATCGCCGCGCGCACCTGGCGCGCCCCCTGCAGGTCGATCTCCAGCAGCGCGGGGCGGCCCTCGGCGAGCGCCTCCTCCACCGGCTGGCGCGGGGTGCCGTAGCGGGCGCGGCCGTGCACGACGGCCCACTCCAGCAGCTGGTCCTCGCTCTCCAGCCGGTCGAACTGCGCGTCGTCGACGAAGTGGTAGTGGCGGCCGTCGACCTCCCCCGGGCGTGGCCGGCGGGTCGTCGCCGAGACCGAGAGCCAGACCTGCGGGTAGTGCTCCCGCACGTAGGCGGCCACCGTGCCCTTGCCGACCGCGGTCGGTCCGGCGAGCACGACGAGACGTCGGTCCGCCGTCCCGGACGTGCGGGACGACGGACCGGGGGCTGGGCGCGCGGTCAGCTCTCGCCGAAGCGCTCGAGGAGCTGTGCGACCTGGTTGGCCCCGAGCCCGCGCACGCGCCTGCTCTCGGAGATGCCGATCTCCTCCATCACCTGGCGGGCACGCACCCGCCCCACGCCGGGCATCGACTCCAGGAGCGCGGAGACCTTCATCTTGCCGATGACGTCGTTCGTGCGCCCCTGCTCGACGACCTCCTTGAGGGATCCCTGGGCGTTCTTCAGGCGGTTCTTCACGGCCGCGCGCTCCTTGCGCGCCGCCGCGGCCTTCTCGAGCGCCTGCGCGCGCTGCTCGGGCGTCAGCTGGGGAAGTGCCACGCTCAACTCCTCGGGTGTGCGGGTCTGCGGCGGACGAGCCCGTCCGCGCACCTGCGAACCTACCGAGAACGGCACGGGTGTGCCAACCCGGAGGCCCGGGCGGCCGCCCGCGCCTCCGCGGGGCCCCGGCGCAGGTCAGGGCCGCAGCGCGGCCACCAGGCCCCGGGTCAGGTCGCGGGCCTGCGCGCGCAGCGCGGCGACGTCGGGTCCGGCGGCGAGCACGCCCCGGCTGACGGGCACCAGGACGCGGCCGGTCATCCCGGCGAAGGTGCCGGCCAGGTCCGCCGGCGCGGCGCCCTGCGCACCGACCCCCGGAGCCAGCACGGGGGCACCCGTCGCGGCCAGGTCGACGCCGGCCCGCCGCAGCACGGTCTCGTCGAGGGTGGCGCCGACGACGACGCCGACGTCGCCGAACGGCTCGAGCCCGGCGTCGTCGGCGGCCACCCCGGCGAGCACCCGCGAGGCCACGGACGGCTCCCCCACGAGCTGCACCTCGGCACCCTCGGGGTTGGAGGTCAGGCCCAGGACCCAGACGCCCCGGCCGGTGCGCCGCGCGAGCTCGACGGCGGGCCGCAGCGAGCCGTAGCCCAGGTAGGGGCTGAGGGTGACGGAGTCGGCGGCGAGCGGCGCGCCGTCGGCGAGATAGGCCTCGGCGTAGGCCCCCATCGTGGACCCGATGTCGCCACGCTTGGCGTCGAGCACGGTGAGGAGGCCCCGCTCGCGGCACTGCGCCAGCACCTCCTCGAGGACGGCCACGCCGGCTGCGCCGTGGCGCTCGTAGAAGGCGGCCTGCGGCTTGACGGCAGCGCACTCGTCGGTCACGGCCTCCAGGACGGTGCGGCTGAAGGTGCGCACCCCCTCGGCGGTGTCGGGCAGGTCCCACGCGGCCAGCAGGTGGGCGTGCGGGTCGAGACCGACGCAGAGCGGTCCTCGCCGCTCCATCGCGTCGGCCAGGCGGGCGCCGAAGTGCTCGGTCATGGGTCCTCCGGGTCGGGGGCTGGGGTCGGGGCAGGTCGGACCACGCGGCCCGTGGTCAGCGTGTCGCGCACCCGCCAGAGCAGGGTCGGGTCGGCCCACAGCGCGGTGCCGAGCTGGACGGCGGACGCCCCCGCGTCGCGGGCGGCGAGCGCGCTCCGCGGTCCGTGCACCCCGCCCGCCGCGACGAGCGGGGCACCAGGCCAGCGCTGCTCGGACGCCGCCCTCCTCAGCGCGCGCAGACCGGCCAGCGTCAGCGCAGCGGTGGAGGGACCCGACCACCATCGCCCCTCCCCCAGGGGCACCTGGCCGGACACGACGACCGCGCCCGCGCCGCCGCCGACGGCGGCGCGGGCGCACGCGACGAGGTCGGGCGTGGCCGCGGAGAGGCGGGCGAGCAGCACCTGGTCCCGGGGCGCGGCCTCGCGCACCCGGGCCATGGACCGCAGGACTGCCTGGTCGTCCGCGCCGCGCAGGTCGACCTCCACGAGCGCGACGCAGTCGCCCTCGACGCTGCGGTGGACCTGGTCGACCACCGCCGCGAGGTCCCCGGTCGTGCCGCCCCGCACGGCGAGGCACGCCGACAGCCCACGTGTCGACACCCAGCCCAGCAGCTCGCGGGCGGCCCGCACGGACACGGCGCGCAGGTCGTCGTGGTCGAGCCCCCCGACCCCTGTCGCGTGGACGACCGGTCCCCCGGCGCGGGAGCGTCGCGAGCCCGCCTCCACGGGACCCACGGTCAGGGGGACGCCGTGCAGGTCGCCGAAGCGGGCCAGCGCCCGCGGGTCCGTCACCGCGCCGGCGCCGAGCAGCACCGGCGGCAGCGGCCGGCGCCCGGGGGCGCGCAGCGGCACGTCGCTCACCGCGTCGCCGCCCCGACGAGCAGCTCCCCCGGCACGACGGGCCCCTCCAGGCAGGTGCGCAGCACCCGCTCACCGCCGTCGCCCGGGACGGCGAGGTCGCACCCGCCGCACAGCCCCGTGCCGCAGAGGGGCGCGGGCCCGTCGAGGTCGAGGGCGGCCGCCCGGACCACGAGGCCGCGCCCCAGCGCCCGGGCGCACACGTCGCGCAGCGCCGCCAGGGGCGCGGCGGCGTAGACGACCACGGGATCCACCTCCGGGTCGTCGAGGACCCTCTCGACCGCGGCGGGCAGGTCCTCGGGGAGGGCCTGGACGACCGACCGGGCGTGCCGACGCAGGTGGACGAGGTCCAGGTGCAGCTCGGCGTCGGAGGCACTGAGCACGACGTGCACCGTGCACCCGCGGTCCCGGAGCAGCGGGACCAGCCAGCGCAGCGGCACGGCGCCCGCCTCGTGCCCGACGAGCAGCACCGGGACGGGAGAGGAGGGTGCGGAGAACCCGCGCCCCAGCGGCCCGAGGAGACGCATCCGCTCCCCCGGCGCCGTGCCCCGCCCGGCGTCCAGCACGAGCTCGACGCTGGTGCCGTGCACCGGGTCGGCGTGCACGCCGGCGAGCCAGTGCACCTCGGGCAGCACCCTGCCGCGGCCAGGATCGACCGGGGCGACGACGACCTGGCCGGGCCGGGCGCGCGCCCACGCCGCCCCGTCGGGGACGGTGAGGCTGACGACGTCGTAGACCCCGGCCGGGCGCACGGCGCTGACGGCCGCGTCCACCGGCACGGCGGTCGGCGGTGCGCCCGGGCTCACTGTCGTCTCCCCGTCGGGACGCCGGTCAGGCGGTCCGGACGTGGTCGGCGGGGCCCCGGCCGAAGAGGTCGAGCGCGGCGGCGTGGTCCTGCAGGGAGGTGACGTCGAGGGTCCCCTCGCGCATCGCCTCGATGCCGAGCACCGCCACCGACAGCTGCTGCACCGTGGTGATGATGGGCCGGTCGAGGCCCGTCGTCGCGGCCCGGATCGCGTATCCGTCGGCGCGCGCGTCCCGGCCGGACGGCGTGTTGATGACCATGTCCACCTCGCCGGCCGCGATGCGGTCGACCACGGTCGGCTCGCCGTCGGGCCCTCGCCCCGCGCTGTGCTTGCGCACCACCTCGGCGGGTATGCCGTTGCGCCGCAGCACGTCTGCGGTCCCCTCCGTCGCCACGACCGTGAAACCCAGGTCGACGAGCCGCTTGACGGGGAAGATCATCGAGCGCTTGTCCCGGTTGGCCACGGACACGAAGACCGTGCCCTGCAGCGGCAGGCCGGAGCCGGCGCGCAGCTGGCTCTTGGCGAAGGCCGCGCCGAAGCCGGCGTCGATGCCCATGACCTCGCCGGTGGAGCGCATCTCCGGGCCGAGGATCGAGTCGACCGCCTCGCCGGTCTGCGTGCGGAACCGGCGGAACGGCAGGATCGCCTCCTTGACCGCGAAGGGTGCGTCGCCGGGCAGGGCGCCGCCGTCGGCCTCGCGCGGCAGGACGCCCTCCTCGCGCAGCTGCTCGATCGTCGTGCCGAGCATGACGCGGGCGGCCGCCTGCGCCAGCGCCACGCCGGTGGCCTTGGCCACGAAGGGGACCGTGCGGCTGGCGCGCGGGTTGGCCTCGAGGACGTAGAGGACGTCCTGGGCGAGGGCGAACTGGACGTTGATGAGCCCCCGCACGCCGATCGCGTCGGCGAGCTTGCGGGTCGCCTCACGGACCTGCTCCAGCTCCGTGCGGCCCAGGGTGAACGGCGGCAGCACGCACGCCGAGTCACCGGAGTGGATGCCGGCCTCCTCGATGTGCTCCATGATGCCGCCGACGTAGAGGTCCTTGCCGTCGTAGAGGGCGTCGACGTCGATCTCCACCGCCGTGTCGAGGAACCGGTCGACCAGGACCGGGTGCTCGGTGCGGCCACCGGCCGCGCCGGTCGCCCGACCCACGTAGTCGGCGAGCGAGGCGTCGTCGTAGACGATCTCCATGCCCCGTCCCCCGAGCACGTAGGACGGTCGGACGAGGACCGGGTAGCCGATCTCCCGGGCGACCGCGAGCGCCTCGTCGACGGAGTACGCGGTGCCGTGCCGGGGGGCGCTCAGCCCCGTCTCGGCCAGGACCCGGCCGAAGGCGCCACGGTCCTCGGCCAGGTCGATCGCCTCCGGGGAGGTGCCGACCACCGGCACCCCCTCGGCCTTGAGCGCGGCGGCCAGACCGAGCGGGGTCTGCCCGCCCAGCTGCACGACCACGCCCGCGAGCGGGCCGGCCTGCCGCTCGGCGTGCACGACCTCGAGGACGTCCTCGAGGGTGAGCGGCTCGAAGTAGAGGCGGCTGGAGGTGTCGTAGTCGGTCGAGACGGTCTCGGGGTTGCAGTTGACCATCACCGTGTCGAAGCCGTGCTCGCGCAGGGTCGTCGAGGCGTGGACGCAGGAGTAGTCGAACTCGATGCCCTGGCCGATCCGGTTGGGGCCCGACCCGAGGATGATCACCGCCGGCCGCTCGCGCGGCGCGACCTCGGTCTCCTCGTCGTAGCTGGAGTAGTGGTAGGGCGTCAGCGCCCGGAACTCCCCGGCGCAGGTGTCGACGGTCTTGTAGACCGGGCGCACCCCCAGGGCGTGCCGCAGGCCGCGCACGACCGCCTCGGTCAGCCCGGTGAGCTCGGCGACCTGGGCGTCGGAGAAGCCGTGCCGCTTGGCGCGCCGGAGCAGGGCCGGCGTCAGGCGCCCGCCGGAGTCGGCCCGGGCGTCGGTGCGCACCTCCTCGGCGACCTGGTTGACCAGCTGGATCTGGTCGAGGAACCACGGGTCGATGCCGGTGACCTCGTGCACCTCCTCGACGGTGCACCCGCCCCGGAGCGCCTGCTGCACGAGCACGAGGCGACCGTCGGTCGGGGTGCGGGCCTGCTCGAGGAGGGCACGCGCCATACCCTCCGTCGGCGCCTCCTCCTCGCGCCAGTGGAAGGAGCTGCCGGCGCGCTCGACCGACCGCAGGGCCTTCTGCAGGGCCTCGGTGAAGCTGCGGCCCAGTGCCATCGCCTCCCCGACCGACTTCATCGTGGTCGTCAGGGTCGGGTCGGCGGCGGGGAACTTCTCGAAGGCGAAGCGGGGGACCTTGACCACGACGTAGTCGAGGGTCGGCTCGAAGCTGGCCGGCGTCTCGCCGGTGATGTCGTTGGGCACCTCGTCGAGGGTGTAGCCCAGCGCCATCTTGGCCGCGATCTTGGCGATCGGGAAGCCGGTGGCCTTGGAGGCCAGCGCCGAGGACCGGGAGACCCGCGGGTTCATCTCGATGACGATGACGCGGCCGTTCTCGGGGTTGACCGCGAACTGGATGTTGCAGCCGCCGGTGTCGACGCCCACCTCGCGGATGACGGCGATGCCGATGTCGCGCAGCCGTTGGTACTCCACGTCCGTGAGGGTCATCGCCGGGGCGACGGTGATCGAGTCGCCGGTGTGCACGCCCATCGGGTCGAGGTTCTCGATCGAGCAGACCACGACGACGTTGTCGGCGTGGTCGCGCATGATCTCCAGCTCGTACTCCTTCCACCCCAGGATCGACTCCTCGAGGAGCACCTCGGTGGTGGGGCTGTCCTGCAGGCCGGCGCCGGCGATGCGGCGCAGCGACTCCTCGTCGAAGGCGAAGCCGGAGCCCAGCCCGCCCATCGTGAAGGACGGACGGACCACGACGGGGTAGCCGAGGTCGTCGGCCGCGGCGAGCACCTCGTCCATCGTGTGGCAGATGGTCGAGCGCGCCACCTCCGCGCCGCAGCGCTCGGCGACGCCCTTGAAGAGCTGGCGGTCCTCGCCGAGCTGGATCGCGCGCACGTTGGCGCCGATGAGGGGGCAGCCGTAGCGTTCCAGGACGCCGGACTCGTGCAGCGCGACGGCGGTGTTGAGGGCGGTCTGCCCGCCGAGGGTCGCCAGCACGGCGTCCGGGCGCTCCTTGGCGATGATCGACTCCACGATCTCGGGGGTGATCGGCTCGACGTAGGTCGCGTCCGCCACGCCGGGGTCGGTCATGATCGTGGCGGGGTTGGAGTTGACCAGGATGACGCGGACGCCCTCCTCGCGCAGCACCCGGCAGGCCTGGGTGCCGGAGTAGTCGAACTCGGCCGCCTGGCCGATGACGATCGGGCCGGACCCGATGACCAGCACGCTCCTGATGTCCTCACGCCTGGGCACGGTGCTCCTCCTCGTGCTGGTCGGCACGCCGCTGCAGCAGCTCGACGAACCGGTCGAACAGGTACTCCGCGTCGTGGGGGCCCGCGGCGGCCTCGGGGTGGTACTGGACGGAGAAGGCCGGGACGTCGTGGCAGCTCAGGCCCTCCACGACGTCGTCGTTGAGGGCGACGTGCGAGCAGCTGACGGGCCCGTAGGGGGTGTCGGCCGGCCTGTCGGTGGCCAGCCCCTCGGGCCAGGCGATGGCGAAGCCGTGGTTGTGCGCGGTCACCTCGACCCGCCCGGTCGTGCGGTCCAGGACCGGCTGGTTGATGCCGCGGTGGCCGAAAGCGAGCTTGTAGGTGCCCAGCCCGAGCGCGCGCCCCAGCAGCTGGTTGCCGAAGCAGATGCCGAAGAAGGGCAGGCCCGCGTCGAGCACCCGACGGAGCACCCCGACCTCGTGGTCGGCCGTCGCCGGGTCTCCGGGGCCGTTGGAGAAGAAGACCCCGTCCGGCTCGCAGGCGAGGACGTCCTCGAAGGAGCTCGTCGACGGCAGCACGTGGACGCGCACGCCGCGGGAGGCCAGCAGCGCCGGGCTGCTGCCCTTGATGCCGAGGTCGAGCGCCGCCACCGTGAAGCGGGTCGGCGTGCCCTCCGGCGGCGAGACCACGTAGGGGTGGTCGGTGGTGACCTCGGCCGCGAGGGCGGCCCCGGCCATCCGGGGCGAGCCGGTCACCGTGCGGAGCAGCTCCTCGGGCGGCGCGGCCGCGGCCCCGCCGGAGAAGATGCCGACGCGCATCGCGCCCCGGTCGCGCAGGTGGCGGGTGATGGCGCGGGTGTCGACGCCGCTGATCCCGACGACGCCGGCGGACCGGAGGGCGTCCTCGAGGTCGCCCTGCGAGCGCCAGTTGGAGGGGCGCGGGGCCGGGTCGCGCACGACCAGGCCGGCCACCCAGATCCGCTGGCTCTCCATG
Organism: uncultured Ornithinimicrobium sp.; assembly: GCA_964581125.1. Lineage (GTDB taxonomy): Bacteria > Actinomycetota > Actinomycetes > Actinomycetales > Dermatophilaceae > Ornithinicoccus. The sequence goes on from CAZONQ010000006.1 coordinate 48,834, forward strand.
TCCTGGGCGTTGACGCCGGTGTTGCCGATGTGCGGCGCGGTCATCACCACGACCTGCCGGTGGTAGGACGGGTCGGTGAGCGTCTCCTGGTAGCCGGTCATGCCGGTGGAGAACACCGCCTCGCCCACCGTCCGGCCGACGGCGCCGTAGGCCTCTCCGCGGAAGGTCCTGCCGTCCTCGAGGACCAGCACCGCCTCCTGCGGTGCCCCTGTCGTGCTCACTGCTGTCCCTCTTCCTCTGAGTCGGAGCCCCACACGAGTCCCTCCCGGGCGGTCACGCGTCCGCGGAGCATCGTCAGGTGCACCGCGCCCTCGAGCTCCCGGCCGTGCCAGGGGTTGTTGCGCGACAACGACTGCGACAGCGCCGCGTCGACGGTGACCCGTCGGGTCGGGTCGACGAGGGTCAGGTTGGCCGGGGCTCCGGCGACGACGCCCTGGCCCTGGTCGCCCAGGCGCGCGATGCGCGCGGGGGCGGTGGACATGACCCGTGCCACGTCGGCCCAGCTCATGCGGCCGGTCCGCACCATGGCGGTGCTGACGACGCCCAGCGCCGTCTCCAGGCCGAGCATGCCGAACGCCGCGTCGACGAAGGCGTGCTCCTTGTCCTGCCGGACGTGCGGGGCGTGGTCGGTGGCGACCGCGTCGACGGTGCCGTCGGCGAGGGCCTCGCGCAGCGCCTCGGCGTCCTCGGCGGGGCGCAGGGGCGGGTTGACCTTGAAGACCGGGTCGTAGCCGCCGAGCAGGTCCTCGGTGAGCATGAGGTGGTGCGGGGTGACCTCGGCGGTCACGTCGATGCCGCGGGCCTTGGCCCACCGGATCACGTCGACGCTGCCGGCGGTGGAGACGTGGGCGACGTGGACCCGCGAGCCGGTGTGCCGGGCGAGCATGACGTCGCGCGCGACGACGACCTCCTCGGCCACGGCCGGCCACGACGGCAGCCCGAGCCGGCCGGAGAGCTCTCCCTCGTGGCAGCACGCCCGGCCGTCCGCCAGGCGCGGGTCCTGGCTGTGCTGGGAGACGACGCCGCCGAAGGTCTTGACGTACTCCAGCGCGCGTCGCATGAGCCGGGCGTCGTGGACGCACCGGCCGTCGTCGGAGAAGACCCGCACCCGGGCGCGGGAGCGGGCCATGAGCCCGAGCTCGGCCAGCTCCTCGCCGGCGAGCCCCTTGGAGACCGCGCCGACCGGGTGGACGTCGACGTAGCCGGCGCGACGGCCCAGGTCGTGGACCCGCTCGGCCACCTCGGCGTTGTCGGTGACCGGGTCGGTGTTGGCCATGGCGAGCACAGCGGTGAACCCGCCGGCCGCCGCGGCGCGCGACCCCGTCTCGACGGTCTCTGCGTCCTCGCGCCCGGGCTCGCGCAGGTGCGTGTGCAGGTCGACGAGCCCCGGCAGCAGGACGAGGCCGTCACCGTGCAGTCGCTGCGTGCGGCCCGGCGCCTCGGCGGCGGCGTCCGCGCCGACGGCGGCGATGCGCCCGTCGACGACGAGGACGTCCTGCACGCCCTGCCCGAGCACGTCGGCCCCCTCGACGAGCAGGGCGGGGGTGGTGGTGGTCTGGGCGGTCACTGGTCGCTCCCTTCCCCGGCGAGCAGGTGGTAGAGGATGGACATCCGCACGGCGACACCGGCGGACACCTGGTCGAGGACCAGGGAGCGGGCCGCGTCGGCGGCGTCCGCGGAGATCTCCAGGCCGCGGTTCATCGGGCCCGGGTGGCAGATGACCGCGTGGT
>CAZONQ010000007.1:0-6116 GCA_964581125.1 uncultured Ornithinimicrobium sp.
GCCGTCCAGGTGGAGCAGGTCGAAGAGGTATGTGGTCACGGGCCTGGTCCGCGCCGTCGCCCCCGGGTCGGCCGAGCTGGCGGTCCGGGCCCCGGTCACCTGGAAGGGCTCGGGCCGGCCGTCGGGGCGCAGCGCGATCGCCTCGCCGTCGAGGACGGCGGTGGACGCGGGCAGCGCCAGCACGGCGTCCACCACCTCGGGCAACCGGTCGGTGATCTCCTCGAGGCTGCGCGTGAAGAGGCGCACCGGCGTGGCGGCGTCCCGGTCGAGGTGGGCCTGCAGCCGGATCCCGTCCAGCTTGGCGTCGACGGCGACCGCGCCGTCCCCGCGGCCGACGGCGTCGAGCGCGCCGGCGACGTCCGGCTCGGAGCCGGCGAGCATGGGCCGGAGCGGACGACCGACCTCGAGCCCGATCCCGGCGAGCGCGTCGGCCCCGCCGAGCAGCGCCGCTGCGGCCACCGGACCGGGGAAGCCGGCGAGCATGACGGCCCGCCGCACGAGCGCGTCGGGCACCTCGGCGGCCTGGGCGACGGCGGGCAGCAGCACGCCGTCGGAGGCACCCTGCCGCAGCTCTCCGGTGACGAGCCCGACGAGCCAGCGCTGCTCCTCGCCGGTGGCCCGCGCGAAGAGGTCGCGGACCGCGGCGGACCGCGCCGCCAGGGAACCGCTCCCGGCCAGTCCGCGCAGGGCGGTGAGCGCGTCGTCCACCTCGAGCACCCCGAGCAAAGGCTCGGCCGCAGGAGGTGGCAGCTCGCGCAGGCCCCGCCAGCCGACCCCGACGGTGCGCTGCGGAAGGGTGCCGGCGAGGTAGTCGGCCACCACCGCGACGAGCCGGGCGTCACCCGCCGCGGCCGCCTCGCGCAGCGTCCCGGCCAGCAGGGTGACCTTCGCCGTGCGCGATCGGGTGGAGGCGACGAGGGAGGAGGTCTCGATGACCCGGGCGAGCTGCATACCTCCCAGTCTGCCCGTCAGGGCCCCTCGTCGAGCAGCTGCGAGCGCGGGACCGCGGGAGCGACGCCCGGCACGCCGGCCTCGTCGAGGAACGGACCGAGCACCGTGCCGTCCATGAGGGTGATGGTGTCGTCGGGGCTGACGGCGGTGCCGGCGCGGGTCACGTTGCCGCGGCGGAAGACGACGTCGCCCGCCTGCAGACCGGGCACGAGCTCGGAGACGGTGACCGGCACGTAGTCCTGCGCGAGCAGGTCGCGCACGATCGCCGGTACGGCGTTGACGGAGCTGATGTGGATGTCGTGCTGGAGCACGATCGAGCCGGGCCGGACCGCCGACATCACCCTGCTGTAGACCTGCGAGGTCGTGGCCGGGCCCTCCCAGTCGCGGGGGTCGACGTCCCAGATCACGAGCGGCAGGCCCAGCCTGCGGGTGTTGGCGTCGTAGGAGCCGTAGGGCGGCCGCAGGAGGGCCGTGTCGGGCACGCGGTGCTGGTTGAGCTCGTTGTCGGTGACGTCGACCTCCCACTGCTGCTGGGCACGGGTCAGCAGGGTCAGCTGCTTGTGGTCCCAGGTGTGGTTGGCGACCTGGTGACCCTCGACGTAGGCCCGGCGGGAGTAGCTGCCGTGCGCGTCGACCATCTGCCCGACCTGGAAGAAGGTGACCGGGACGCGGTAGTCGGCCAGGGTGTCGAGCAGGATCGGCGTGGGCCAGGACGGCCCGTCGTCGAAGGTGAGCGCCACGCACTTGGCCACGCTGCAGTCGACGGCCGGCCGCGCGTCCAGCGAGGCCCCGCGCAGGCTCGACGTGCACAGGGCGGCCTCCCCGCCCAGGCCGACGACGCGCGTGGGGTGGCGGGTGGTGAGGAAGTCGGAGACGCTGGCGCGCACCCGCTCGCACCGGCCGGGCATGAGCATGACGGGGCCGTCGACGAGCATCCCGGAGACGACGGCGTCGGCGAAGTGGGTGCCGTCGCCGCGGGCGAAGTACATCCGTGCGGTGCGCGAGGGATAGGCGTGCCTGGCGATGGCGATCGCCGTGCGGTAGCGGTCGTGGCCGGCGAGACGCGCGGTGGCACGACCGTCGGCGGCCGCGGCCAGCGCGGCGTCGCTGACGGCGGCGGGCCCGCCGAGCGCCACGACCCTCGTCGCCCCCAGGTCGGCCACGGCCGCCGCGGTGGCCGGGGGGACCGAGGTGCCGTCGCGGGAGACCAGGAGGATCGGCCCGTCCTTGAGCATCCCGCCCACGAGCGCGTCGGGGGAGACGGCGCCCCGGGCCAGATAGACCCGGTCCGAGCCGGAGGGGAACTGGTGCGCGGCGATGAGCGCGGCGGTCTCGTAGCGCGTCGCCCCGCCGACCCGGTCGGTCGCGCGGCCACCTGCCGCGGTCTGCAGCGCCTGCTCGCAGACGGCCGCGGTGCCGCCCAGGGCCACGACGGTGGCCGGGTCGATCCGCTCGACCTCGTCGAGGACGACCTGCGGGACCGCGCGGCAGTCGGGGCGGAGCAGGAGGACCGGCCCGGCGGTGAGCGTGCCGGCGGTGAGCGCGTCGCTGAACTCGCGCCCGTCGGCGAGGTAGACGACGGACGCCTGCGCCGGGTCGGCGAAGCGGTGCCGGGAGATCTCCACGGCCGAGGCGTAGCGGTCGTCGCCGGCGAGCCGGAGGATCGGCGCGCCACGCGCCCCCGGCACGGCGTCCGGGGCCGGGCCGGCGTCCGGGGCCTGGCCTGCCTCTGCGGTCACGGTCGTGTCCGGGCTGTCCGGCTGGTCGGTCGCGGCTCCGGCAGGACCGAGCAACGCCGTCGCGACAAGCGCGACCAGCGCCCCGGACATCACCCTGCGCCGGATGCGCGTGGTCCCCTGACCACCCTGACCTCGTGCCCCACGGGGTCTCATGCCCCGACGCTACCGCCGTCCCGGACACCTGACCAGTGTGACCTGGGTCACGCCTTCGTCCGGGAGGCCGTGAGACTTGACCAAGTCCTGACCAAATCCATACCCCGTCTTGACCGAACCCGCGCTAGCGTCGTCCATGACCGACGCCACCGACGTCGGGACGCGGGATCACTCACCCAGGACCTGCGCCCCGTCCGGCGCGGTCAGCGCGCACGTCTCCGCCGGCGGACCCCCCTGCACCCCCGGCGGCCTCGGAGGGGAGGGCGTGCTCGCGCCGAAGGGCGCGCCGGCTGTCACGGGCCCGGCGCGCCCTTCTTCGCGTCCGCGCTCCCGGGACGGGGGCACGGGGCACGGGGGTTGTCCCCCGTGCCGTCCGGAGGGTCGCACCCTCGCCGCCCGTGCGCGGCCTCACTACGGTGGAGGCCATGACCGTCCCCAGCGTGCCCGTCGACGACGTGCGCGGCAGCGACCTCGCGCCCCCGCCCCTGCCCGGCGCCCGGTCCGGCACCCCCGACGCGCCGGTCCGCACCGCGCTGCGCCGCTGGCGCGAGGGCTGGTGGGCCGCGACCGGGCTGGTGCTCGGGATCGTCACGGCGCTGCTGTCCGTGCTCGTGGTCGTCCTCGGTGTCGCGGGCCTCTTCTCCTTCCCGGTGCTCGGCACCGGCGTGCTGCTGCTCGTGCCGGCGCTGTGGGGCAGCTGGCTGCTCGGCCGGCTGCAGCGCGGGATGCTCCTCGTCTTCGCCGGCTCCGAGGTGGGGCCGCCCCCACCCAGCCGCGCCCCCGGGTGGCGACGCGCGCTCGGCGTGGACGAGCCGCGGCTGCGGTCCTTCGGCTGGGCGGCGCTGCACGGGCTGTGGGGGCTCCTGGCCGGCTCGGTCGTGCTCTTCCTCCTCGTCCAGGGGCTCACCCTCGCGGCGCTCCCGCTGGTCAGCCTGGTGGCGCCCGAGGAGGGCAGCCACCTCCTCGGGCTGGTCGTCGTCTCCGGGACCGTGGGGTATGCCGTCGCCTCCGTCGTCGGCGTCCTCGCCCTCCTCTCGGTCCCGTGGGTGGGCCGGGGCCTGGTCAGCGTGGACGTCGCCCTGGCCCGCTGGCTGCTCGGTGACGACCCGCAGCGCCAGCTGCACGAGATGAGCCGCCGGGTGGCGACCCTGACGACCTCGCGCGAGGAGACGATCGACTCGGTGGAGGCCGAGCGGCGCCGCATCGAGCGCGACCTGCACGACGGTCCGCAGCAGCGGCTCGTGGCGATCGCGATGAACCTGGGCCTGGCCCGCTCCACGATGGACACCGACCCGGAGGGGGCCCGTGCGCTCATCGACGAGGCCCACGCGTCGAGCAAGGAGGCGATCGTCGAGATGCGGCAGGTCGCCCGGGGCATCGTGCCCCCGATCCTCACCGACCGCGGCCTCGACGCGGCGGTCTCCGCGCTGGCGGCGCGCAGCCCCATCCCCGTCACCGTGGACGCCCGGCTGCCCAGGCGGCCGGACCCCACCGTGGAGGCGATCGCCTACTTCTGCGTCTCGGAGACGCTGACCAACGCCGCCAAGCACTCCGGCGCCGGGCACGTCCGCGTCGCCCTCGACGTCGTCGACGCGCCGGGGGGCGAGCGGCTCACCGCCACGGTGACCGACGACGGGCGCGGCGGCGCGGTCGTCGGGCACGGCTCCGGGCTCACCGGGCTGCGCCAGCGCGTGACCTCGGTCGACGGCGAGCTGCACGTCGACTCGCCCGTCGGTGGCGGCACCACCGTCTCGATCAGCCTGCCCGTGCGCCCCAGGAGGACGCGATGACCACCCCCGACACCGCCCCCGACACCACGGCGCGCCTGCGCGTCGTCCTCGCCGAGGACTCGGTCCTGCTGCGCGACGGCCTCGTCCGGCTGCTCCAGGCGGCCGGGCTCGAGGTCGTGGCCGCCTGCCCGGACGCCGAGACCTTCCTGGTCGCGGTCCGGGAGCACCGGCCGGACATCGTCGTCGTCGACGTGCGGATGCCGCCGACCTTCACCGCCGAGGGGCTCCAGGCCGCGCTGCTCGTGCGCGACGAGCTGCCGGAGGTCGCGGTGGTCGTGCTGAGCCAGTACGTCGAGGAGACCTACGCCACCGAGCTGCTCGCCGGACGCCCCCGCGGCGTGGGCTACCTGCTCAAGGACCGGGTCGCCGACACCGGCGAGTTCATCGAGGCGATCCGGACCGTGGCGGCCGGCGGGACCGCGCTGGACCCGGAGGTCGTCTCCCAGCTGATGTCGCGCGCCCGGCACACCGACCCGCTCTCCCGGCTCACGCCGCGGGAGCAGGACGTCATGCGGCTGATGGCGCAGGGGCGCACCAACGGCGCCATCTCGCGCGAGCTCTTCATCGGCGAGGGCGCGGTGGAGAAGAACGTCTCGTCGATCTTCACCAAGCTGGACCTCGCGCCCACCGGTGACGACCACCGCCGGGTCCTCGCCGTCCTGCAGTGGCTCGAGCACGGGGAGGACGCATGACCACCGCCCCGCCCCAGGACCGGGCGGCGCCCCCGCAGGACCGCGGCGTCCTGCCGCCGCCGAGCGGCGCGCCCCGCTACGACCCGCGGCACCGTCCCGTGCGCCTGGCCGCCGCCGCCGGCGTCGGGCTGCTCGCCGTCGTCCTCGCCGCGGCCGGCCTGCCCGACGTGGTGCGCGACGCCGAGGTGCAGTCCTTCGAGCTGCCCGAGGGCACCCGCGAGCTGCGCATCGTCAGCGCGACCGGCGACGTGGACGTGCGCGGCGTCGGCGCCGGCGAGGCGGCGAGCCTGAGCGCGGACAAGCACTGGTCCTTCCGGGAGCCGGAGGCGAGCCTGGAGACGGCCGGCGCCGTGACGACCGTGTCGGTGGACTGCCCGTCGTTCTCGATGCTCGGCCGGTGCTACGCCGACTGGACCGTCGCGGTGCCCGAGGACCTCAAGGTCGTCGTGCGCTCCACCGTCGGCGACGTCGAGCTCGCCGGCCTCACCGGCGACCTCCAGGTGGCGAGCACGGTCGGCCAGGTCACGGTGGACGCCTCTCCCGCCAGCCTCGACGTGGCCACCTCCGTCGGGGACGTCAGCGTCGTCCTCGGCCGGCCCGCCGACGTGGTGGCGGTGCGCACGAGCGTGGGCGACGTCGACCTGACCCTGCCCGGCGGGGTGTCCTACGACGTGCGCGCCTCCAGCATCGACCCCGCCGACGTCCTCGTCGACACCTCGCCCGCCTCCGAGCACCGGGTGACCGTCGAGAGCAGCGTGGGCTCGATCCTCGTCGCCGACGGCTGATCCTCG
>CAZONQ010000007.1:6216-34484 GCA_964581125.1 uncultured Ornithinimicrobium sp.
GATCCTCGTCGCCGACGGCTGATCCTCGCCGCCCCCGGGCGCACGCGAGGGCCCCCGCACCGCGGACGGTGCGGGGGCCCTCGTCGTGCTCGCTACCGCACGAGGCCTGTCGACCTCAGGGGTAGACCACCGCCTCCAGCTCGTCCCCGACGTTCTCGGACACGGCCTTGTAGCCGCCCGCGATCGTCAGGTTCTGGATGCGCAGCTCCAGGATCGTCGCCAGGGTCGGCGCCGGGAGCGTGGCCGGACGCGTCAGCAGCACCGGGCCGTTGTTCGCCGCGGCGACCGGGCCGGCGGCCAGGGCGTCGGGGAAGCTGGCACCGGAGACCACCATGGCGTGCGCGACCGGGGCCGAGAAGAACTCCTCGGCCAGGTTGCCCGCGGTCTCGTAGCGGTTCTGGCCACCGATCCGGTCGACGACGTCGGAGTACTCCTTGACGTCCTCGAGCACGGCGTCCGAGACGGCGGCGGTGCCACCGAGGACGACGATCCGGGCCGGGTCGAGCCGCTCGAGCTCGGCCATGACCGACGGGGACAGCCGGTCCGGACGGGTCAGGAGCACCGGGCCGGCCTCGCCGGCCGCGGTCGCGGAGGCGCTCAGCGCGTCCGCGAACTCCCGGCCGTTGGCGACGAAGGCCACGGCGACGCCCGGGTCGTACTCGGCGGCGACCGCCGCCGAGGTGCCGTACCGGTCCGCCCCGGCGATCCGCTCGACGCCCTCGCTGGCGTAGTCGGCCAGCAGGGCCTCGACGTCGGCGGAGACCGCCGCCGGGCCACCGAGGATGACGATGTTCTTCGGCGCCAGCGTCTGCAGGGCCATCCGGGTCGGTGCCGGGACGCTGGCCGGACGGGTCAGGAGGACCGGGGAGCCCTCGAGACCGGCCAGCGCGCCGCCGGACAGCGCGTCCGGGAAGGCGCGGCCGCTGCCGATGTAGACGGTGTCCACACCCGGGTCGAAGTTCTGCACCGCGAGCTCGGAGGCCGTGGCGTAGCGGTCCTGGCCCTGGGCCCGGTCGACCGACGGGGAGCCGGTGACGTCGCCGGGCCAGGCCACGCTGAACGCGGGGCTGGTCCAGCGCTCGACCACCGCGGCGCTGTCGTCGTTCCAGGCCTGGGCCCGGGTGATGGCGATCTCGACGATGTAGTCGCCGCTGGGCACGGCCACGCGGGCGCCGTTGTCGTCGACGACCTTGCCGTCCCAGACCCAGGCGGACAGGCCAGCGTTGCGGGCCATGTAGTCGACCTCACGGACCAGGCCGAGGGACGCGCCCTTGGTGCCGTCCTCGTTGGCCTCGAAGACCTCCCAGTCCATCGCGCGCGACTGGTGCTGGAAGTGCACCAGGACGGTCGGGACGTCGCCGTTCTCCATCGAGTAGGAGGTGCCGGCGCCGGCGAGGTTCCACGTGCCCTCCGGGTCGACGCACTCGATGCCGAGCAGGCGGGCGCAGGAGGCCAGCTTGCCCAGGACCGGCAGCTCGACCTCGGCGCCGGACACGTCCAGGACGGAGCCGGTGAGCACCTCGACCTGCTTGAGGTCGAAGGAGGCACCGCCGACGGGCACCGAGTAGACGCTGCTGTCGGTGCCGGTGGCCCGGACGTAGCCGCCGTAGAGGAAGCCGCCGGCGGCGTCGACCGGTCCGGTGACGGTGACGTCGACGGTGGCGCTGCCGCCGGCCGGGACGGTGACCCGGTCGGCCGAGAACGTCACGTCGGTGGGCGCACCGTAGTAGCCCCAGTCGTCGGCCGCGCCGGCCGTGGCGACGGCCGACTCGAAGGACATGGTGTAGACCTCGGCCGTGTCCGTGGTGTTGGTCAGCGTCAGCGTCCTGGTGACGGCGCCCTCGGTCTGACCCAGCTGCAGGAACGACGGCTCGATCTCGACGTCGGCGAGGATCGCCTTGTCGACGTGGATCATGCCGGCGCCCTGACGGTGCACGACCTCGAGCAGACCCGAGTCCGGCAGGATGTCCAGCGGCAGCTGCTCCGCGGAGTTCTGCAGCTTGGTCTTGACCTCCGGGACGGTCAGGCCGGGGTCGGCCTCGAGCATGAGGGCGACCGCGCCCGCGACGTGCGGGGAGGCCATCGAGGTGCCGGACAGGGTGGCGTAGGCGCCCTTCTCCAGCGGGTAGGTCGCGTAGATCTGGCCGCCCGGCGCGGCGACGTCCGGCTTGTACATGAGGTCGGCCGTGGTGCCGAAGGAGCTGAACGAGCTCATCAGGCCGCCGGTCGGGCTCGGGGTGGAGGTCTCACCCTCCTCCCAGGTGATGGTGGTGCTGCCGTCGGCCAGCGCGTCGGCCACGAGGGCCTCGCCGTCCGCCGCGGTGATCATCACGGTCGGCACGGTGACGGGCGGGTCACCCTCGACCGTCGGGTTGATGAGGCCCGGCACGTTGTTGTAGATGATGACGCCGATGGCGCCGGCGTCCTGGCCGTTGACGGCCTTCTCGTGGAAGGTGCACGTGCCGCGCTGGATGAGCACCCAGTTGCCCTCGATGACGGCCTTCTGCTCGTCCGTGAACGGGGTCGCGCTGCACCCGAGCGCCGCGTCGGTGCCGGGCTCGGCGACGGCGACGACGGTGGACTCGCCGCTGGTCGGCGGCGCCGGCGAGCCGGTGGCGCCGACGTAGGGGACGGCCTCGCCGTTCTCGTCGGTGAAGAAGCTGGCCATGAACTCGACGTTGTCGACCGAGCCGACACCGATCGTGTCGCGGCCGACGCCCGGGGCGCCGGCGGCGTAGAGGCCGTAGTCGCCCTCGTTGCCGATGGAGGCGGCGACGACGACGCCCTCGCGGGCGAGCGCGTCGGAGGCCTGGGCGGTCGGGTACTCGGCCCAGCTGGAGAACGCCGAGCCGATGGACATGTTGACCACGTCCATGCCGTCCGCGAGCGCCATCTCCATGGCGTGGAGCATGATGTCGCCCTCGGTGGAGCCCGCGCAGCCGAAGACGCGGTAGGCGCCGAAGGTCACGCCCGGCGCGACGCCGGTGACCTCGCCGTCCGCGCCGACGATGCCGGCGACGTGGGTGCCGTGGCCCTGGCAGTCGTCAGGGTTGGCGTCCGGGTGGGGCTTGGGCTGGTAGGCGTCCGTCGAGGGGTCGGCGTTGTAGTCGTCGCCGACGAGGTCGTGGCCGAAGGCCACGCGCGCGGACGGGAAGGCGGTGCTGCCCTGCGTGCCGTTGCCGCCCAGGTCCGGGTGGTCGATGTCGATGCCGGTGTCGATGATGCCGACCTTGACGCCGGTGCCGTCGTAGCCGAGCTCGCTCTGCGCGACGTCCGCGCCGGTCATCGTGATGGCGGTGGAGAGCTCGGGGTCGATCGTCTCGGTCTCGAGGTCGGTCGGCGCCTCGATGAGCGCCATCGGGTAGATGGCCTCGACGACGCCGGACTTGGCGACCTCGACCAGCTGGTCCTCGTCGACGTTGACGGAGACGCCGTTCCACAGCGTGCCGAACTCCTGGCGGACCTCGACGTCCACCCCGGCGTCGGCGACGTCGGACTGGAACTGGGCACGCTCGGCCTTGATCGCCGACAGCGAGCCGCCGCCGGTGGTCGGCTCGCCCGCGAACTCGACGAAGAACGTGTTGGGCGCCGTCTCGACGCCGGTGACGACGTTGTCCTTGATCTTGAACTGCGGGGCGGTCGCCCCGTCCGCGATCTTGCCGTTGTCGTCAGCGCTGGCGGCGACGGGCGCGAGGAACGCCCCCGTCATGGCCAGCGTGGCGACACCCGCGAGAGCGCGACGGGCATAGCGTGCCCGGTCTGCTGATTTCACGCGACTATCTCCCTTGACATGCCAATGCGTTCGCCGGGACGGCGCACGCCCTCTCGACCCTAGGAAAAATGTCGTCCACCCAGGGCGTTCCGAGGTCACGATCAGGTAACGATCACCCGGCGGTGCCGAGGACGGGCTTCAATGAGGTATGGCCACCCACGACCCCGCGCCCGTCCGCCCCGCCCCGTCCACCACCGTGCTCGTCGGCCACGCGACCCGGGGCCCCGTCGGCACCCCGGTCGCCGTCGCCGGACCGGACGACTACCGGGCGACGTTCTGCCCGGACGAGGGCCCTCCGTCGGCCCTCGACCACGCGGTGTCCCTCTTCTTCGCCAACGGCGGCACCGACGCGGTCGTGGTCCGCGCGGCGGGGCCGACGCCGGACCAGCTCGTGCCGGTCGACGGCGCGGGCGGGCTGGGCGCGGTGACGGACCCCTTCCGGGTGCTCGTGCTGCCGGGGGTCACCACGGAGCACCCGCTCGCGGTGGCGCGCGCGCTGGACCGGTGCGAGGAGGAGCGGGCCGTCCTGCTCCTCGACCTGCCCGCCGGGGCCGACGCGGGCACCGCCCTCCTGGGGACCGCCCGGGTGGGCGGGCTGCGGTCGCGCGCGACCGCATACCTGCCGGGTGTCGGCGTGGAGACGGAGGAGGGCGTGGTGGAGGTGCCGCCCAGCGGGGCGGTGGCCGGGATCCTCTCCCGCGCCGCGGCGGAGGGGAGGTGGGCCGTGCCGACCGGCGCCGACGCGGAGCTCGCCGGGGTGGCCGGCCCCACCGCGGCGGTGACCGACCACGACGCGGACCGCCTCGCGGCCGGGGGCGTCAACGTGGTGCGCGCGGTGCCCGGGCGCGCACCGCGGCTGTGGGGCGCGCGCACGCTCGCCGCGCGCGACTCGGCGGAGCCGTCCGAGCGCCATCTCGGGGTCCGGCGGCTCACCGACCACGTGCTCGCCTCCCTCGAGGACGGTATGGCGTTCGTCTCCGGCCGGCGCGCGGAGCCCGGGCTGGCCGACCTCGTCCGGCGCCGCGCGGAGGACTTCCTCGAGGACCTGTGGCGCCGGGGCGCGCTCGTCGGGGACCGCCCGCAGGAGGCGTGGTTCGTGCGGTGCGACGCCACCACCACGACGGCCGACGACCGGGCGGCCGGGCGGATGGTCCTGCTCGTGGGCCTGGCGGCGCTCCGGCCCGGCGAGTTCGACGTGCACCGCCTGGTCCTCGCCACGGCGGGCGCGGGCGGGTCGCCCGTGCTGCCGGCGGGCGCGGCCCTCGCGGCGGCCAACCGGCTGGCGGCCGAGCGGCTCACCGTGGTGCGGCGGGTGGACCTGCGGCCGCTGGTCACCCCCGACGCGGAGACCACCGAGCGTCGGCTGGCGCACGAGTTCGCCGCCGCGGCGGCGGGGCGGACCGTGCTGCTCCTGCAGGACGCCGACGCGGTGCTGGCGGCGGGGTCCCGCGACGGCGGGCGGGCGGCGCGCCGGCCGGGTGAGGTGCGGCGGCTGCTCGAGCGGCTCTCCCGCGAGAACGGGGTGCCCTACCTGCTCGGGGCCCGCCGGTAGGTCGGCCCCCGGTCGTCGCCGGCTCAGCCGACAGGCACCGGAGCGCCCTCGTCCAGCCCGGGGACCGACAGCCGGACGAGGTCGAACCCCTCGGCGGGGCGGGCGTAGTGCACCGAGAGCGTCACGCCGTCGGCGGGCAGCACCCTGGGGAGCAGGCTGCACAGGCAGCGCTGACCCTCGTCCTCCTTGGTCACGTCGGGCCGGAAGACCGTGGGCAGCAGGCGACGGCCCGTCGCGTCGTCGACCAGCTCGACGTCGGCCAGGCTGCGGTCGCCACGCGCGAGCGTGCCGCTCAGACCGCCCTCCAGGTCCAGCTCGACCGGCTCGTCGCCCCGCGGCGTCAGGCGGAAGCGCGCGAGCAGCGAGGTGGGGGTGGCCGCGAGGGACAGCACCTCGACCTCGACCGGCGTGCCGTCGGGCAGCTCCCCGGTGATCACCTGCAGCGGATCCTCCCGGGCCGCCAGCCGGTCCTCGATCTCCGCGACCGCCAGCTCGCGGTCGCTGCGGCCCTCCGTCGTCGGCGCGGGCTCCGGGCGGGCGAAGTCGCCGACGTCGGCCGTCGGGCCGGCCTCGACCACCCAGGGCGTGGACTCGGCGCCCGTGCACCCGCCCAGGAGCACGGCCAGGGCGAGCGCGAAGGCCCCCGCCGGCGGCCGACGGCTCACGAGTCCCCGCCCCCTCCCGTGTAGGCGATGGTCGCGCGTCGGTTCTGCGCGCGGCCACGCGGGTCGTCGTTGCTGGCCACCGGCTCCCACTGGCCACGACCCTCGGCGCTGATGCGCACGTCGGGCAGGACCTCGGCCAGCACCTCGCGCACCGCCTCCGCGCGCTGGAGGGACAGCTCCTCGTTGCGCGCCACGTCCCCGGTCGAGTCGGTGTGGCCGGTCACCACCAGCCGCTCGGCCCCCAGCCGTCGGATCTCGTCGGCGGCGTCGGCCAGGGTGGCGCGGGCCTCGGGGGTGACGACCGCCTTGTCCCAGGCGAAGAGCACGTCGGCCTCCATGCTGACCAGGCGTGAGTCCCCTGCACTGTCGACGCGCACGTCCCCGGCCTCGTCGCCGGACCGCCCGACCATGTCCTCGGCCTTGCCCTCGGCCGTCCCGGCCGCCTCGAGCAGGACCTCCTCGTCGGGGTAGGTGGGCCATCCGGCGCCCAGCGGGACCACCGGGCTCTGGCGCAGCGGCTCCGGGGTCTGGTCGAGCACCGGGACGCCGACCACGACCGTCCCCGCACCGTCGACGTCCACGTCGACGGTGCGCGCCAGGACGGGAGGGAAGGTGGTGAACATGGTCTGGAACTCGTGGCTGTCCACGCCCTCGAGGTCGGAGGCGACCGTGCACAGGCACTCGTCGTCCACGGTCAGCGCAGGCAGCACGCGCGCGGACTCCGGGTTGGCCAGCACGCCGCCGACCAGACGTGGCAGCCCGTCGACGTCCGGCTCCAACGCCGCGGCCAGACCCGCCTCGGAGCCCTCGACCTCGCGCAGCGACCAGTAGAGGACCGTCCCCTCCGGGACCGAGTAGGCGGCGTGGACCGCCCCCTCGAAGGTGCCGTGCCCGCCGTCCTGCGTCGGCACCGTCACCGTGAACACGTCGTGCACGGGGATGGACGCGGGAAGGGGCGCGGCTGGAGCGGCGGTGGCCTGGGCCACGAGCAGCGCGAGGGCTGCCGTGGCCAGGCTCCGCCACGGGCGGGGGTGGGTCACCGGACCGGGATGTCCTCGATCTCCTCGAAGCCGGGGATGGAGACGGAGACCGTCTCGACCGCCTCGTCGAAGTCCGGGAAGGAGGCGTGGAGGACGAAGCCCTCCGTGCCGATCTTCTGCGGCAGCTTGGAGCACAGGCACCGCATGTCGGCGATGTCCCACTCCTCGGGGTCGGCCTGGTAGAGGAGGGGTGCGACGAACTCCTCGCCCGAGACGAGCCGGACGGCGCTGATCTCGCTGGTGTGGCGGTCCGCCGACAGCTCCTGGGAGAACTTGAAGCTGTTGACCGCGTCCTCGGGGGTGAGCCGGAAGCTGAGGTCGAGACCGTCCTCGTGCCGGGTCACGGACAGCACCTCGGCGGTGACGGGGGTGTCGGCGTGCTGGATCTCGCCCTGGGCGGAGCCCAGCACCTCGGCCGCGTCCGTGTCGAGCGCCGCCAGCTCGTCCTCGACGGAGGCTGGCATCGTCGGGGCCCCGGCCGCCTCGGTGGTGCTGCCCTCGTCGGGGGCGTCCGTGCCGCCCCCGTCCTCGGGGGCACCCGGCGTCCCGTCCTGGCTCGCGGTGGTCGTCGGCTCCGGGTCGTCCCCGCCGGTGCACCCTGCGAGCAGGACGACGGACAGCGCTGCGGCGGCGCCGCGGACGAGCGTGCTGCGCATCACTTCTCACCTCCGGTGAACACGACCGAGACCCTGCGGTTGAGGGCGCGGCCCTCCTCGGTGTCGTTGGAGGCGACCGGCTCGCTCTCGCCGCGCCCCTCGACCGTCAGGGTGACGTCGGGGAGCCGCTTCCTCAGCTCCTTCTCGACAGCCTTGGCGCGCTTCTCGGACAGCGTCTGGTTGTAGGCCTCGTCGCTCTGCGAGTCGGTGTGGCCGACGACCGTGGCCGTGCTCACGCCAGCCTCCTTCACCTTGGCCGCGACCTCGTCGAGCGCCTCGCTCGCCGAGGAGGTGATCGTCGCCTCGTCGAAGTCGAAGAGGACGTCGGCGGCGATGTCGATGGACTCCTCCTCGCCGCTCTTCGTGGCCGACCAGCTGCCGTCCAGCGCGCCGCTCGGCTCGAAGAGGTTCCAGACGGGGCCGCCGGTGCGCTCCGCCGCCGCCTGCTCGACCGTGGCGGCGTCGGGAGCCTTCGGCCATCCCTCGCCGACGAGCACCGTGGTCGCGTCGACCTGCGGCTCGGGAAGACCGTCGGTCACCGGCACCTGGTGGACGACGGTGCCGTAGCCGTCGAGGTGCATCGAGACGGTGCTGACGTCGGCAGGGAGCTCCTCGAAGGTCGCGTAGACCGTCTGCCACTCGCCCGGGTCCTGGTCGCCGAGCTCCAGGGTGCTCGTGCAGAGGCACTCGCCCGCGCCCTCGTCCGCGAGCAACGTGGTGTAGAGTTCGCCGCGCTCGCGCACGGCGAGGGAGACCTCGGAGATGCCGAAGCCGGAGTTCTCGAAGTTGCCGCGCCGCCAGTGGAACTTCTCGGGGTCCGACAGGGTGTCCGTGCCGTAGGCCGGAGCACCGCGGACCGACCAGTAGGCGACCGTGCCGCCGTCGTAGCGGTAGACCCCGTGCACGGCGAAGTCGTAGCGCCCGTTCGGGATGACGTTCTGTGCCGAGGCCGCGTCCCCCCGGGCGACGGCGACGACGGGGATCTCTCCGGAGTCCTCGGCTGCGGCGTGGGCGCCCGGCGCCGTCACGGTCGTCAGGCACGGGGCCGCGACGAGGCCCAGCCCCGCGCAGGCAGCAGCAAGTCGTGCGTTCATCAATGTCCCTCCCGAGCGACCAGGCACCAGCGGCTCTCAGTCGGTCAGGCGCGGCTCGATGTGGTCTTTGACCTGACCCCAGGGGACCACCTTATACACCCGGCCGTCATACTTTAAATGGATCTTGAACGGACCGCACTGCATCCAGGTGGGTGCGGGATCCTCGGGCGTGGGCCCCTCGGGCTCCTCCGGCGGCTCCTCGTCGTCCTCCGGCGGCTCGGTCGTCGCTTCCGGGGGCTCGGGGTCGAACTCCGGATCCAGCCGGCACTCGTCGAGGGACAGGCCCCACGAGGCGCTGGCGAGCGCGTCGTGCGTCCTTCCGTCCCCGACCGGCACCTGGCCGCGAACCCGCACCTCGACCTCGCCGAAGCTGGTCATCCGGCAGCCGATGAGCCGTGCGTCGTTGAGCGTGGCGTACTTCGAGGCCTCGGTGCGCACGACGGCCGGGCAGGGCCCGGAGCCGCGCAGCAGCCAGGGCAGGTCCGTCTCCGGGTCGGTGAAGCCGGCGGCCAGGACCGAGGCTCCGTAGCTCTCGAACGCGCCGGCTCCCGCCAGAGCCGCCGCGTCGGCGGCCGTCTGGTGGCGCTGGACGCTGCCGGACGCCACCGACATGACGGCGAAGAGCACCACGCCGGCGGCGGTCATCACCGCAGCGAACATGAGCAGGGCCATGTTGACGGCACCGCGCTCGTGGCGGCGGGTGTCGTGCCCAGGTCGTCTCAACTGTCCTCCAGGTGCTCCTGCGTGCGGGGGAAGGAACGCGGCAGCGGCAAGCCACGGGGCCGTTGCGCCCCGTGGCTCGCCGCTGTCAGCCGCGTCCTGCGGTCACTTGCCGCCCCAGCCGGCGCTCTCGGTCACCTTGGTGACGGCCGTGTCCATGAGCGAGGTGAAGTCCCAGCCCTGGGCGAAGCCGATGAGCGCGATGACGATGATCGCGGCGACGACGACGACGCCGACGTACTCGAGCGAACCCTGGCCGGACTCGCGCAGGCGCTGGCGGAAAGCGGTGATCTTCATGGTGTGTCCCTTCGTCTGTGTCTGACAGGGCCTTCTCGGCCCCCCGGCCCGGTCGGGCCTCCTGTCGTGCTTGCAAGAACAACGTTATGCGCCGGATCCGCTCCGGAGCAGGGCCCACGGGCCCAACCGGGGGCCTACTTCTGCCCGGTCGGCGGGTGGGCCCTAGACCCCCTCCTCGGCCCCCAGCCACCAGCTGACCGCCTGGGCGCGGCTGGTCACGCCGAGCTTGGCGAAGATGCTGTTGACGTGGTTCTTCACCGTCTTCTCGGAGAGGAACAGCTCGCTGGCGATCTGGCCGTTGGTGCGACCACGCGCGACGAGCTCCATGACCTCGGTCTCCCGGTTGGACAGGTCGTGGTCGACCCTGACCTGCCGCTGCTGGTCGTCCTGAGCCAGGGCGGCGACGGCCGCCGGCGACAGGGTGCCGGCTCCCTTGGCCGCGGCGCGGACCGCCGCCTCGAGGTCGCCGGCCTCGAAGGTGCCGTGCACGAGGAAGCCGCAGGCCCCGGAGCGGATGGCGCTGCGCACGACGTCCGGGGCGTCGCTGTAGGTGAGCATGAGCACGTTGCTCCACTCCCGGACCTCGCTGGCCGCGGACACCCCGTCCCGACGCGGCATCCGCACGTCCATGAGCGTCACGTCCGGCCGGTAGCGGCGGGCCAGCTCGACGGCCTTCTCCCCGTCCCAGGCCTCCGCGAGGATGTCCACCCCCGGCACCTGGGACAGCAACGCCTTGATCCCCATACGGACGACGGCGTTGTCGTCGACCACCATCACCGTGATCCGGGGCGGAGCGGTCGACGGGACCTGCTCCCCGGTCTCGTCCTGCTGCGTCGTCATACGTCCTCCTCGGTCGTGTCCACGGGCCATGCCGTCGTGATCCGGGTGCCCTCCCCGGGGGCGGTGGCGAGCTCGAAGCGGCCGCCGAAGCGGTCGACGCGCTCCCGCATCCCGCGCATGCCGAAGTGGCCGTCGCGCTCGCGGCGCGCCAGCCCGCCGGGGTCGAAGCCGGCCCCGTCGTCCTCGATCTCCACGCGGGCCTCGGCGGGGCCGCCCCGCAGCCGTATCGTCGCGTGGCCGGCCCCGGAGTGGCGCACGACGTTCTCGAGCGCCTCCTCGACGACCGCGACGATCTCGCGGACCATCGGCGCGGGGAGGTCCGCGACGTCCTGCACGTCGGTGCGCACCACCAGCTCGCCCGTGCTCCTGCGTCGCGCGCACTCACCGAGCAGCTCGGCCAGGGGTCGGTCCAGCTGGTGGCGCCGCAGCCCGCGCAGGATCGAGCGGCCCTCGTCGGCAGCCACGCGCGAGGCCTGCTGGATGTCTCCGGCGAGGGCGTCGACCACCGAGGTGTCCCCGCTCCGGGCCGCCTGCCGCATGGCCGAGCTCGCCAGGTGGATCCCGTGCAGCGTCTTGCCCAGCGAGTCGTGCATGTCGCGCGCCAGCCGGGCCCGCTCCTCCTCCTGCCGACGGCGCGACTGCTCCTCGGCCAGGACCGACCGGCTGTGGTGCAGATCGAGGAAGGCGCGACGGACGGCCCAGCCGAGCGCCACGAGGCCCAGGACCAGCAGGGGGAAGCCCACGGAGAAGAAGGCCGAGCTGCCGTCCTGGACGAGCTCTCCCTCGAGGCCGAGCTGGAAGACGCCCGCCAGGAGCAGGATGAGCGCGGGCAGCGCGAGCCAGCCGTCGAGCAGGAGCCCGACGAGCAGGGCGGTCACCGCCAGCGCGAAGACCGAGAGGCTCTGACGGGGGTCCGTCACGACCGCCAGGACGACCAGCGTGGTGTCGCCCAGCACGATGCCCGGGTGGCGGACGTAGCGGCCGATGAAGGTGGGGTCCACGACCGACCACAGGGAGAGGACGATGCAGCAGCCGAGCACGACCCAGCCCAGCGCGGAGTCGGGGTGCGAGACGGCGGCGGTGACCAGCCAGGCGACCAGCCGGACGGCGCAGCCGACGCGCACGAGCCGCTGGTAGCCGTGGTCCTCGAGCACCTCCTGGCCCGCGCGCAGGCGGTCAGAGCGCATCCTGCAGGCTCCCCAGGTCGAGCTCCACGCCGACCAGCACCCCGGCCACGAGCAGGATCAGCGTGGCGGGGACCAGCAGGACCGACGCGATCAGCGTGACCCTGGGCACGGTCCGGGACGCCCGCTGGCGCAGTCGCTGCGCGTTGTCCCGGCGCATGTCCAGCGCGATCTGGTTGAGCGTCTCGGCGAGCGGGGCTCCCAGCTCCTCGGCCTGCAGGAAGGCGCGGACGAAGCGCTCCATCATCAGTGACCGCGTGCGGTCCCGCATCTGCTCGAAGGCCTCGCGCACGCTGGCGCCGTGCTGGAGCCGGTCCAGGGCCAGGTTGACGTCCTCCGAGAGCGGGCCGGAGAAGCGCGCCGCGACGCGACGCAGCGCTGGCCGGAAGGCGATGCCGGCGGTCACGGTCACGGCCAGGATGTCGAGGAAGTCGGGCAGGTCGCCGTCGATCGCCTCCTGGCGGCGGCGGGCCAGCCCGGTGAGACGCCCGAGAGGCAGGACGACGACGGCCACGACCGCGAGCGGGATGATGAACCACTGTCCCTGGAGGGTGACGACGAGGCACAGGGGCAGCAGGACGACCGCCAGGCCGGCCATCCGCCGCAGGATGGTGTCCACGGTCATGCCCTCCGGGCGACCGGCGTAGTGGATCTGGCGGGAGAGCCGGCCGACGACGGCGGGCCCCAGGAGCCGGCGCACGAGCGGGACGAACGGCTTGCCGAGCCGCTCGAACAGGGTGAGCTGTCCGGTGACCTCGCGCCGTCGCTCCTCGTGGAGCAGCGCGAGGTCGGTGACGTCGAGCCCGTCGACGACGTCGCTGCGCAGCATGCGGTAGCCGGCGACGAAGACGAGGTAGACCATGAGCGCGCCGAGGGCCGGCAGCAGCGGGGCCATCGTGCTCACAGGCCGAACCTCGTCATCCGCCGGATGAGGTAGTAGCCGAGCGCGAAGAGCGACAGCCCCACGACCAGCGCGATCTGGCCGATGATGTTCTGGGTCATCTTCTCGATCGTCCCGGGCATCATGACGTTGAGCGCCACGATGAGGCCGAGCCCCATGAGGATCACGGTGTAGCCGGTCGACACGGCCTGGGCCAGGATCGAGCGCACCGCCCGCTTGGTCTCCTTGCGCTCGTCGAGCATGAAGGAGATGTCCCGCAGCGCCGACACGAGCGACCCTCCCGAGCGGGAGGCGATCACCAGGGTCGACATCAGGACCTTGACCTCCCTCGAGGGGAGCCGTTCCTCGACGGCGTGCATCGCCTCCTCCAGGGACGCCCCGAACCGGACGGCGGTGTTGAGCCGGTTGATCTCCCCCTTGGCCGGCTGGCCCATCTCCCGCTCCGCCACCGACCACGCGGTCTGGATCGACAGCCCGGCGTTGGTGGCGTTGGACAGCACCCGCGCCAGGTCCGGGATCTGGTCGACGAACCGGTCGCGGTAACGCTCACGCTGGCGCCGCAGCCAGGACCGGACGATGACCCAGCCGGCCACCAGGCCGAGGACGCCGAAAGCCGGCGCGAGCATGGTCCACAGCACGATGGGCACGCCGACGGTCGCCACGAGCCCGACGACCACGACCACCCACACGGGGTAGTGCAGACCGGCGAGCGTCATCTCCCGGCGCAGGTAGCGGCCCAGCGAGGTGCGGGCGAGCCAGCGCTCTGCCCGTTCCGTGAGCGAGGTCCGGCGCAGGTCCGCGTCCAGGACGGTCTGGCTCGCCCGCGCCTGCGTCCGCAGGTCGCCGAGGAACGCCCCGACGGCCGCCACGAAGACGAGGATGGTCGCCAGGACGCCCACGAAGACGAGGCCGGTCACCCCAGGCATCAGCCGTGGCCCTCCCACGGGTGCCCCTGGAAGCCGGGGGGCAGGGCCTGGCCCCGTCCCGCCAGCCGTTGCTGGAGCGCCTCGGAGGCCGGATAGGTCTCGAAGCGACCCTCTCCGCTGCCGGTGGGGTCGACCCAGCGCATGAGGGGCGAGAGCTTGTACTCCTCGCGCCGACGGCTGACGACCTGCGCGACCTCCGTGACGCGTCGGGTGCCGTCCGCGCCACGGCTGAGCTGGACGATCACGTCGATGGCGGAGTTGACCTGGTCGCGCAGCGCCTGGAAGGGGACGGTGGTCTCGCTCATCGTCGCGAGCGTCTCCAGCCGGGCGAGCGCGTCCTCGGTGGAGTTGGCGTGGACGGTGGCGAGCGAGCCCTCGTGACCGGTGTTCATGGCCTGGAGCATGTCCAGCGCCTCGCCCCCGCGGACCTCCCCGACGATGATGCGGTCCGGACGCATGCGCAGGGAGTTGCGGACGAGGTCGCGGATGGTCACCTGGCCGCGACCGTCGACGTTGGGCGGCCGGGTCTCCAGCCGGATCACGTGCTCCTGGTCGAGGGAGAGCTCCGCGGCGTCCTCGACGGTGACGATGCGCTCGCGCTCGGGGATGAAGGCGCTCAGCGCGTTGAGGAAGGTCGTCTTGCCCGATGCCGTCCCTCCGGAGACGATCACGTTGAGACGGGCCCGCACGCAGGCGCCGAGGAGGTCGGCCGTGGCCTGCTCGAGGGAGCCCCGGTTGAGCAGCTCGTCCATGCCGTAGGCCTTGGGGAAGAGCCGGATGGTCACCGTGGGGCCGTTGAGGGCGAGCGGGGGCAGGATCACGTTGACGCGAGCACCGCGCGGGAGCCGGTCGTCCGCGGGCAGCCGGGCGTCGACCATCGGGCTGGACTCGTCGACGCGGCGGTTGACGGTCGAGACGATGCGGTCGATGGTCTGCAGGAGCTGGGCCTCGGAGGTGAAGCCGGAGCTGACCCGCTCCACCTTGCCGAAGCGCTCGACGTAGACCGTCTCGTGCCCGTTGATCATCACCTCGCTGACCGTCTCGTCGCCGAGGATCGGCTCGAGCACGCCGAGGCCGATGGCCTCGTTGATGACCGTGGTGACGAGCGCGGCGCGCTCGCGGTTGGCGAGGATGATGCCCTCGCGGGAGATGAGGTGGGTGAGGATCCGCTCCAGCCGGATCCGTCGCTGGTCGGCCTCCATGTCCGCCAGCTCCTGCAGGTCGACCTCGTCGAGGAGCAGCTGCTTGAACCGACGGACCTGGCTGGCCTCACCGGCGGAGGCGGACCCGGTCGAGGCGCTGGTCCCGGAGGTCGCGGTCCCCCCGGGCCGTCCGAAGGAGGTGCCGAACTGCCGGCTCACGGGACGTAGGCCGTTCGCGTGATCGTGGGCAGGTCGAGCACGGGGAACACGTCGGGGGCCCGGACGGTGACGCTCGCGCGAGACCCTCCGGCCGACACGCTGACCAGGTGCACCGCGCCGGGCAGGGAGGCGTCGGCGGCCGCGTGCGCGCTGTGGCCCAGCGACTGCGCACGCGCGGCGTCCCAGGCGGCCCGGTCGGCGGCCTGGGAGGCGTAGACGGCGCTGGCGACCTGGGCAGCCATGGCGAAGACCATGAGCACGACGAAGCTGAGGCCGACGACCTCGATCGCGGCGCTGCCCCGCTCGGCCCGTCGGCTCGGTCGGAGCGCCGAGAGGACTCGGCGGGCAAGGGTCCTGGTCATCGTCCGCACCTCACAGGTCCTTCGGCTCCTGGACCACGGCGCGGTCCACGTCGAGCGAGCTGGAGGCCGTCGCCGGCCCGAGGATCGACAGCTTGATGCTCACCTCGACGTGCTGCCCCGAGGAGCTGACGCGGACATGGTCCGAGACCGCCCCGGGCACGGAGGCGTGGGCGGCGGCGGCCACCTGGCTGTGGGGGTTGCCGAGGGAGGCCTCGCGGGCCGCGGCGTTGGCCGCGTGGCCTGCCCACATCGAGCTGAGGCCGAACATCACCACCTGCCACAGCAGGAACATGAAGAGCAGGGTGACCGGGAGGACCCCGACGGTCTCGAGCGCGACCTGCCCGGACTCCGGGCTCCCCGGGGGCGCCGCCTCGGCACGTCGGCCCAGGCGCCGCGACCGCCCCTTGCGCGGCTCCGGAGCCGTCGCCTCGACCGTCCCGGTCTCGGACGCGACCTGCTCGAGCGAGGTCCACCAGACGGCGCTGGAGACCGAGGCCGGCAGCCGGGTGTTGACGGCTGTCTCCAGCCCGCGGCGCATGTCCGGCAGCATCACGTCGAGCCGCCGGCCCAGGACCAGACGGTCGACCGTCGCCTGCTGGATCTCGGCGTCGCGGGAGAACTTGTTGACGAGCACCCAGACGTCCGCCGGTGCCGCCACGCCGAGCGCCTCCCAGGCCTGCCCCTGGCGTCGGGCCGCCCGCAGCGCGGGGACGTCGGAGGTGACGACCTGCACGACGGCGTCCGAGGTCTCGAGGGCCGCCGCCTGGGCCGGCGTGACGTTGCTGCCGCCGTCGACGACGACCACGTCGTACATCTGCCGCAGCTGCACGAGGATCTGCCGCAGGGCGTGCGGGCCGACGCTGTCGACGTCGCGGATGTCGGCCGGCGCGGGCAGGATGTGCAGCCCGCTCTCGTGGACGGCCACGGTGTCCTGGACGACGCGGTCGGTCAGGTCGTCGGCGATCTTGGCGAGGTCGACGATCGACACCCGGTGGCTGAGGTCGATGTAGCTGGGGACGTCGCCCTTCTCCAGGTCGAGGTCCACCAGGCACACGCGGCGCCCCGGGTCGGTGCGCACGAGGTGCCAGGCCAGGTGGCTGGCGACGATCGTCGTGCCGACGCCGCCCTTGGACCCGACGAGCGTGAGGACACCACCACGGACGCTGTCGTCCACCCCGCCGCTCTGGAGGAGCGCCGACATGTGCGTGCTCCACTCGGTCGCGCGGCGCAGGACGTCCTGCACCTCGCCGAGGACGAACGGGTAGGACAGCACGCCGCGGGCGCCCGCGTCGAGCGCCAGGCTCAGGGCCTCCGGGTCGGCGCTGCGCGTGCAGAGCAGGATGGGCAGCGCCGGGCGGCGGGCCGCGACCTCCCGGCTGACGCGGGTGATCGGGCCCGGGGGCAGGTCCCGGTCGAGGACGAGGATGTCCGGCTCGTGGTTGAGGACCGCGGGCAGCACGTCGGAGGCGCTCTCCCCGACGTAGACGACCTCGTAGTCGTCGAGCACCTCGATCCGGCCGATGAGGTCGTTGGCGAGCACCTGGTCGGCGACGCCGAGCACGATCTTCTTCACTGGCCCTCCTCCTCGGTGAACGCCTTGCCGCCGAGGTCGTCGGCGTCGAAGCGGTCGGGCTCCTCCGCACGGTCCTGGGTGCTGCCCGAGGGCAGCCCGACCAGGCGGACCTCGGCGGCGAAGGTGGACGCGTAGGTGACCGCCAGCGAGTCCTCCGGCACCAGGGCGAGCGTCACCGGGACCACGTCCTGGAGCGCACCCGTCGTCTTCTCCGTGATCTGCTGCTGGCCACCGACGCTGACCACCCGGACGTTGCGGACGAGGATGCGCGACTGGTTGGCCAGGCCGGGGACCTCGGCGAACACGGCGTAGACGTCCACGCGGTCGCCCGGGCGGACACGGCCCGCGATGCCGGTCACCGCGTCGACGTTGATGGCGACCTCGCGCTCGTTGGGGTTGAGGTCGCTCGGGGGCACCAGGACGTCGGCGCTGATCCGGGAGCCGGCGGTGAGCGGCACCGCGACCGTCCGCCCCTGGATGTCGTCGACGGTGAGCCGGGTCGCCTCGTCGACCCAGCGCTCAGGCACCCGGACCGCCTCGATGACCTCGGCCGTGAGCTCGCTGAACGCGGGGATGTCCTCGGTGGCCTGGTAGACGGTGATCTCCGGGCCGACACGGCTGTTGACGTCGCCGACGTAGCTGGCGACGCCGAAGAAGACCGCGACCGCGAGGATCCCGGACAGGAGCATCAGCAGCACTCCCCGTCGCTGGCGTGGGTTCACAGCTGACCTTCCTGTGCGATGGTGGCGACGCCCCAGGAGGCGTGGCAGAACGGGCAGGTGCCCTCGACGAGCGCCCCGCAGCTGTCGCAGGTGTGGGTCCGCTCGTCGTGGCGGACCCCGTGGCCGGCGCGGGGGTCGGCCCACGCGAACTCGAAGGCCTGGTCCTGACCGGCGAGCGCCCGGCCCCCTGGTGAGGGCCGGTCGGCCACCGTCTCGACCTGGATGCGGGCCAGGGCGAGCTGCTCCGCGACCGCCTCCGGGACGTGTCCGGCGGCGACCAGGTCGGTGCCGCCGCCCGCCGCGCGGAACCAGTTCTCGCTGCGCGCCTGCGTGAGCCCGGCGAGCTGGGAGTCGAGGTTGCCGGCCTTGCGCCACCACGAGCTGATCACCATCGCCAGCGGCACCCGGCCCGGGAGCCGGCCGGCGGACCGCACCCACAGGCCGCTGTTGCCGGCACGGAGCATCGCGGCGAGCTCCCGGTGCTGGAGCGCCGGGTCGTGCGAGAGCCGCTCGTTGGCGGACCGGGCGGCGAGGGTCGCCCCCAGCGGGGTGTGCTCGGTCTCGAGGACCGTGACGTGGCGACCCGGGTCATGGGCCCGCAGCACGGTGACCGCGGAGCGGACCCGGTCGGCCCACTCCCTCCGGGTGACGACCGTGACGTGGGTCGCCCCCTCGACGGCGAAGCGGTCCTCACGGTCCTCCTCGGCCACCCCCAGCGCAGCGGTGCCGGTCACGTCCCCCCACAACGTCGGCTGGCCGAGCCCGGGGTCGCCGCCGCACACCACGACCACACCGTGCAGCGCCATCTCACTCCTCGTTCCGCCCGCCAAGATCCCCTCCGGCACCGGAAAGATAACCACATCCGTCCTGCTCACGGCAAAACGGCCCAGTCGGTCGGACCCGCGGCACGACCGGTCCTGCGCCGGGTGACCAGCATGGCGCCGGCGATGCCGCCACCCGCACCGAGCAGCCACGACGCGACCGCGAGCAGCACCAGGACGGCACCGCCCCCCGCCCGGGCGACCTCCCAGCCGGTGACGACCGCGAGCACGACGGGGACCGGCGCGAGCCGCGCCGCGTGCCCGGTCGCGGAGGACGTCCACGCCTGGTCACGTGCACGGGCCAGCAGCAGCGCCGTCACGGTCCCGGCGACGGCCACGCCCAGCGCGGTCACCACGGCGAGACCCACGTAGGCGGTGGCGCCGACCGACCTCGCGAAGGCGCCGACCCCCCTCACCACGACGACGGTGACCAGGGCGTGCAGCAGCCAGCTCCAGACCCTAGCCACGGACGACCTCGACCCCCGTGAGGATGGTGCGCCGCAGACCAGGGCTCCAGCCGGCGTCGCCGAGGACCAGCAGCGCACCGGCGACCGACCCGGAGGTCACGGCCACCAGCATGCCGGTGCGGACCGCGCCGGCCCGCTGCTCGACGGACCAGACCACGTGGTCGTCGGCTCCCCGGACCGACTGCGCGGGGTTGCCCGTCACCGCGAGCGGGAGGCGTCCCGACGACGAGGCCCCCAGGATCCCGGCGGCCAGCAGCTCGGGGGACGGCGACCGCATACCCCCGAGCACCTGGACCTCCGCGCCGCTGGTGCGGCCGGCCCAGGACCAGCCCGGCAGGGGGTCGCTCTCGGTCACGGGCGTCGGCAGCCGGAGCCGGAACGGCGCGACGTCGACGACCGTCGGAGCCGTGGTGTCCTGGGCCACGGCGAGCCCGCCGCCGAGCAGGAAGCCGGACGCGGTCCCGAGCAGGAGTCCGCGTCGGCTCACCGTGCGCGCGGGGGTCAGCACGTGATCTCCACGGGGGTCCGCTCGCCGCCGGAGGGCTGGGGACGGACCACCCTGACGTCGGAGCGCGCCGTGACCAGGTCGCCGAAGACCCGGCGGTCCTGCGCGAACTGCTCGGTGAGGATCCGGGTCAGGTCCTCCGGGTCCTGGTCGCGGACCTCGAGGACGACGGTGCCGGCGGCCGCGACGAGACGTTCGGTCCCGTTGCGCGGGGGCACCGAGCTCGCCGAGAGGAAGGCCAGGTCGAGCACGCCGCCGGACGAGGTCAGCCACGTCTCCGCCTCCTGGTCGTCACCCTCCCGCAGCGGCAGGTAGAGGTGCACCACCTGGGACCCGCCGGAGGCGTCGGCCCAGGCGACGGACACGAGCACCTCGGACAGCCGGCCGCTCGCCTCCCGCCCCCACCGCAGGACGCCGCTCACCGGCGCACCGTCGCGGGCGGTGCCGTGCACGGGGACGGTGGTGTATGTCGTGCCGCTCGCCCGGTCCTGGAGCAGCAGCACGTCGCCGTCGGCCGGGGCCACCTGCCCCGGCAGCAGGGTGGCGGCCGACATCGGCTCCGGGACGCCTTCGACCTGGTTGCGCGGGAGCACGGCCGTGGAGACCTGCGGCGACAGCGACGGGGGAGCGGTGTCCGGACGGCCGGTGAACAGGCTCACCGCCGAGCGGCTCTGGAACTCGTCGGCGTAGACCTGCTGGAGGTCGGCGACGAACTGCTTCTCCCCGACCCCGCCGGGGAAGACCCACTGGCCGCCGCGCGGGAGGGCCACGTCGCCGAGCAGCCGCACCTGCGGCCACGGGTCCGTGCCGACGAGGGACGGCGGCACCTCGGAGGTGGCGCCGGGATCCCGGGGGACGACCCGGATGGTGCCGTCACGGCCGGCCCAGCGCTCGAGCTCGCCACCCTCGGGGAAGCGCAGCCGTTGCCGCTCGACGGTCGGCACCATCTGCTCGAGCACGTCGTCGGCCTCGCACACCGGCATCGCCCGGAGGTCGACGACCGGCGGGGTGTAGAGCCGGGCGACGCAGTCGGTGAGGCCCACCGTGGCGACGCGGCACCCGAGCGCGGTGATGCGTTGCTGGCTGGACGCGGGCAGCACCGTGACGACGGCCACGACCACCAGCGCGACGGCCAGGGCAGCCGTCAGCCGGTCGGCGATCGTGCGCCGTCGTTGCCTCGTCCGAGCACGCTGAGTCGTTCTCACGGTGCGCGAAGACCCTCCCTCGTCTCCCGGGAGAACTCCCGCGCCGCGGGACCCGGTCCGGCGCCGATGTAACCACATCCCGGTCCGTCCTCCCAGCCCGTGGGCGGGATTTGGGCCCAGTGGCCCACCGGGTCGCACCTACGCTGGCTGGAGAGAACGATGCGGCACCGTCGGGCTGAGAGTCACGACGCACCGTGCGGCACGCCACCGACCGACACGAGGGGGAGACTTCGCCATGACAGCACGCCATCCGCAGGGGGCGCGGGCCGACCGGGGCGCCGGGACGCTCGAGTACGCCGGGCTGGCGGCCGTGGTCGCCATCGTGGTCGGCACGGTGATCGCGACGAGCACGGAGTTCGGCTCCAAGACCGGCATGCTGGCCGAGCACGCGGCCTGCGAGGTCGGGTCGGCGACCGGCTGGACCGACGGCTGCGAGAGCACCCCGCTGATGGTGACCCAGCGGATGACGCCGACGAGCTGCAGCGTCAGCAGCTCCGGCGAGCGCAAGGAGGGCGACCTGTCCATCGCCGTCGTCGACCTCGGGATCGGTCGGGGCGTCGAGGTGGTCGAGGTCCAGAACGAGGACGGCAGCACCCACTACCTCGTCACGGTCAACAACGACGGCGAGGCCGGGGTGGGCATCGGGGCCGGCGGCGAGCTGGGGACCGGCAAGAGCAAGGGCAAGAGCAAGAGCTCCGACGACAAGGACGGCCTCGACGCCAGCCTGCAGGTCGACCTCACCGGCAAGGGGATCTACGTCGACGGCACCACCTACAAGGTGGACACCAAGGCCGAGGCGGAGGCGCTGGCACAGGCCCTCTACGACGACGGCAACGACGGCGCGGACGGTCAGTCCCCGCACATCGAGTCCACGACCTGGGCGGGCGAGGGCCGCCTGAGCGGCGACGCAGGCCTGTCCGGCAGCTACGGCCGCGAGGGCGACGACGGGCTGCACCGCGACGGCGAGTTCGAGGTGGCCGACCTCGCCGGCTCCGGCAGCGCGAGGCACAGCTGGCAGAGCAGCTACAACCACGAGACGGGCGAGACCACCTACCTCACGTCCTGGAACGGCACCCTCGGCGGCAACGCGAGCGTGGCCGGCCACGGCCCGGGGGGCGAGTGGGGATGGGGATCGACCATCGCGATCACCCGCGACAAGGACAACAACATCACCGGCGTGCAGGTCATCCAGGTCCAGGAGCGGTCCGGCGACGCGGCGGCCGGCGGTGGCGTGGACGAGAAGGTCGGCGACACACCGGAGGGGGACGCCCCCGACAAGCGCAACGGCTACGGCGGCAGCGTCAACCTCTCCGCCGGCGAGACCGAGAAGACCGTCACCACGATCGACCTCACGGTGACCGACGCCAACCGCGGCACCGTCGAGTCGTGGCTGGGGGACCAGACCAACTGGGGCAACGACTGGATGCCGACCACCCCCTTCGGCACCTACGGCTGGGACCCCACCACCGAGTCGACCGACCCGATGGTCCAGCTGCTCTACAAGGAGGCGCAGATCACCAAGGTCGTCACGGTCGACGGGCGGACCAGCGAGGAGATCGGTGCCTCGATCAAGTGGGGTCTGAAGTTCGGCGCCAGCTACACTCACACGTCGACCGACGGTGAGGTGGTGTCCGCAGAGTATGCCGGGCCTCCCGCGGAGGGCAGGCGCGGCTGGAAGGTGATGGACGTATGTTTCTGAGGACCCTCGCCGCCGCAGCCACGCTGAGCGTGCTGCTCGTCGGCTGCGCGAACACCTCCTCCGAGGGAGAGTGGACCACGGACGAGCCCACGACCTCCGCGGACGCCGCCCCCGGCGCCGGGGAGGCGACCGGCAGCGCCTCCGAGCCCTCCTCGTCCGACGAGGAGGCGACCACCGAGGAGCAGACGCTCGAGGAGGACGGCCCGCTGGAGCCCACCGCGCGGGGCCAGATCGGCTGGCTCAGCGTCGCGGTGCCCGAGGGCTGGGAGGAGACCCTCGTGCAGGACCAGCTCTTCTCCCTGCGCTACCTGCAGACCCCGGACGACCAGGACTCGCCGAGCGTCTCGCTCGCGGGCGAGTTCGGCGACTACGACACCGCGCGGGTCGGGCTGAGCACCCTGATCGCCGAGGTGCAGATCGGCACCCCTGGCTTCCACGTCGAGGAGACCACCGACATCGATGTCCCGGGCGCGACGTCAGCCGTCCGGCTGGACTTCGTCTACGGCACCGAGGAGGAGGGGGGCGTCTTCGAGGGCATGTGGATCGTGGCCTCGGACGAGGACACCTCGCGGTCCGTGGCCGTCACCGTCTCCGGGCCGGCCGAGGAGTCCGGGGTGCTGGAGGACGTCCGGGACGCCGTCCAGGACTCGATGACGCTGCTCGAGCCCTGATGCTGGGCGCACTCGCCCTGGGCGCCGTCCTCGGCGCCGCGGGAGGGGTCGGCGTGCGCGCCGTGCTCGCGCGGTGGGACTACCGCCTCGAGGACGAGCAGCACCTGCCCCGGCGGTCGCTCGCCTGGGTCGTGCCCACCTCCACCGTGGTGTGCGCGCTCCTCGCGGTCTTCCACCGCGACGACCCCGTCACCCTGGCCGTGCTGCTGGGCGCCGCGGTCGTGGCCGTCCTGCTCGCGGCGGTCGACGTCGACGTCCACCGGCTGCCGGACGTGGTCCAGCTGCCGGCCTACCCCGTCCTGGCCGCCGCCCTCCTGCTGGCCGCCCTGGTCTCCGACGCCCACACGGTCGGCGACTGGGTCCGCGCGCTGCTGGCCGGCGTGGTGGCGGCGGCCGCCTACCTGGTGCTCGCGATCGTCGGTCGCGGCCAGCTGGGGCTGGGGGACGTCAAGCTGGCCGGTCTCATCGGCATGCTCGGCGGCTGGTTCTCGTGGTCCGTCATGGCGTTGATGCTGGCCGCCGGACCGTTCGTGGGCGCGCTGGTCGGCGTCGTCCTGATCGCCGGGCGGCGCGCGACGCGCAAGAGCTTCATCCCCTTCGGCCCGCCGATGATGGTCGGGGCCCTCCTCGTGGGCCTGCTGGCATGACCGGACGACGGGTCATGCCGGCCGGGGACCGGACGCTGGTCGTCGACGGCCGGGCGGTCGCACCCGTCCGGGTGGCGCTGACGCACCGCGACAAGGGACGCGGCCTGCTCGGCACCGACGGTGTCGAGGGCGCACTGTGGCTGGGCGGCGCCTCGAGCGTCCACATGATGGGCATGCGCTACGCGATCGACTGCGCCGTGCTCGACGGCGAGGGCCGCGTGATGCACACCGCCCTGCTGCGCCCGTGGGTGGGCGCGACCCGTCCGCGGCTGCGCGGTCGTGCGGTGATCGAGGCCATGCCCGGCTCGCTCGCCGCCTGGGGGGTCGGTCCGGGCAGCCTGGTGACGGTGCGCGACGCACCCTTCGTCGGTGGACGCGCGGGGACGGAGGAGGTCCGGTGAGCTTCCACGAGTGGTGGATGGTCGGGGTCGCGGTGGCCGGCGTGCTGCTCGTCGGCGTGATCGTGCTGGTGGCGCCCCCGGGACGGGGCGTGCGGCACGGCGCGCTCGAGGACGGGATGGTCCGCACCACCGGCCGCAGCGTCGAGCTGGCGACGACACCGCAGGGCACGGTCTACGAGCTCGTCGAGTTCAAGGACGCCCGGGGCACCCGCGTGACGGGTCGCCCGGCACCCCCGAGCCGCACCCTGACCAACCGGGAGGGCAAGGACGTGGTCGTGCGCTACCGGCCGGACAACCCGCGATTCTTCGTCACCGAGCCCCTGCGCTGACCCGCCCGTGAAAAAGAGGTTGACCCTCACCCCGGGTGAGAGGCGCACAATGGGCTGGTGCTGATCCGACTCCTGCGCAGGCACCTGCGCCCCTACACGGGCACGGTCGTGGTCGTCCTGCTCCTCCAGCTCGTCGCCACCATCGCCAGCCTCTGGCTGCCCACCCTCAACGCCGACATCATCGACAACGGCATCGCCCAGGGCGACACCGCCTACATCTGGAGGATCGGCGGCGTCATGCTCGCGGTGAGCGCGGTGCAGGTCGTGGCGCAGGTCGTCGCCGTGCGCGGCGCCGCCCGCACCTCGATGGGCGTGGGCCGCGACGTGCGCGAGCGCCTCTTCGACACGGTCCTGAGCTTCTCCTCGCGGGAGCTCGGCCAGTTCGGCGCGCCGACGCTCATCACCCGCAACACCAACGACGTCCAGCAGGTGCAGACGCTGACCTTCATGACGCTGGTCATGCTGGCGGCCGCGCCGATCGCCGGCGTCGGCGGCGTGTGGATGGCGATGCGGCAGGACGTCGGCCTGTCGTGGCTCATCGCGGTGGCCGTCGCGGTCCTGCTCACCGGCATGGGCATCGTCATCGCCCGGATGGTGCCGCTCTTCCGCGCCCAGCAGAAGAAGCTCGACGCGATCAACCGGGTCATGCGCGAGCAGATCGGCGGCGTCCGGGTGGTGCGGGCGTTCACCCGGGAGACGGAGGAGCGCGAGCGCTTCCACCGAACCAACACCGAGCTCACCGACATCGGGCTGCGGGTCGGCGACCTCATGGCGATCATGTTCCCCTTCGTCATGCTGGTGATGAACATCTCGAGCGTGGGCGTCATCTGGTTCGGCGCGCAGCGGGTCGAGTCCGGCGCGATGGAGGTCGGTGCGCTCACCGCCTACATCAGCTATCTCATGCAGATCCTCATGTCGATCATGATGGCCACGATGGTCGCGACGATGATCCCGCGCGCCTCCGTCTCGGCCGAGCGCATCGTCACCGTGCTCGACACCTCGACGAGCGTCCTCGCCGCCGAGCGGCCGGTCCGCCCCGAGCACCTGCGGGGGCACGTCGACCTCGAGTCCGTCGGCTTCACCTACCCCGGGGCGGACGAGCCGGTGCTGCACGACATCTCCTTCTCCGCCCGGCCGGGCACCACGACCGCCATCGTCGGGGGCACCGGGTCGGGCAAGACGACGCTGCTGCGCCTGGTGCCGCGGCTCGCGGACGTCACGGCCGGCCGGGTCGCCGTGGACGGCGTCGACGTGCGGGACCTGGCACCGCAGGACCTGTGGTCCCGGGTCGGTCTCGTGCCCCAGCGGCCCTACCTCTTCTCCGGCACGGTCGCGACCAACCTGCGCTTCGGCAACCCGGACGCGACCGACGAGGAGCTGTGGGAGGCGCTGCGCGTGGCGCAGGCGGCCGACTTCGTCGGGGAGTTCCCCGAGGGACTGGACCACCCGGTGGCCCAGGGCGGCACCAACGTCTCCGGCGGGCAGCGCCAGCGGCTGTGCATCGCCCGCGCGCTGGTCGCCCGCCCCACCATCTACCTCTTCGACGACAGCTTCTCCGCGCTCGACCTGGCGACCGACGCCCGGCTGCGCGCCGCGCTGCGGCCGCGGACCGAGGACGCCACGGTCGTGGTGGTCGCGCAACGGATCTCCACGATCGTCGACGCCGACCAGATCGTCGTGCTCGACGCCGGCCGCGTCGTCGGCGTCGGCACGCACGACGAGCTGCTGGAGACGTGCCCGACCTACGCGGAGATCGCGCGGTCGCAGGAGCTGGCGGAGGCGGCGGCATGACCGGGCGCACGACGACCACGACGGCGGCGGACGAGAGCCCGGAGCCCCAGGAGCAGCAGACCGCGACGCCGCGCCGCCCGCCCCGCGGCGGCGGGGGACCGCACGGCTTCGGCGCCCCGGTCGAGAAGCCGTCCGACTTCGGCGCCTCGGCCCGCCGGCTCGTGGGCCGGCTGGCGCCCTACCGGTGGCTCATCGCGCTGTCGATGGTCCTCACGGTGGGCGGCGTGGTGCTCTCCACGCTCGGGCCCAAGGTCCTCGGCCGGGCGACCGACTACGTCTTCGCCGGGCTCATCGGGCGCAACCTGCCCGCGGGCACGACCGTCGACCAGGTGGTCGCCGGCCTCCGGGCCCAGGGTCAGGACACGTTCGCGGACATGGTGGAGGGCACCCCATACCTCGTCCCCGGGCAGGGGATCGACTTCTCCGCCCTCTCCCGGGTGATCCTGCAGGTGCTCGCCCTGTATGCCGTGGCCGCCCTGCTCATGTGGGTCTCGGTGCGGCTCGTCAACCGGATCTCGATGTGGACGGTGCGCGACCTGCGCGCCGACTCCGAGGACCAGCTGCACCGGCTGCCGCTGTCCTACTTCGACAAGCAGCCGCGCGGCGAGGTGCTCTCCCGGGTCACCAACGACCTGGACAACGTGCAGCAGGTGCTCCAGCAGACCTTCGGGCAGCTGCTGCAGGCGGCCGTCACGGTGGTCGCGATCCTGGTGATGATGCTGTGGATCTCCCCGGTGCTCACCATCATCGCGCTGCTGACGATCCCCGTCTCCGTGCTCGTGACGGTGCTCATCGCCTCGCGCTCGCAGAAGCTGTTCAAGGCGCAGTGGGCGCACACCGGCACGCTCAACGGGCAGGTCGAGGAGGCCTTCACCGGGCACGAGCTGGTGACCGTCTTCGGCCGCCGCGAGCAGGTGACCGCCCGGATGCGGGAGGTCAACGAGCAGCTCTACGACGTGACCTGGCGGGCGCAGTTCATCAGCGGCATCATCATGCCGGCGATGTTCTTCATCGGGAACCTCGGCTACGTGCTCGTCGCCGTGGTGGGTGGGCTGCGGGTGGCCAACGGCACCCTGAGCCTGGGCAGCGTCCAGGCGTTCATCCAGTACTCCCGCCAATTCACCCAGCCGGTCACCCAGGTGGCCTCGATGGCCAACCAGCTGCAGTCCGGCGTGGCCTCGGCCGAGCGGGTCTTCGAGCTGCTCGACGAGGAGCCGCAGGTGCCCGACGCCCCGGACGCCGCGCCGGTGGCCGCCTCGCGCGGCCGCGTGGAGTTCGAGGACGTCTCCTTCTCCTACGGGCCCGAGCCGCTCATCGAGGACCTCTCCCTCGTCGCCCAGCCGGGGCAGACGGTGGCGATCGTGGGCCCGACCGGCGCCGGCAAGACGACGCTGGTCAACCTCATCATGCGGTTCTACGAGCTGGACGGCGGCCGGATCACCCTCGACGGCCGGGACATCACCACGATGACCCGGCACGACCTGCGCGAGCGGATCGGCATGGTCCTGCAGGACGCGTGGACCTTCGAGGGCACGATCCGGGACAACATCGCCTACGGGCGGCCGGGCGCCACCGACGCCGAGGTGCGGGCCGCGGCCGAGGCGGCCTACGTCGACCGCTTCGTCCAGCACCTGCCGGACGGCTACGACACCGTGCTCGACGACGAGGGCTCGACGGTGTCGGTCGGCGAGAAGCAGCTCATCACGATCGCCCGGGCGTTCGTCTCCCAGCCCTCGCTGCTCATCCTCGACGAGGCGACGTCCTCGGTGGACACCCGCACCGAGCTGCTCGTCCAGGAGGCGATGGCCCGGCTGCGCACCGACCGCACCAGCTTCGTCATCGCCCACCGGCTGTCGACGATCCGCGACGCGGACCTCATCCTCGTCATGGAGCACGGCCGGATCGTCGAGCAGGGCACGCACGAGGAGCTGCTCGCGGCGCGCGGGGCCTACGCCCGGCTGCACGCCGCCCAGTTCCGCGGGGCCGCGGTCGACGTCGACGCCGAGGAGGCCGCCGAGGCGGAGGTCTAGGCCCGGTCCGGGCGGTCCGGGCGGTCCGGGCGGTCCG
>CAZONQ010000007.1:34584-44862 GCA_964581125.1 uncultured Ornithinimicrobium sp.
CGGTCCGGGCGGTCCGGGCGGTCCGGGCGGTCCGCGCGGCGGGCACGCCGCGCGGGCTACATCGCCCGCGCGACCGAGCGCCGCAGCAGCAGCCCGCCCACGACGAGCGTGAGCGCCGCCATCCCGGCGAGCACGCCGAGCTCGGGCAGGATGTCGAGCACGCCGCCGCCGTGCCGCTGGATGGTGGCGATCGCGTCGTAGCCCCAGGCGTGCGGCGTCACGTGCGCGAGCGTGCGGAGCCGGTCGGGGAAGAGCTCCAGCGGCACCATCGTCCCGCCCAGCGCGGCCAGCACCAGGCCGAGCCCGACGGCCAGCCCGGACGCCGCGCCCTCGTTGTCGAGGAGGGTGCCGAGGATCATCGCGGTGCCGGCACCCACGAGGCCGAAGACGAGCAGGAGCGCGGCGACCGCCCACAGGTCGCCCCAGTCCACCCCGAAGATCAGCCGGGTCGCGACGACGATGTAGACGCCCTGGAAGGCGGCGATGGCGAGGCGGCCGAGGGCGATGCCGACGATCGTCTGCCCCGCCGTGACCGGGGCGGCGAGCGTCCGTCGCACGACGCCGTCGCGGCGGGTCTGGATGAGGGTCGAGGCGCCGCCGGCCAGGGTGTTGAGGAAGACGAAGAGCAGGACCATGCTGCCGGACACGAGGGCGGTGCTGGAGACGCCGGCGAACTCCTGCGCGAGCCGGCTCGTGTCCTGCAGGGCGACGGTGGCCGGGGCCACGTCCTCCTCGGCCCGGTCGAGGGCGGCCACCACCTCGTCGGCCCCGGCCCCGGTGCCGGCGAGCACGCGCTCCTGCGCGCCCCGCAGCATGGCCGTGGAGGTGGCGGTCCGGACCACCTGGGCCACCACCACCGCCTGGCTGTCGGCGCCGGTGACGATCTCCAGCTCCACGGGCGTGCCGTCGGCGAAGGCGTCGGCCGCCGCCTCGTCGACCACGACCCCGACCTGCTGGGACCCGCGGGCGACCTCCGTGCGCATGGAGTCGGCGTCGACCTGGACCACCTCGAGGTCCGCCTCCTCGTAGGCCTCCACGAGGGCGGTCTGCAGCTCGCTGCCGGAGCCGACCAGGGCGACGCGGCCGGCCGGACCGCCGCCGGAGTTCTGGATGCCGAGCACGAGGACGAGCAGCAGCGGGAAGATGAAGGCGAAGAAGATGTTGGAGCGGTCGGCGAGGAAGCGGCGCACCTCCACCGCCGTGATCGCCAGCAGCGCTCTCACAGCAGGTCCTTGCGGCCCGGGAGGAGCCGGGCGGCCAGCAGGCACACCACGGTGAAGGTGCCCAGGACCAGGGCAGGCGTCCCGAGGTCGGCGACGCCGCCGCCGCCCGCGGTGATCCCCAGCCCGCGGGTGAGCGCGGTGACCGGGTTGACGAGCAGGACCGCCCCGAGCGGCCCGCTGGTGTCGAGCGGGAAGAACGCCCCGCCGGTCATCCCCAGGGCCACGGCCACGATCGACTGCGCGACGTTGGCCTGCTCCGCGGTGCGGGCCACCGTGGCGATGACGAAGGTGAGCGAGGTCGCGGCGGCGACCGTCATGAGCACGAGCACCCCGACGGGCAGGACGGCCCCGAGCCGGACGTCGTCGAAGACCAGCGTGGAGACGGTGAAGAGGACGCTCATCGACACCACGCCGAGGACGAAGCTGCCCAGGCCCTTGGCCAGCACGACCGTCCAGGCGGGCATCGGCATCGACAGCAGCCGTCGCAGCGTGCCCTCCTCCCGCTCGTTGACCAGCCCGAGCACGCCGAAGCCCACGGTGAAGAAGAGGAACATCCCGGCCTGCCCGGCGACGATGTTCTCGGCGAAGGTCAGCTGCTCGTCGGCCGCGCGTCCCTCCCGCCACGCGACCGGCGCGACCGCCTCCTGGAGCGCCGGCGCGACGCCGGCCACCTCGGCCGGCGGCAGCCCGAGGGCGACGGCCGCGGACGAGGCCCGGGCACCGGCGGTGAGGGAGTCCAGGGTGCTGTCCACGACGGACGCGACGACGGTGCCCTCCAGCCCGGCGTCGTCGGCGAGCGTCACCTCGACCTGCGGGCCCTCGCCCGCCGCCAGCGCCGCGGCGAAGCCGTCGGGCACGACGACGCCGACGGTGGCCGCCCCGTCGTCGACGAGCCCCACGACGTCCTCGGCCGCGGCCTCCTCGACGGTGATGTCCAGGTCCGCGCCCGCCTCGCCGAGCACCTGCGGCACGACCGCGGCGAGCGCGTCGCCCTCCGGCACCGCGACGGCGACCGTGGCCGGCTCGATCTCCAGCTCCTCGATCCCGCCGATGAGCACGTTCATCACGCCGATGAGCGCCAGCGGGACGACGAGGGCGAACATCACGGCGGACAGGTTGCGCACGTGCCGGCCCAGGTCCGTGGCGAGCATGACGAGGACCGGGCGCACGTCAGTCCCTCAGCGCCTTGCCGGTGAGGTGCAGGAAGACCGACTCCAGGTCCGGGCGGGAGATCTCCACGTCCGACAGCGACATCCCGGCGCCGGTGGCCGCCGTGACGATCGGCGCCACCGCGGCGGGGGCGTTGCGCACGGTGAGGACGAGGGCGGTCGGCTCCCGCAGGACGCGCTCCACGCCGGGGACCTCCCCGACGGCGGCCGCCCCCGCGTCCAGGTCGCCGCCCGCCACGAGCCGGATCGTGTCCACCCCGCCGGTCAGCTCGACGAGCTCGTCGCGGGTCCCCTCGGCCTGGACCCGGCCGGCGTCGACGATCGCGATCCGGTCGCAGAGCCGCTCGGCCTCCTCCATGTAGTGGGTGGTGTAGAGCACCGCCATGCCCTCGGTGGACAGCGCCTCGACCGCCTCGAGGATCGAGTTGCGCGACTGCGGGTCGACACCGACGGTCGGCTCGTCGAGCACGAGCAGGGTGGGCCGGTGGAGCAGGCCGACGCCGATGTTGAGGCGCCGCCTCATGCCGCCGGAGAACTTCTTGCTCGGCTCCTTGGCCCGGTCGGCCAGCCCGATGAGCTCCAGCACGGCGTCGATGCGCTCCTCCAGGCGCCGCCCACCCAGCCCCTGGAGCCGGCCGAAGTAGCGCAGGTTGGCCCGCGCCGACAGGTCGGGATAGATGGCCAGGTCCTGGGGCACCAGGCCGAGGTGGCGCTTGGCCTCGACCGGTGAGGTCGCCATCGGCACGCCCGCGAGCGTCACCGATCCCGCGTCCGGCGTCAGGAGGCCGGCCACCATCGAGATCGTCGTGGTCTTGCCGGCGCCGTTCGGCCCGAGCAGGCCGAACGTCTCGCCGGGGGCGATGCCGAAGCTGACGTCGTCCACCGCCACGAGCTGGCCGAACCTCTTGACCAGCCCGTCCACCGTCAGCACGGCCTCGCCCACCGGGGTTCCTCTCGTCGTCTACCCACGACGGTAGCGGTTCGCCGCGTCAGGCGCCCGGTGCCTCCAGCGCGTAGTCCACGACGACCGGCGCGTGGTCGGAGAGCCGGACGCCCCGGTGGTCGCGGTCGACGACCGCGGACACGGCCGAGCGCGCCAGCCGCGGCGTCGCCAGGTGGTAGTCGATGCGCCACCCCGCGTCCTTCTCGAACGCGCGGCCCAGCCAGGACCACCACGAGTAGGGGCCCTCGGCGTCCGGGTGCAGCGAGCGCACGACGTCCACGAGGGTGCGCGGGGAGAGCTGGGAGGCGATCCACTCGCGCTCCTCGGGCAGGAAGCCCTCCGAGGTCTGGTTGCGCCGCCACGCCGCGACGTCCAGACGGGTGTGCGCGACGTTGAGGTCGCCCATGAGCAGGAACTCCCGACCCCGTGCCCGCGCGGCCCGACGGGTGCGCGCCAGGTAGCGCCCGAAGGCCGCCATGAAGCGCATCTTGCGCTCGTAGCGGGCGCCGCCGTCGGGGGCCTCCCGCATGCGGTGGGGCACCTGGAGGTGGGCCGGGAGACCGCCCTTGGGCAGGTAGAGGCTGGCCACGGTGACCGGCGCCTCGGCCAGGTCGACCTCGACGTAGCGCCCCTCGTGCGCGTGCCGGCCCAGCCCGCGCGCCAGGGCCACGTCGTCCGGGGCCGGCTCGGTGTGCAGGTGCTCCTCGCCGGCGGCGCGGACGAGCACCTCCGCGTCCCAGGTGCGCACCGCCGCCGGTCGTCGGCGGGTGAGCACGGCCACACCGTTGCGGCCCGGGACCTGCCCGGGCTCGTAGACCACGTGGTAGTCGCCGAAGGCGTCCTCCGGCAGCGCGGCGATCGGCGCGCGCACCTCCTGCAGGGCGACGACGTCGCAGCCTCGGGTGGCCAGCCAGTCGCCGAGGCCGCGCCGGTGCGAGGCGCGGACGCCGTTGACGTTGAGGGTCGCGATGCGCAGCACGACGCGAGGGTATGCGGTGCGCCGCCACCCCATACCCCTGGGTCGGCGGGTGGGCCGCCTCAGGCGGACCGGCGCGCGGAGTCGTGCAGCCAGTCCTCGAACGTGCGCAGGTCGCGCCGCACGTGGGGCCCCGGCAGGAGCGCGGTCCGCATGGCGCCGGGGACCGCGACGGGCAGGACGTGGCCCGGGAGGTCGTCGGCCCGCGCCAGGCGCAGGGCCATGTCCCCGGCCGTCGTCACCTCGGGCCCGGCGAGCTCGACCAGCCGACGCTCGGCCGGCGGCTCGCCCTCGACCACGTCGGCCAGCAGCTCGGCGGCCGCGGCCGGGTGGACGGGCTGCAGCCGCATGGAGGGCACCACGCGGACCGGGCCGGCGTGGAGCACCTCGAGGAACATCCGCGCGAGGGTGAACCACGCCGTCGTGCGGACGAGGGTCGTGGGGACCGGCGCGTGGGCGTAGACCGCCTCCTGGACCGCCTTGCCCGTGTAGTAGCCGGTGAAGCGGCGCGGTGCCGGGTCGGCGACGTTGACGATGGAGAGCACGACGAGGTGGCGGACCCCGGCCTCACCGGCCTCGCGGCAGACGTTCGTCGCCGCGGAGCGGAAGAACGGGACCGCCCGGGCGCGGGACTGCGTCTGGAGGTTGAGGCAGTCGAGGACCACGTCGGCGCCCCGGAAGGCCTCGGCGAGGCCTTGCCCGGTGGCCGCGTCGACGCCGGTCGTGCGGGAGGCCCGGCGGACCTGGTGGCCGCGCGCCTGCAGCAGGTCGGCGGTCCGGGACCCCATCTCGCCGGTGCCGCCGACGACCGTGACCGTCGCCACGGGGCTCAGGCCGGTCCGTCGAGCACGTCGCGCTCGGCGGGGATCGCGTCCGGGTCGTCGCCACCGAGGCGGTCGGTCTCCGGCGCGCCGTAGGCCGTGCCCGCCTCCGGCTCCTCCTGGTGGATGCGCTGGTCGATGGTCTCCTCGCCCTCGTCGTCGACGTCGAGCATCTCGGCACCCATCGGCCGCTGCTCCGGCGGGCTCCAGGGGACGTCGTCGACGGAGTCGGGCTGGTCCAGGTCGACCTCGGCCCGGGCTCGCTGCTCGGCGTCCAGGTCGAGGTCGTCGATGTCCTCGCTGTAGGTGATCGGTTCGTCCTCGGGGTGCTGGCTCATGTCTCCACCGTGCCTCCGACGGGCGGGCTCGGCAAGCGGGACGATCACGAGGGACCTACTCGGCCGTCTCCGCCGTCTCCCACTGCTTCCAGGCCTTGACGTAGTCCCTGCGGGTGACGTGCGAGACCCTTTCCTGCCAGCCGCTCAGGAGCTGGGACC
This sequence comes from uncultured Ornithinimicrobium sp., assembly GCA_964581125.1. Classification (GTDB taxonomy): domain Bacteria; phylum Actinomycetota; class Actinomycetes; order Actinomycetales; family Dermatophilaceae; genus Ornithinicoccus. The sequence continues at coordinate 40,214 of CAZONQ010000007.1, forward strand.
CGAGAAAGCCGACGTCCATCAGGTCTGCGTCCGGACGCGACGCCAGCACCCACGTCGCGGCAGCGGCGTGCCCCGAGCTGTCGAGCACGCTCCTGACGCCGGCCTTGAGGAACTCCTTGTCGGACCTGCTGGCCCTCAGGCCGTAGGTGGCCCACACCTCGACCAGGATGAAGTCGCCCACCTGCATGAGAGCCAGGAAGCTCAGGGGGCCGTGCGTATAGCGTCGCCCCCGTTTGAAGAGGGGTTTCACCTTGTCCAGCGGCAGGAATCCGTCCGGCCCGCGCAGGGCATCGATGTGCGCACGCATGAGGTCGTGCTCGGCCTGCGACGTGGCGGCCCATCGCAGGAAATGGTCGCCCAGGTCGGGCAAGGCCGCGCGAATCCTCTCGTCGGAGGCCACGGGCGGTTCGGTGGAGATGCGGGCGATGCTCTCGCCGCGCGAGAAGAGTCCCATGTGAGTCGCGTTCCTGAAGACCGTCAGTTCTCCTTCTGCTTGCTGCCCTGGGGGCTGGTCGATCCTGTGTTCATGGCCATCGTGCGGTCCTTTCGTCCGACGCAGAAGCGCGTGCGAGCACGGAAGCATGACGCCGTCGCGCCTGTGTCGCACCCTCGCGGGCGGAGGGCCTTAGACGAGGGCCTTAGGCGGCTGGGCGCACGAGGCGCGAAAGTTACGGCATCCGCCCGATCCGCGACGCCCACCTCAGGGAGGAACGTCGGTGTCATCACCCCCGGACCCACCGGGAACCGGAGACACCAGCACACCAGGAGCAGATCATGGGACAGCACGACATCCTCGTCGCCAGCTCGATCGCCGCCGAGCGTCGCACCCGCACCGTGCGCGACGCCGACCACCGGCGGCTCGCCCGCGAGCGCAGCACCCTCGCCGGCACTGCCGTCCTCGACGGCCGCCGCCGGGCCGGGCGCCTCGTGGGGTGGCTGCGCGGAGCCGCCCCGAGCGGCGCGCTCAGTCGGTGAGGCCGGAGAGGTCGTCGGGGACGTCCACGGCATACCGGCGGAGCAGCTCGAGCGGGACGACCTCGAGAACCGCCTCGTGGGTGCTGGCCAGGACCACGGGCGCGGCCCGGCCGGCCCGCGCCGACTGCAGCCAGCGGACGGCGACGACGCACCAGCGGTCTCCCGGGCGCAGCCCCGGGAAGTGCCACTGCGGGCGGGGCGTGACGAGGTCGTTGCCGAGCTCGCGCTGGTGGGCGAGGAACTCCGTGGTGACGACCGTGCAGACACCGTGCAGGCCGACGTCCTCCGGCGTCACCTCGCACCGGCCCGACCGGGTGAACCCGGTCACCGGGTCGGTGCCGCACTCCTGGAGGTCGCCGCCGAGGACGTTGCGCGCCGCCATGCTCCGATCATCGCAGGATCTGCGCACCCCCGTGCGGAACCGCGGATGTGGCGCACCCCGTGCGCGCAGGGCAGAGTGGTCGCATGGAGCAGAGTGGACGCAGGGAGACGAGCGTGAGCAGGCGGTCGGGGCCCGACCGGTTCGAGATCACGGCCGACGGCGCCGTGGCCGGGTTCACCCAGTTCGTGGACCACGACGGGAGGCGGATCTTCTTCCACACCGAGATCGCGCCGGAGCTCAGCGGGCGGGGGCTGGCCGGAGAGGTGGTGGGGGAGGCCCTGCGGGCGACCCTCGAGGAGGGGCTGCGGATCGTGGCGGTGTGCCCCTACGTGCGCAAGTACGTCAACACCCACGAGGAGTTCGCCGGTCACGTGGACGCGGCGACGCCGGCGACGCTGCGGGCGATCCCGCGCCGGCGCTGACGCCGCTCGTCAGGTCTCGGTGTCGTCGTCCGCGGGGTCGGGCGGCCCGTCCGGCTCTCCGGCGACCATGGTGAGGGCCGCGGCGGCCGAGGCGGAGGCCACCGCCTCGCCGGGGGCCAGCCGCGGGACATCCCCGGGCCCCTCCGCACCCTCGACCGCACCACCGGCAGCGTCGTCCGCTCCACCGGCGTCGTCGACCGGCGCCGCCTGGGCGTAGGTGCGTGCGAGCGCGCGGTAGGCCGGCGTCGTCATCGCGACGAGGGCCGTGAGGGCCATGAAGAGCCCGGCGACGAGGAAGACGAGGGCGATGCCGCGCGACACCGGGGTGCCGACGCCGAGGAACGGTTCGAGGACGCGCTGCCCCTCGGCGGAGGCGGCGTAGGGGATGATCCAGCGGTCGGCCACGGGGGCGACGAGGAACGCGGTGACCGGGGCGGCCGCGGTCTCGGCCGCCATCGCGAAGCCGAAGACGCGTCCCTGGCGCTCCAGGGGCACCACGCGCTGGATGACGGTCTGCTCGGCCGCCTCGATGGACGGGATCAGGCACATGTAGAGGAAGATGCCGAGGACGTAGAGCCACCACCACTCACGGACGGTGAAGAACGCCCCGATCACGCCCATGGCGACCACGCCGAGCAGCAGGGTCCGCACCGGGCGCGGGCCGAGGCCGAACCGCGCGACGAGCGCCCCGCCGACGATGAAGCCGATCGAGCTCACGCCCATGACCACACCCCATACCTCGACCGCGAACATCTCCAGGCCGTAGGGATCCATGAGCGCCATGTAGACGCCGCCGACGAAGTTGTTGAACGTCGAGAAGAGGATGAGGGCCATGAGGCCGGCCTGGGCGGTGATCACCGCGATCGAGCCACGCAGGTCGACGCGGCCGTGGTCGGCGGAGCCGGCGGACGCGGGCTCGCGCTCCTGAGGCATCCGCACCAGGAGCAGGTGGATCAGGCCCGCCGCGACGACCACGACGGACACGAGGAGCGTCCAGCCCATGCCGAGCAGGCCGATCGCCAGCCCGGACAGCACGCTGGTGGCCATGAAGGTGACGCCCTGGGCCGTGCCGACGAGGCCGTTGGCACGGTCGCGCTGGCCGTCGGGGACGAGGATCGTCACGCAGGTCGACAGCGCGATGTTGCGCATGTGCTCGACGATGGCCCCGACGAGCACGAGCACCGCGAACGTCCAGAACCACGGCTGGCTCAGGTCCGTCATGTCGGCGGACGGGACCGACCGGTAGAAGAGGCCGGCCACGACGAACAGGGTCAGCGTGATCACCGTGGAGGCACGCATCACGACGATCTTGCGGTGCCGGTCCACGACCGACCCGAAGAAGACGCTGCTCACGGAGACGAAGAGCATGTAGGCGCCGCCGATGACGCCGGTCGCCAGCACCGAGCGCGTCTCCAGGTAGGCCCAGAAGGTCAGCGCGAACCACAGGAAGCTGGTCGTCAGCCCGGCGACGGCGGTGTTGACGAGCAGGTGGAGGAAGGTCCGCCCCACGGGCGGCAGAGTGCTCATGGTCAAGTGTGACTCGCTGCACCGACAGACCTCATCGGTCGGGCAGGATGGAGGCATGACCTACGACATCCTCCTCTATCCCCGTCGCCCCGGACAGGACTGGTCGGAGGTCGTCGCTGCCGACGAGGCGGAGACGCCCGAGGAGGCGCTGCAGGACGAGGGCGTCCTCGCAGAAGGGGTCGCGACCTGGGCGAGGATCGAGGACCGGTTGCGCGAGCGGCTGGCCGGGCCCGTCGAGACGTGGGTCGCGGAGGAGACCGGCGGCGACGTCTTCGGCGAGCTGACGGCGTCCGACACGGGCCTCCAGGTCGAGCTCTTCCACGGGTCGGCGGCCGTCAGCTTCCCCGGTGGGGGAGGCGACGACGACGATGAGGTCCAGGACAAGGTGCGCGAGGCGGTCCGGGTCGTGGCGGAGGAGACCGGCTACGAGGCCTACGACCCGCAGACCGCGGATGGCTTCGACGGGACGTTCGCGGTCGGGTCGGCCGGGTCAGCCGGGCCGGCCGGGCCGGCCGGGAGCGGCGAACGGGGCGGGGGAGGGACCGTCAGCGGTGCTGGCCCGGCACTCGAGCCTGACGCGGTGGTCCCCGCGCAGGACGGGGCGGCCGGCGGCACCGGACCAGCGGGCACGGGCCCCGCGGACCGAGCGCTCGCGGACCCGCGGCAGGACCCGACCTTCCTTCGCAGGCGCGGCGTGCTCTATCTGCTGCTGGGCGTCCTCCTCACCGCCTACGGACTCTGGCGGCTGACCGGGGCCGGGGGCACCGGGTGGATCACCGTCGTCGTCATCGTCATCGGGGTGGTGGACGTGCTCGGCGGACTCATGATGCTGTCGCTCGCCCGGGCGGCCGCAGCCGCGCGGGAGACAGAGGAGCGTTAGCGTGGACCATGAAGGCCTCCGGGTTGAGGAGCGGTTCCTAGACAGCTCCACACCTCACGCGGAGGTCTTCCTCATGTCACGTCGACACCCCGGCCGCGCACCCAACCTCCGTGGTCGGTACAGCTAGGTGGGGTTGACCCCGTCGGTGTCGCCTGGTCGGGGGTCGTCGGTGTCGGTGGAGTCCTCAGGTGTGTGGAGGAGGTCGTCGAGGGTGGGTTGGTCGGGGTGGGGGCCGCGGCGGCGGTTTCCGGTGGTGGGGTCGGTGTGGTCGAGGTCGAGCCAGTCGCCCAGGCCGGGGTGCCGGTCGCCGGTCTTGCGGGTCGTGGTGCCTGTCCCGGTCTTGCTGTTGTCGGAGTTGTTCGTGCGGGGGCGGGTCTGGTCGGCGAGGGCGGCCTGGTAGAGCTGGGTGGCGGCGTCGCGTTGGTCGGCGAGGTCCTCGTGGCCGCGCTGGTCGAGGTAGGTG
>CAZONQ010000008.1:0-6021 GCA_964581125.1 uncultured Ornithinimicrobium sp.
GAGCGGGCGGACGCCCCGACCAGGGTGCTCGTCGCGACCGGTGCCTACGGCGACTTCCACGGCGGCGTGGTGGCGGCTCTGGAGGACGTCGCGGAGGTGCGGGTGCGCGACCTGACCCAGGGGCACCGCGAGCTCGGCCGCAAGGTCCTCGACCCCTGGGCGCTGCCCGCGGTCGCCGCGCTCGCGGCGCTCGAGTCGGGCGCGGCGCCGGCGTGGGTCTCCCGGCGCCTCGCCCGCGTGGTCCGGTCCGTCGCGGACCCGCTGCGCGAGGAGCTGTCCTGGCCCGAGGTCGTCCTCGCCGACTGGGCGGACCCCGCGACCGTGTGGGTGTCCCACCTGTGCCCCCCGTCCGTGCGCCTCGTGGTGCGCGTGCACGCCCTCGACGCCCTCGACCCCTGGCTGCACCTGGTGCGCTGGGACCGGGTGGAGCGGGTCGTCACGGTCAGCGAGCCGCTCCGGTCGCTCGTCGCGGACCTGCTCGCCGCCGGGAGCGGGGCGCAGGTGCCGGTCCAGGTGGTGCCGCACGTCGTGCCGCGGCTGGGCGACCTCGCCCGGGGCAAGACCCCGGACGCCCGGACGACGCTCGGGATGGTCGGCTGGGGCCGCCGCGTCAAGGACGTCCACTGGGCCCTCGACCTGCTCGAGCGCGACGACGCGTGGCAGCTCGTCCTCGTCGGCGCCGGCTTCCCGCCGACCGTCAACCCCGTGGTCGAGCCGTTCGTGACGCGGCTCCGGGAGCGGCTGGCCTCGCCCGCCCTCCGGGACCGGGTCCACGTCGTGGGCCAGGTCGACGACGTCGGCGAGCCGCTGCGGAGGGTCGGGGTCATCCTCTCGACCAGCGTGCGCGAGTCGTGGCACCTCGGCCTCGTCGAGGGCGCCGCCTCGGGCGCCGTGCCCGTCGTGCGCGACTGGCCGCTGCTCGCCTCCCGGGGCGGCGCCCGCAGCCTCTTCCCCGACGAGTGGGTGGTGGACGACCTCGACGCCGCCGAGGCCCGCGTCCGGCGCGTGACGGCGCCCGGGGCCTGGGCCCGCGAGGGCGAGCGGGCCCGCGCGCAGGCGCTGGGGCTGTTCGACCCGACGGCGGTGGCCGGGGCCTACCGGCGGGTGCTCCTGGACGGAGCGCCGCCCGCGGACCGGACCGTCAGCCCGTCCTGACCCACTCCGGCGCCACGCCGAACCAGCGCCGGACGACGGCCTCGACGTCCGGCGCCAGCTCCTCCTCCTCGGGCAGGAGGTGCACCTGCACGCGCCCGGTCGTGACCGCGCAGTCCTGGTCGCCCTGCAGCAGCAGCACGGACGGCTCGAGGACGACGACCCGGTCGGCGTGCACCGGCTCGGTCCGGGCCAGTGCCTGCCAGGTGGGGCCGGCGACGACCCGGTCGAACCACCGCTCGTGCATCTCGGGCCGCTCCGCGGCGACGTCCCACGGGCGCTCGAGGTGCCACAGGGCGGTCCGGACCGAGGACCACCCGGACGGCAGGCCCCAGACCCGGCCCGCGCGGCCGGGGTCGACCGTCGGGTCGGAGGAGAAGTCGGCGACGTAGGCCGTGTCCACCCGGGCGGCGGTCCGCCGCTGGTCGATCCCGTGGACGAAGGGCAGGGGCGCGGGGAAGGGATGGCGACGGCCGGCGCGCTGCCAGGCCCGGTAGGTGCCCCGGAAGGTGAGCCGCTCGGGCGCCATCCAGTGATAGCTGAGGTCGCTGCGCGACAGGGACCCGGCCCTCAGGCGGTAGAGCGCCATCGGCACCCGCGTGCTGGCGACCGGCCCGACCTCGGCCTCGATGCGCTCGGCATACTCGCTGTCGGCGCCCTTGCGGACCCGGAGGAAGCCGCCGAGCCGGTCCACGACGTCCCGGCGCACCATGAGCGAGGAGGCGTGCGTGCGCACCGGGCGGTAGCCCAGCCACTGGTGCGTGAGGTCGTCGTGCACGCGGACGGCGAGCGTGTGGCAGGCGGGCGTCGACGGATCCTCCTGCAGGAGGGCGACCTGGGCCGCGAGGCGCTCCGGGTGCGACCAGTCGTCGTCGTCCTGGAAGGTCACGAGCTCGCCCGTGGACCGGCGCAGGGCGTCGTTGCGGCCCAGGTAGCTCCCCCCGTTGGTGGTCCGGCGGACCAGCCGAACCCGGTCGTCCACCGCGAGCGCCCGCTCGAACCACTCCTCGCTCTCCGGGCCGGACGCGTCGTCGACGAGGAGGATCTCCAGGGGGCCGTAGCTCTGCGCCGCCAGCGAGGAGACGGCGGTGAGCAGCCCGCCGTCGGGCCGGTAGCAGGGGACGACCACGGTCACGAGCGGCCCGTCGACGCTCCGGGGAACGACGCCCGGCGCCGCGAGACCGTCGAAGAGGGCCTCGTCCTCGGCCTCCGGCGGGGCGACCCGGACGGGCGCCAGGCCGTGGGCGACGAAGGGCGCCGAGAGCTGGTCCTCCCAGGCCCGGTGGCGCTCCAGCGAGACCACCGGGGTGCCGGCGCCGGGCCAGCGGGCCCACGGGTTGGCCAGGTCGGTGTCGAGGAAGGGCAGCATGCCCTCGGGCAGGCGTCGCAGCCGCGGCCGCAGCCGGCGGGCCTCCTCGACCCGTCCGGCGAGCAGCAGCGTCTGGACCGCGAGCTGGTGGTGGACGGCCGGCAGGGCGGGTCCCCTCCCCTCCGTCCACAGGGCGAGGTAGGCCAGGGCGGCCGCCTCGAGCTCGCGCCCTCCGCGCGCCTGCCCGGCCCACGCCTGGGCGAGCGCCGCCAGCGCGCGCCGGGGGCGCCCCCGCAGCACGGCCTCGGGCAGGCGACCGGTCTCGGCCAGGCCGAGCAGCTCCGCGTCGCCGTGGACCCCGTCGGTCAGGGCGCGGGCCATCGCCTCCCGGGCGACCGTCGACCGGGTGCGCAGCGCGAGCCGTGCCGCCTGGACGGGTCGCCGGTCGGCGAAGGTGCTGGTGAGGCGGGTCACGGTGGCGTCTGGATGCTCCTGCGGGTCCGCCACGAGCGTCATCATCGGCCACCCCCGCGACGTCTGGCAAGACGTCTGGCGACCGTCCGTCGCCGGGCCACGGCACAATGGGCGCGGACCGGCTGAGCGGGAGGTGCGATCGGATGGCGGCGGACGGGCTGCGCGGGCGGCTGCGCAGGGCGGTGCCGGGCATCGCCTGGCGGGACGACCGCCTCGCCGAGCGGGGCCGGCAGGTCGCCGAGCTGCGCACGCGGCTCGCCGAGGCGGAGGCGCGGGCCGCCTCCTCGGCGCGCGGTCCCGGCGGGACCCTCCCGGGGCGGAGCACGCCGCCCTCGTTCCGCCGGCACGTGCACGACCTGCGCCGCGGGGTGGAGGAGCTGCGCACGATCGACCCGGCGGCCACCCACCCGCTGCTGCAGGTGGCCCGCAAGCTGCGCAACCACCGGCTGGCCGCCAGCCACGGCGCGCCGGTCCCGGAGGTGCTCGCCGTCTGGGACGGGCCGGACCAGATCGACCTCGACGGGCTGCCGGACGAGTTCGTGCTCAAGTCCGACGGCGGCGCGGGCGGGCACGGGGTGCTGCCGCTGCGCCGGGAGGGCCCGGACCGCTACCGCGTCGTCGGCGGGGACCGGGAGGCCGCCAGGGTCTACGGCCGCGACGGGATCGTCGAGCGCTACCGGACCTCGCGCCGGGTCGAGGGGCCGTTCTTCGCCGAGGCGCTCCTCCGGCGCCCGGGGGTGGAGGGGCTGCCCGACGACATCAAGGTCTACGCGTTCTACGGCGAGGTGGGGCAGGTCCTCCTGCGCCGGATGGGTCGGCACGCCGACCTGCGGCAGGCGCGCTACCGCTTCCTCGACGGGGAGGGCGCCGACCTCGGCCCGGACGCCTCGGCGAGCTACCGGATCGACGGGTCCATCCCGCCGCCGGAGGACCTGCCGGCCTACCTGGACCTGGCCCGGCACCTGTCCCGGGCGATGGCGCTGCCCTTCGTCCGGGTGGACCTCTACGAGACCGCCGACGGGCCGGTCTTCGGCGAGCTGACCCGCGGTCCCGGCGGGTCCCAGCTCTACCGCGAGGACCACGACGCCCGGATGGGCCTGCTGTGGGAGCGGGCGCACTACCGCCTCGACGTCGACGTGGTCGCGGGCCGGCCGATGGCCAACCTGCACGGCGAGCTGCCCGCCACCGACCTCTACCCGCCGGGTCACCCGTCGGACGCCGCCTCCTGGCCCGTCGTCACCGCGCCCTGCGACCGGTGGTGCCGACGCTGATCACGCCGGGCGCGGCGCGTCCTCGGTCCCGAACTCTGGGTGCCGCAGCAGCCCCACCCACTGCTCCCGCGTGTTGCGCAGGAAGTGGTCGATCCCGGTGGTCCACGTGTGCCCGGAGGGGTCCGCTCCCCGCACGTAGAGGTAGCCGACGTCGTGCGGCTGGTAGATCGTGCCGCCCTCGCGCCGGATCGCCCTGATGAGCTCGGTGTCCACCGCGCGCGGCACGTGCGGCCAGCCGCCCACCGCGGCCAGGTCGCCGGGCGAGAGCAGGAAGGTGCTGCCCGCGACGCGGTGGGTGAAGCTCTCCCGGACGCCGTAGAGCCGGCGCACGGTGGTGTCGACGGCCTCGAGGTGGACCACCGTCGTGCTCTTGCCGACGAGGGTGGCGCCGGAGTAGCCGTGCGCCATCACCAGGTCCCGGACGTGGGCGTCGCTCATGTAGTCGTCGTCGTCGACCTTGGAGACCAGCTCGCCGGAGGCGCACGCCCACGCGTCCTCGAGGACCGACCCGAAGACCTGGTCGGCCGGGAACTCGCGGACCACGAGGTGCCGCCCCGCCGCCGCCCCGGCGAGCCCGGCGGGGGCCGGGCAGCCGTGCAGGCCGACGACGATCTCCAGGTCGGGGTAGTCGACGCGGGCCAGCCGCTCGACCAGCGGCCGGACCAGCTCGCACCGGCGGCTCACCAGGACGAGGCTGAGGCTGGGCCAGCGGGGGAAGAGCGGGCGCAGCGCGGCCCGGCGCTGCACCACGGCCCGCACGTCCCACGCCAGGTCGCCGGGCCGGTCCCCGGCCGGGGGTATGACGTGCGCCGCCACCCCGGGCGGCAGCCCGGCGCGCACGGCCTCGCCGAGGGTGCCGCTGACGTAGGTGCCGCGCGCCACCGCACGGTGCAGGAACGCGGCGAGCCGGCCGGCGGCGTGCGGGGGGAGCCCGGCGTCCTCGACCCGGAGCTCGTGGACCTCGTCGAGGAGCGGCAGGAGCCGGCGGAGGCCGCCGTCCCAGCGGCCGCGGCGACGCCGCCCGAGGTGCCAGCCGTCCGGGGTCGCCCGCAGCGTGCGCACGGTCGTGCGGCTGGTGTCGGGGACACGGCCGACCGGGTTGTCGATCCGGATGTCCACGCCGCGAGGCTACCTGACCCGGGCGGACCGCCCGCGCCTCTGGCGCCAGCGCGAGGCCCGGCGCCGGGCGGCGCCCAGCGGCGCCCGGACCGCGGCCACGGCGGCGTCCCGCTCCAGCCGCAGCCCGGTCGTCCGGGCCCAGCCCGCCGGGTCCTCGGCCACGTCCTGGGCGCGCGCGAGCCCGACGGCGTCGGCCCGGAGCCAGGCCCGGGCCACCGGGGAGCCGGCCGGCAGGTGGCGCCGGTCGAAGTCGAGGTCGGCACCCACGAGGTCCTCGAGGGTGCCGGCGTAGCCCCCCAGCCACTCCGGCGACCAGCAGGCGAGCCGCTGCCCGACGTCGTCGCCGGGGACGAGCACGCAGGTGAGGGACCGGCCGGGCGTGGCGAGGTCGGCGAGCACGCGGCGCACGGCGCCCCGGGCGTAGGCCGCCCGGCCCGGCGCGACGAGCACCGGCACCTCGCGGCGCACGGGTGCGGTGCGCAGGTCCGTCGGGAGCACGCGCCCGCCGAAGCGGCCGGCCAGCAGGTCCGCCTGCCCCGCCGTGGCCCGCACGAGCTCGACGCCGGGCACCGACGCGAGCAGGGTGGCCGCCGCGGTGGACAGCTCCTGCGGGCCGGTCCCGTGGGCGTCGAGGAGCACCTGCAGGTCGGTCACCGGGCCATCGTAGGCACAGCAGGGCGTGCGCCCGGGTCGGAG
>CAZONQ010000008.1:6121-36802 GCA_964581125.1 uncultured Ornithinimicrobium sp.
GGTCGGAGAGCGGTGTCAGGTCGTCCGGTAGAGCCAGGCCGCCGTGCGCTCGCGGGCCCGGCGGTAGTCGCGCGAGCTGCCCGGCAGCAGGTGCTCGACCGGGTCCGGCCCGCGCACGTCGGCGACCGTGACCTCCTCGGTGAACCGCAGCTCCACCCCGGCGCCGGGACCGGTCGGGGTGCGCGCGTCGGGCACCGGGCGCGGGGGCACCGGACGCAGGACGGGCTCGTCGGTCCGCCGTGACGCACCGGCGAGCCCGACCACCAGGTCGGCGGTCGCGCGCCCGCCGGTGGGCCGCTCCAGGGCCGCGCACGCCTCGCGCAGCCCGGCCCGCACGTCGGCGTCGAGGAGCCGCGCGACGGCCTCCTCGAGACCCTCCGGGCCGGCCAGCAGCGCGGCCCCCCGCGCCGCGACCCCGGACGCCCGCGCCTCCTGGTCGTCGGTGACGTGGTGCACGCTCGGCACGAGCAGCGTGGGCACGCCGGCGGAGAGCAGCTCGTGGACCGCGTTGTAGCCCGCGGCGCCCACGGCCGCGTCGAAGGCGGCCAGGTGCCGGGCCAGCGGGTAGACGTCGTCCAGGACCACGACCCGGTCCTTCCCGTCCGCCGCGTCGCCCACGGAGTGCCGGGCGATCGCCTGCCGGGTGACGGCGACGACCCACTCGGGCCCGCGGTCGGCCACGGCCCGGCGGACGGCGGCCGCCGACTCCTCGACCGAGCCGAGCGCGCCCGACCCGGGCGCCAGGAGCAGGACCGGCCGGTCCTGGGGCAGCCCGAGCGCCGCCCGCGCCTGCGCGCGCGTGGTCCGGGGCAGCACGTCGGTCAGGCTGACGGGCGGCACGTGCACCGCGTCGGTGCGGCCGGCCAGCGGCCCCCGGTCCGCGGCCCCGCCGAGGTCGCCGGGCTGCACCACGAGGTCGAACCGGCCCGCGGCCGACAGGTGGTCGCTCGGGGCCTGGGGACGCCACATACCCCTCCTCGTCCACACGAAGCCGACCCCGGGCAGGAGGTCGCGGGCCTGCAGCAGGCCGGCGTAGGGGACCACCCCGTCGAAGACGACCGTGCTCGCACCGGTCTCGGCGGCGAGCGAGACGAGACGGTCGCGGAGGTAGGGGTGCCAGCGGTAGGACCGGTAGCGGGTGCGCAGCGCGCGGCGCCACCCCGACGGGGGCAGCCAGCCGGACTCGCGGCTCGGGCAGTACTCGTAGCGGAGCGAGCGCTCGCGGGCGCCCGGCAGGTCGCCGGAGCGGTCGGCCGCGACCACCCTCGGCAGCGCGCCGGAGAGCGAGAAGACCACCGCGTCCATCCGCCGCGGCCCGCTCAGCGCGGTGGTGAGCTGGCGGGACAGGTGGCCCATCCCGACGCCGTTGCTCGTCATGAGGATGACGACCGGCGCGGCTGGCATGGGGGCAAGGCTAGCGCCCGCCGCGCACGTCGCCCGGGCGGCGCCGCGGCTGGTCATAGAGTGACCTCCGATGACGCTGCAACCGATCTGCGAGTTCCTCGACGTCCCGGCGGACCGGCCGCGCCTGCGCCTCGTGGTCCGCCTCCGGGGGGCGGACCTGCCCGAGGGGGAGCGCCTCCTGCTCCGGCTCACCGACCGGCGGGGACGCACCGCGGCCGAGGCCGTCGCCGAGGTGGCGCCGCGGGTCAACACCGTCGGGGTCTGGACGAGGGCGGTCCTGGACTTCGAGGTGCCGGTCGAGGGGCTCGCGGACGGCGCCTACCGGCTCGGCGTCCTGCCCGCGGACGGCGGTGGGGAGCCGGTGCCGGTCGAGCCGACCACCGGCCTGCTCGCCGCGTCCCGTCCCACCGCGGTCGGGCCGGGGCGGTGGGTGCAGGCCCTCCCGGCGGCCGGGCGCGCGGCCGTCTGGGTCCGGCTCGGCTCGGCGACGCCCGCCGGCCGGCTGCGCTGGACGGCCACGGCCTGGCTGCGCGACCTGGCCTTCGTCGCGCACGGCCGGCGCTTCACGTGGGTCCGGGCCGCCCGGCTGCTGACCCGGCCGCTCGTGCCCCGCGGGGCCGTCTGGCTCGTGGGCGAGCGGCCGGAGACCGCCCGCGACAACGGTCGCGCCCTCTTCGCCCACCTGCGCACGACCCGGCCCGACGCGCCGGTCTACTACGTCATCACCGCCGACAGCCCGATGCGCGGCGCCGTCGAGCCGCTCGGCAACGTCGTCACCCACTCCTCGTGGCGCCACCGCGTCCTCATGCTCCACGCCGAGGTCCTCGCCAACGCCTACTCGGTCAAGCACATGCTGCCGAGCCGGTGGCACCCCGGCGCCTACATGAAGCAGTGCGCGTGGCGCACCGGCGCGCACCGGGTCTACCTCAAGCACGGCGTCCACCTCAGCCCCTACGCCGTCAAGCGCGCCAACGGCGGCTACGACCTCGTGGCGGCGGTGGGGGAGCGCGAGGCGGAGGCCCTGCGCGCGACGTCGGGCTACGGCGACGAGGTCGTCGTCACCGGCCTGGCCCGCTACGACGCGCTCGTGCGGCCCGGCAGGCGGAGCGGGACCATCCTCTTCATGCCCACCTGGCGCCGCTACCTCGTGCCCACCCTCTTCGGCGACAGCGACGAGACCCAGGTGGCCTACGAGGGCTCGACCTACCAGCGCTTCGTGACCGAGCTGCTCGGCAGCCGGCGGCTCGCCGCCCTCCTCGAGGAGCACGACCTCACGCTGCAGGTGGTGCCGCACTACAACCTCGCCTCGCTGCTGCGGGCCGAGGACCTCGCCTCCGCGCGGGTCGAGGTGCTCGACGCCGCGACCGCGGACATCCCCGCGCTGCTGCGCTCGTGCGACCTGCTGCTGACCGACTACTCCTCGGTCCAGTTCGACGTCGCCTACGTCGGCACGCCCGTCGTCTACTGCCAGTTCGACGAGGACGAGTACACCGCCGGCCACAGCGCCTTCTCCTGGTTCGAGGTCGGGCGCGACGGGTTCGGGCCGGTCACCAGGGACGTGGAGGGCACCGTCGACGCCCTCGAGGGGTATGCCGTGTCCGGCTTCCGGCGCGAGCCGCTCTACGAGCAGCGGGTCCGGTCGGTCTTCGCCCACCACGACCGGGACAACGCCGAGCGGCTGGCCCGCGCGATCGACGGCCTGGTCGCCGGGAGCCGGCCGCTGCCCTGAGCGCGCCTCAGCGGGGCGCGCGGCTCACCGGCACCACTGCGAGCAGTCCACCACGGTGCGGCCGAAGTTGGCCGGCGACCGGGGGCGGTCGTTCGGCGGGTAGAGGTGCAGGTCGGCGAGCGTGCCGAAGAGCGCCCCGGGCGGGCGGCCCGCGCTGAGGTCGGACTGGAGCCGCGCGCTCCCGTCGAGCCAGTGGCGTCCGAGGAACTCGTCGTGCTCGGCGGTCCACCGCTCGTTGCCGCCCATCGGTGCCCGGGTGATCTCCCCCAGCACGATCCCCTTGGAGGTCTCGTAGAGGTCCACCCGGCAGAACGGCAGCCCCACGGCCCGCGACAGGTGGCGGGCGACCTCCAGCATCGGCGGCAGGGCGTCCGGCACCTCGATCGTGGGGTCGTGGGGCCGCCCGGGCGCGACCGGACCGTAGTCCACGCCGTTCTCGTCGACGAACTTCAGCCGGATGGTGGAGGCGCGGCCGTGCTCGCCCACGCGGCGGACGAGGACCTGCCCGACCGTGCCGTAGAACATGTAGCACTTGACGTCGTCGGGGATCGGCCCGCCGCCGGGCGCGTGCAGGAGCTCCTCGGCGAAGAACGGTGCGCGGGCGGCACGGTCGAGGGAGCGGATGCGCTCGCGCAGCTCCTCCTCGCTCACGTCGCCCTTGCCGCCGACCATCTCGTAGCGGCCGTCCTCGCGCCGGCGCAGGGGGAAGACCGCCACCGACCCCGCGCCGCCGTCGGCCTTGAGCACGAAGGAGTCCGGGAGCGGGGCGAGGTCGATCGACGCGACGTCGGGCCAGACGGCGTAGATCTCGGGGACCGCGACCCCGTGGCTGGCGGCGAGCTCGACGGTGCGCAGCTTGTGCGGGAGCTGGAGGGCGGCGGACTTCGTCGGCGCACCGAGGCGGTCCTCGGCGCGGAAGACGCGGACGTGCTGGCGGACCGCCTGCCGGTAGGAGGTCCTCGACAGGTCGTCCAGGCGGGCCAGCTCCTGCTCCGAGGCGGCGAGCTGCTCCTCGAGCTCGGCGACCCGGGCGGGGAGCTCGGCGTCGGAGGGGCGGGCGCCCGCGCGCGGCCGCGTCCGGACGCGCCGGTCCAGCGTCGCGAGCCGGGTGCGGCCGTCGAGCACGACGAGGACGCCGAGCGTCAGGAGGGCGGCGAGCCCGGCGAGGGCGAGCCGCGGGAGGTCGAGCAGCGCGGTCCCGGCCGTGGCCGCGCCGACGAGCAGCACGGCCGCCACGAGGATCCGCTGGCGGGGTGTCCTGCCGAGCATCTGTCCCACCTCATCTCGCTCCCGCCGACGGGCGGGACGCGTCCGTCGTCGGTCGGTCGTCGACAGGGTACGTGATGGGTCCGGTGCATACTGTGCCCTGGCGAGACGCGCGTGCAGCCAGACCTGACGAGGAGTGCCGAACCTATGACCGTCGACGAGCCCCCGGTGGCCCTGGACCCCGAGCTCGCCGCCGACCTCCTCTCGATCGCCGGGGCCCGCGGGGGTCCGCGCGCGGTGGAGCGCACGGTGCTGCGCACCCGGTCCCGGGAGGCCCGCGACCTGCTCGCGGTCGCCGCGGCGCCGGGCGTGGCGTCGGCCGAGGAGCTGCTCGACGCCGTCCGCCGGTCGCGGGCCGCGAGCGGCGCGCCCGCCGCCCCGCCGCTCGACCCGGCCTGGACGGTGAGCCTGGCCCGCGCGGTCGGCATGCAGAACCTGTCCGACCAGGACCTCGCCGACGCCGTGCTCCTGCTCGAGGAGCTGCGCAGGCAGCACGGGCGGTCGATCCTCGGCCCGTCCGTCCAGCAGACCGTCGTCGAGCGCTTCTGGCAGGCGGGCGAGCACGACCTCCTGCGGTCCTGGCTGCCGCTGCTGCGCTCGCTGCGCCCCGACGTGCGGCGCTACCTGGAGGCGGACCTGACCAACCCCTTCACCACGGACGGGGGCCCGGGGCGACGGCGCGCCGCGGCCGCCCGCTGGCAGCGCCTCGTCGACGAGATCTTCGCCGAGCACGGGATCGAGACGGTGACGGTCGACGACGGCGCGGCCACCCCCTTCGACGGGCTCCGCTGCGCGGTGGACGACCCGGTCGTCGACGGCCCCCTGGTCACCGTCGTCATGCCGGTCTTCCGGCCCGGCCCCGAGCTGGTCACCTCGGTGCGCTCGATCTGCGGGCAGACCTGGCGCAACCTCGAGATCCTCGTCATGGACGACGCCTCGCCCCCCGGCCACGAGGAGGTGCTCGAGGCCGTCGCCGCGCTCGACGAGCGCGTCCAGGTGCACCGGATGGACGAGAACGGCGGCACCTACCTGGCCCGCAACGCCGCCCTCGACATCGCCACCGGCGAGCTCGTCACCGTCCAGGACGCCGACGACTGGTCCCACCCCCGCCGGATCGAGCTCCAGGCGAGAGCGCTGCTGGCCGACCCGGCGACGCCGGCCACCCGCAGCTTCTGCCTGCGGGTCAGCGAGGACCTCGTCTTCCAGCGGCCCGGCTACGAGGTCAGCCAGGAGAACGCCTCCTCGCTCATGTTCCGGCGCGAGCAGGTGCTGGCGACGGTCGGCTACTTCGACCGGTCGCGCAAGAGCGCCGACACCGAGTTCCGCCGTCGTCTGGAGCTGGCCACGGGCGCGCTGACGACCGACCTGCCCGCGCCCCTGGCGATCGTCCGGATGGCCGCGGGCTCGCTGTCCCGCGCGGACTTCACCCCCGGCTGGCACCACGTGTCCCGCTTCGTCTACCGCGCCGCCTACGAGCGGTGGCACGCCCGGCTCGCGGCGGGCGAGGACCCCTACCTGCCGCGCTTCCCGCAGGAGCGCCGCTTCGCCGTGCCCCAGCGCTTCCAGGTGGACCAGGCGTCGGTCGCCGAGCGGCCCCCGCACTACGACGTGGTGCTGCTCAGCGACTGGCGCCACCTGGGGACCGCGCAGCAGGCGCTCCTCGACCAGGCGGCCGTGCTCACGGGTGCCGGCTACCGGGTGGGCGTCGCCCACCGCGAGTCCTTCCTGCGGATGACCGCGCGCCGCCAGCCCCTGCACCCGCGCGTGCTCGACCTGGCCAACGCCGGCGTCCTCGACCTCGTGGCGCTCGACCAGGCGGCCTCCGTGTCCCTCCTGCTCGTCCGCTCGCCCGACGTCCTGCAGTTCGCCCCCGTGGACGCGAGCACCCTCGACGTCGACCGGGTCGTCGTCGTGGCCGACGAGGCGCCGAGGTCGACCGACGGTCGGGACCACCGCTACGCCCCCGCCAGCTGCGACGCCACCGTCCGCAGGACCTTCGGCAGCGCCCCCCTGTGGCTGCCGCAGAGCCCGGGCATCGGGGCGATGCTGGCCGGGGAGGTCCCGGCCGACCGGCTGGCCCCGGCCGGGCCGGTGGAGGTCGTCGACGTCCCCGCCGCACGACCGGCGCGGCAGGGGCCGCTGGGCGGGCTGCCCGTCGTCGGGCGCCGGGGGGAGGACACGGCTGCGGCGTGGCCCGCGTCCGCGGAGGACGTGCTGGCCGCCTGGCCACCGGACGGCACCGTCGAGGTGCGGATCGCCGGCGGGACGGGCGCGGTGGGGGAGGTCCTCGGCGACGGGGGCACCCCGTCCTCGTGGGTCACCCTCCGGCGCGGCGAGGTCGACACCGACGAGCTGGCCCGCCAGCTCGACTTCTACGTCCACCAGCCGCACCCCGGCGCGGTGGAGACCTTCGACGCGGACGTGGCGCGGGCGGTGGCCGAGGGGTGCGTGGCGGTGCTCCCGCCCCGCTTCGAGCCGGTCTTCGGCGACGCCGCCCTCTACGCCGAGCCCGCGGAGGTGGCGCCGCTGGTGAGCTCGCTGCACGCGGACCCCACGGCATACCGGGAGCAGTCCGGCCGCGGGCTGGCCGGTCTGCGCGGACGCTTCGGCCCCGACGCCTTCCTGGCGCGGGTCGCCGAGCTGGTCGGGCCCCCGCGCCCCCGCCCCGAGGAGCAGCCGGCCGGGCCGGCCGGGACCACGGCCGCCGCGCGCACCTCGCCGCCGCGCCCGGAGCCGGTCGCCGCGCCCGTGCCGGAGCGCCGGCAGGGCCTGCGCCTGGTGCTCACGGTCGCCGCCAGCGTGGCCGGGCGGCTCGGCGACACCCTCCAGCGGGTCCGCGACGACGAGCAGCTCTTCGGCGCGCCCGTCACGGTGGTGCACGCCCCCGAGCTGCGCGGCGAGGTCCGCTCCGCCGCGCTCCGGCACCCCGGCGTGACCTTCGTGCCCGCCGAGGAGGGCACGGGGTCCGCGCTGGTCGAGCACGCCCTGCGCGTCGTGACGGCGGCGGACGAGACGCTCGTCGCGGTCGCGGACCTGCCCCGGGCACGCGACGTGCGCACGTGGGGACGGGCGGTCCGGCGCGAGGTGGAGCGGCTGCGCGCGGCGCGCCCGGACGCGCCGCGCCCGCTCCTGGTCTGGACGCGCCACTGCAGCCAGCAGCTGGCGGCCGCCTACCTGACGCAGGCGCTCGCGACCGGCCCGACCGGGCCGGGCTCCTGGGTCGACTACCTGGGCGGTCTGGCGCTGCAGAGCGCCACGCCGCGGGCGGAGGCCCTCGACCCGCGCGGCGGCGACGTCGACGTGTCGGTGTGGTTCAACGCGAAGTTCTCGCCCGACATGCCGCGGCCGCCGTGGCGCTACCGCGTCGTGCTCGTGCAGGGCCGCGAGCCCGTCGCCGCCTCGGCGCCCGCCGGGCTCGAGCGACGGGTCGACAACCGGGGCCGCCAGGTGTGGGAGAGCCTGTGCGGCCGGCTCCCGCTCCAGGAGGCCGGCGACGGCAACTTCGTCCTCGCCATCGAGCTGGACACCGAGACCGACGCGCTCCGCACCCGGCGGCGGCTGCGCCCCTCCAAGGGCCTGCTGCTCGACGCGCGCACCGTGACGATGGCCACCGACGACGAGGGCTCCCTCGTGCGCTACCTCGTCCACGCCGCGGGGAGCAGGAGCGCCACCTTCCTCACCAGCCAGCGCGGCCGGGGGCCGGCGTCCCGGGCCCGGTGGGCGGCGACGATGGTCCGCAAGGACCTCGGCTCCGTCCTGCGCCGCCGCGGCAGCCGTCGCATGCTGGCCCTGCGGATGGTGCGCCTGGCCACCCGCCCCTTCTTCGCCGGGCGGCAGATCATGCTCGTCGGCGAGCGCACCGACACCGCCCAGGACAACGGGCTGCACCTCTTCCGGCACCTGCGCCGGACCCAGCCCCGGCGCCCCGTCTACTACGTCATCGACCCGGCCAGCCCCCAGCGCGAGCGGGTCGCCGACCTCGGGCACGTGGTCGACCACTCCTCGCTGCGCCACCAGCTGCTCATGCTGCACGCCGACGTGCTGGCCAACGCCTACTCCATCCGCTACCTGCGGCCGTCGTCGTGGACCCAGGAGGACTACGTGCGGCACCTGGCCTGGCGGATCGGGGCGCTGCGGGTCTACCTCAAGCACGGCGTGCACCTCAACCAGAACGCCGTCAAGCGCGGGCTCTCCGGCTACGACCTCTTCCTCACGGTGATGCCGCGGGAGACCGAGGCGATCCGGTCGGTCTCGGGCTACGACGAGCAGGTGCGCGAGATCGGCATGCCGCGCTACGACGGTCTCGTCCCCGCGCCGCCGAGCCGCACCGTGCTCTTCATGCCCACCTGGCGCCAGTACCTCGTCCCCCGGCTCAGCGGTCGGCCCAACCCGGGCCAGATCCCGTTCGAGGGCTCGGCCTACGAGCAGTTCGTCTCCGGCTTCCTGCAGAGCCCGCGGCTGCACGCGCTGCTCGAGGAGCACGACTTCCGGCTCACCTTCCTGCCGCACTACAACATGGCCTCGTTCTTCGACACGTCGGTGCGGGCCGCCGAGCGGATCTCCGTGGCCGACACCGACGAGACCAGCTTCCAGGACCTGCTGCGCACCTGCGACGCCTTCATCACCGACTACTCCTCGGTCCACTTCGACGTGGCCTACCTGGGCACGCCGGTGATCTACGCGCGCTTCGACGAGGCGGACTACGCGGCCGGCCACGCCTCCCCCTCGTGGTTCGACTACGAGCGGGACGGCTACGGGCCGGTCGTGCGCACCGTGGAGGAGACGCTCGACGCCCTGGAGCGCGTCCTGGCCCGCGGCTGCACCGTGGAGGAGAGGTATGCCGCGCGCGTCGCCTCCTCCTTCACCTACCGCGACCGGGACAACTGCGCCCGCGTCGTCGCCGCCATCGACGAGCTCAGCGCCGCCCGCCGGCGCGGCGTCGAGCCCACCTGACCGCCGCGTCCTCGCACCGGGACTCAGGGAGCACCGAGGATGTCGTGCCACCATGTCTAGCGGCCACCCGCCCCTCGGGCCCCGCGTTGCGGCCCGCCGTGCCGAGCGCCGGCGCCGGGGACGGGCCCGGCACCGCACCCGCCGCATCCCGAAGGACCGACCTGTGACCAGCACCGACACCCGGACACGCACGTCCGTCGTGCGCCCGAAGGGTTTCCGGCCGGACATCGAGGGGATGCGCGCCGTCGCGATCCTGCTGGTCCTCGTCTACCACGCGGGGCTGCCCTTCCTGCCGGGCGGCTTCGTCGGCGTGGACGTCTTCTTCGTCATCTCCGGCTTCCTCATCACCGGCCTGCTCATCAAGGAGATCGAGACCAAGGGCCGGGTCTCCCTGCCGCGCTTCTACGCGCGCCGCGCCAAGCGGCTGCTGCCGGCCACCGCGCTCGTGCTCGTCGCCACGACGGTCCTCACCTGGCTCACCGCCCCGGTCGTGGAGTGGCGCACCTTCGGGCTGGACATCGTCGGCGCGGCCCTCTACGTCGTCAACTGGGTGCTCGCCGGGCGCGCGGTCGACTACCTGGCCGAGGACGTGGGGGCCTCGCCCGTGCAGCACTTCTGGTCGCTCGCGGTCGAGGAGCAGTTCTACATCGTCTGGCCGCTGCTGCTGATCGCCGTGGGGTGGTGGGTCGCGCGGCGACGGGGGGCGCAGCTGCGCCGGACGATGACCGTGGCCATCCTCCTCGTCATCGTCCCGTCCTTCGCGTGGTCGCTGCACCTGACCGGCGCCGACCCGCAGCGCGCCTTCTTCGTCAGCACCACGCGGCTGTGGGAGCTCGGGATCGGCGCCTTCGTCGCGATCGGGGCGCTGCTGTGGGACCGCATCCCGCCCCGGTTCTCCGTCGTCCTGGGCTGGGCGGGGCTGGCGGCCGTCGTGCTCAGCGGCGTCGTCATCGACGCGCAGACCCCGTGGCCCGGCTACCACGCGCTCCTGCCCACGCTGGGCACGGCGGCCGTCATCGTGGCCGGCTTCACCAGCGGCCCCGCCGGCCCCGCCGGGATCCTCTCGGCGCCCGCCGCCGTCTGGGTCGGGGGGCTGTCCTACTCGCTCTACCTGTGGCACTGGCCGCTGCTCATCGCCGCGGACAACCACTGGGACGGGATCGGCCCGCTCGTCGGCACCCTCGTCGCGCTCGGCTCCGTCGTGCCCGCCTACCTGTCCTACCGGCTCGTGGAGAACCCGCTCCGGTTCTCCCGGCACCTGTCGGCCTCCAACCGGTTCACCCTCTCGCTCGGCGCCAACTTCTCCGCGGTCGGCGTCGTCGCCGGTCTCGCGCTCGTCCTCGCCGTGCCGACCACGACCGGCCCGGCGAGCGGCAGCGTGCAGGGCGCCGGTGCGGTCACCCAGGACGGTGAGGAGGAGGACGACGGCGGCGGCACCGACGACCCGTCGGCCACGACGGCGGCCCCGGACGAGCCCGCGCCGGGCTCGGTCGCCAGCCTCGCGCTGGTCGACGGCTTCGTGCCGGCGGCGACCGAGGCCACCTCGGACGTCCCGGCCGGCTACGACGACGGCTGCCAGCAGAACCAGACCGACAGCGAGCCGATCCGCTGCGACTACGGCGACCCGGAGGGCGAGGTGACGATCGTCGTGGTCGGCGACTCCAAGATCCTCCAGTGGCAGTCCGTCCTGGACGAGATCGGCCAGGAGCAGGGCTGGCAGATGATCTCCTACACGAAGTCGGCGTGCGGCTTCCACACGGGCATGCAGGTGGCCGGCGGCGAGCCCTACACCAGCTGCGCCGAGTGGAACGACGAGGTGCGGGCCCAGATCGTCGACCTCGACCCCGACCTCGTCCTCACCTCCCAGCGGGTGACCGAGGTGCTGACCGACCCCGAGGACGTCGACACCCTCAGCAGGGACGCGATGGTCGACGCGATCGTGGCGAGCTGGCAGGAGATGGCCGACCACGGCATACCCGTCCTCGGCCTCCTCGACAACCCCAGCCCCTCACTGAGCGTCTACGAGTGCGTGGCGGAGAACCCCGACGACCTGGCCGCCTGCACCTTCGACAGGCAGGAGGGCGTGGAGGCCAGCTCGGCCCCGCTCTTCCAGGCGGCCGCGGAGCAGGTCCCCGGGGCGCGGCTCGTCGACGTCCGCGACGCGATCTGCCCCGACGAGGAGGTGTGCGTCCCCGTCATCGGCGGGGTCCTCGTCTACCGGCAGACCTCGCACATCACCGACACCTACGCCCGGACGCTCCGCCCGGTCCTCGAGGACGCCATGGTCCCCCTGGTCGAGGAGATGGCCGGGTGAGCGTCCTTCGGAGGCGGGCCGGATGGCTCCTGGCTGCTAGGATTCCGGACGCTCCCGCCCGTCCCGGGCGGGGCGGGGACCGGCCCTCGGCGCCGGGACCGGCACGACGTGGCTCGGCCCGGGACAGTGACCAGCCGTGACCAGCACAGACTTCTCGAGGAGTGACACAGTGGCTTTCGACGCCGTCATCATCGGCCTGGGGTACGTCGGTCTGCCCATCGCGCAGGAGGCGACCCGTGCGGGTCTGAAGGTCCTGGGCTTCGACGTCAACCAGGGGATCGTCGACGCCCTCAACGCCGGGCGCTCGCACGTGGACGACCTGTCCGACGCGGACATCGCCGAGATGGTCGACGGCGGCTTCGTGGCCACCACCGACGAGGCGCGGATCGCCGAGGCCGAGGTCGCGGTGATCTGCGTGCCGACGCCGCTGTCGGAGGAGGGCGGCCCGGACCTGCGCGCGGTGGAGTCCGCGGTGGGTGCGGTGGCGCGCAACCTGCGGCCGGGGATGCTGGTGGTGCTGGAGTCCACGACCTACCCGGGCACGACGGACGAGGTCGTGCGCCCGCTGCTGGAGGCGGGCGGCATGGTGGCCGGGCAGGACTTCAACCTGGCCTTCTCGCCGGAGCGGATCGACCCGGGCAACGCGACGTTCGGCGCCAAGAACACCCCGAAGGTGGTGGGTGGCCAGACCCCGGCGTGCACCGAGGCGGCCGCGGCCTTCTACGGCCGGTTCATCGACACGATCGTGCGGGCCAAGGGCACGCGCGAGGCGGAGACGGCCAAGCTGCTGGAGAACACCTACCGGCACATCAACATCGCCCTGGTCAACGAGATGGTGAAGTTCTGCCACGAGCTGGGCATCGACCTGTGGGACGTCATCGAGGCGGCCAGCTCCAAGCCGTTCGGGTTCCAGGCGTTCTACCCCGGGCCCGGCGTCGGCGGGCACTGCATCCCGATCGACCCCAACTACCTGTCGCACAAC
The DNA here is from genome assembly GCA_964581125.1 of uncultured Ornithinimicrobium sp. GTDB lineage: Bacteria > Actinomycetota > Actinomycetes > Actinomycetales > Dermatophilaceae > Ornithinicoccus. The sequence goes on from CAZONQ010000008.1 coordinate 18,770, forward strand.
GTCCGGGCGCGCCTGGGCTACCCGTTCCGGTTCGTCGAGCTGGCCCAGGAGATCAACTCCGGCATGCCCGGCTACGTCGTCTCCCGCATCCAGGACCTGCTCAACGCCGACGGCAAGGCGCTCAAGGGCTCGACCGTGCTGCTGCTCGGCGTGACCTACAAGCCCAACATCGCCGACCAGCGCGAGTCCCCGGCCGTGCCGCTGGCCAACGCGCTCGTCGCCAAGGGCGCCGTGGTGCACTACCACGACCCGCACGTGACCGACTGGCGCTCGGTGCCGGACGCCGTCCGGGTCGAGGACGCCGCCGCTGCCGCGGCGGGCGCCGACCTGACCGTGCTGGTGCAGAACCACCGGGAGTACGACGTCGACGCCCTCGCCGGCGTCGCCCGCCAGTTCTTCGACACCCGCGGCAAGGCGAGCGACGGCGAGCGGGTCCAGCGGCTGTGACCCTCGGCGGACCCGACCACCAGGGCTCGCTGCCCGGGCTGTCCGCGCAGCAGGCGGCTGCGCTCGCCGACCGGCACGGACTGGCCCAGGTCGGTGTCCGTCCCCCGCTCGGGCCGTACCTCCGCGAGCTCTGGGCGCACCGCCACTTCCTCTTCACGCTGTCCCACGCCGGCTTCACGGCACGCCACCAGAACAACTACCTGGGCGTGCTCTGGTCGGTGCTCAACCCCCTGCTCTTCGGGCTGGCCTACTGGTTGATCTTCGGGCAGCTGCTGGGCACGAGGGGGGAGACGCAGAACTACGTCGGCTTCCTCCTCGCCGGCCTGTTCACGTTCATCTTCTTCTCCGCCGCGTTCAACCACGGCTCCAAGGCGATGATCAGCAGCACCGGGCTGGTGCGCTCGCTCCGCTTCCCCCGGGCCCTGCTGCCCGTCTCGGTCGTGCTCACCGAGCTCATCGCCAGCCTGCCGGCCTTCGGCATCCTGCTCGTCGTCGCCGTGGCGACGGGCGAGGTGCCGACCCTGAAGTGGCTGCTCTTCCCCGTGGCGGTCGTCGTCGCCGGTCTCATCACCCTCGGGATCGCCCTGATGTGCGCCCGGCTCGTGCACGCGGTGCGGGACACGAGCAACCTCATCGGCCTGGCCACGCGCGTGCTGCGCTACGTCTCCGGGGTGTTCTTCCCGATCGCCGACTACGCCGGCAAGGGGCTCATCAGCGACATCATGATGTACCAGCCGATCGCGGTGATGATGACGCTCGTCCGGCAGACCCTGCTCGCCGAGTATCCCCTCGACCCGGTCACCTGGGCGGTCGCGCTCTCCTGGGGCGTGGGCCTGTGCGTCGTCGGCTTCGTCGTCTTCTGGTGGGCGGAGGCCAGCTATGGGCGCGCCTGAGGGGCCGGACCGCGTCCCGGCGGCCATCGTCAACCACGTCGACATCGTCTACCGCGTCTACGGGGCGGGGCGGGAGCGGGAGACCGAGGTCGACGAGAGCAACCTCTTCGCCCGGTTCTTCAGCCGCAGCACCCCCCAGGTGGGGGTCCGGGAGGTGCACGCGGTCAAGGACGTCTCCTTCGTGGCCTACCAGGGCGAGTCCGTCGGGCTCATCGGGCGCAACGGCTCGGGCAAGTCGACGGTCCTGCGCGCCCTGGCCGGGCTCATCCCGCCCGACCGGGGCCAGATCTACCTCAACGGTCGGGCGGCGCTGCTCGGCGTCAACGCCGTGCTGATGCGCAAGCTCAGCGGTGCGCGCAACGTGATGATCGGCGGGCAGGCGCTCGGCCTGTCCAAGCAGGAGGTCCGCGAGCGCTTCGACGACATCGTGGAGTTCTCCGGCATCGGCAGCTTCATCGACCTGCCCATGGAGGCCTACTCCTCGGGCATGGCGGCCCGCCTCCGGTTCGCGATCTCCACGGCCGCGGTCCCCGACATCCTCGTGGTCGACGAGGCGCTCGGCACCGGTGACGCCGACTTCCGCAAGCGGGCCCAGGACCGGATCGCCCAGATCCGCCAGGACGCCGGGACGGTCTTCATGGTGAGCCACAACAACAACACCATCCGCAAGCTCTGCGACCGGGCGCTGTGGATGGAGCAGGGGCAGCTCATCATGGACGGCCCGTCCGGGGAGGTCGTCGACGCCTACGCGGCCTGGGTCGCGCAGCGCCGGCGGGCGAACCGCCGGCGCCAGGCCGGCCCGCGCGCCCAGGAGGGCACGGCGTGACCGCGCGGTCCGTGCTCGTCGTCACCGTCGTCCACCACCCTGCCGACGCGCGGATCCGGCACCGCCAGATCCAGGCGCTGCTGGACGCCGGGTGGCAGGTCACCTACGCGGCGCCCTACACCGACTACGGCCTCGTGCTGCCGATCGGCGTCCGGGGCCTGACGCCGGTCGACCTGCCGAGGTCCTCCGGACGCCGCCGGCTGGGGGCGCTGCGCGCCGCGCGCGGCCTGCTCCGCGACCGGGCGGCCGGCCACGACGTCGTGCTCCTGCACGACCCGGAGCTCGTCCTCGCCACCGTGGGCCTGGACCTGCCGCCGGTGGTCTGGGACGTGCACGAGGACACCGCCGCCGCGCTCGAGGTGCGTCCCTGGCTGCCCGGGCCGCTGCGCCGCCCGGCCGCCTCGGCCGTGCGGGCCCTGGAGCGGTGGGCCGAGCGGCGGATGCCGCTGCTGCTCGCCGACCACCACTACGCCGGCCGGTTCGCGCAGGCCCACCCGGTGGTCCCCAACACCACCTACGTCCCCCGCGACCCGCGGCCGCCGGCGACCCCGGACCGGGAGGGACGCCTGCGGGTCGTCTACCTGGGCAGCGTGACGATGGAGCGGGGCGTCGACGAGATGATCGCGGTCGCCCGGCGCCTCCGGGAGGAGAGCGACGGCCGGGTGCGGGTGGAGGTCATCGGTCCCGCCCACGGCGAGGCCGCGCCCCTGCTGGCGCGGGCGGACCGGGACGGCGACCTGGCGTGGTCCGGCTTCGTCCCCAACGACGAGGCCGTGCAGCGTCTCTCCGGCGCCCTGGCGGGGCTCTCCCTCCTGCACGACGAGGCCAACTTCCGACCGAGCATGCCGACCAAGGTGGTCGAGTACATGGCGCACGCGGTCCCGGTCGTGACCACCCCGCTGCCGGTGCCCGCCGAGCTGGTGCAGGACAGCGGCGGCGGCGTGGTCGTGCCCTTCCACGACGTGGAGCAGACCGTGCGCCAGGTCATGGCCTGGGCCGACGACCCCGCGTCGGCGGTGGAGACCGGTCGGCGGGGCCACGCCGCGGCGCAGCAGGCCTTCGACTGGATCACCCACGCCCCCGGCTTCGTCGCGGCGCTCGAGGCCGCGGCCCGGCGCTAGTCGCGGTCCTCCGCCTCGGGCAGGCGCCACACGACCTCGTCCAGCGGCGTCGTGGCCACCCCGGCGCGCACCAGCTCGTGGTGCAGGATCGGCGTGAGCGAGGCGACGTAGGTCGCGGTCAGGTGCGACCCCTGCCGGAAGACCAGGGCCCGGCCGACGACCGGCGGGCACACCGGCTCGGCGCCCTCCGACCGGGGGCAGACCCACGGACCGAGGTCGACGACGGGCGCGTCGAGCAGCTCGGCCGCCTCGAGCAGCGCGCGCTCGCCCTGGGCCGCGCCGGAGGCGTAGGAGCAGGCGGAGTAGTCGTCCGGGTGGTCGCGCACGCACTCGTAGAGCGTGACGTCCGTGCCGAGCTCGTCGCGGTCGGGCGCGGGGTTGTCGTTGATCACGACGATCTCGCTGCCGGCCTCGGCGACCGGCTCCAGCAGCCCGGCCAGCGACGGGCCGAGGTCGCCGTCGCCGGCCCGCACGAGGGAGGTGAGGACGATGTCCGGGGTGTGCTCGCCGTCGGCCAGCCATGCCGCCAGCGCACGGTTGTAGTCGTAGCAGTCGTCCGCCATCTGGACGAGGGCGAAGCCGCAGCCGGACTTGGTGAAGACCTTGACCCTCCAGCCCTCCTGCTCACCGATCGGGTCCACCGCGGTGAGCCACTGCAGCATCTTGGAGTCGCCGACGAGCGCCACGGTGGTCTCGCCGTCGGGGTCGCCGAACCAGCACTCGTCCTCGGCGGTGAGGGTCGTCTGGCCCCGCTCGCGGTGGCAGAACTGCTCGTCCGGAGCCAACGGGGTGTCCTTGGTGGCCACGTCCGGGTCCGGGAAGACCGGTCCGGTGCGGGTGAAGACGGCCGTCGGGTCGGCGAGGGGGCGCAGCTCCTCGGCGGTGCGGCTCGCCTCCCGGACCAGGCCGATGGCGCCCGCGTCGTCGACGACGCCGGCGTCGGTCCCGGGCTGCGCCGCCCCGGCCTGCAGGACCCGGTCGCGGTCGTCCGTCTCCAGCTGCGGGGCCGTCGCGACGAGGGCGGCGCCGAGGGCGCCGGTCACGAGCATGCTCGTCGCCCCGAAGGCGAGCGCGCGGAGCGGCCTGGCGCCCAGGCCGCGGTGGAAGCGGATCGGGTTCTCCACGAGGTGCAGGCTCGCCCAGGCCAGCAGCACGCTGAGGCCGGCGACCGCGAGGCGCACGAGGAGCCCGGAGTCCGGGCGGAGCTCGGCGAGCAGCCGCAGGGCCGGCCAGTGCCACAGGTAGAGCCCGTAGGACAGCGCGCCCAGGAAGAGCATCGGCGGCCGGCCGAGCAGCCGTGCCGCGGGGCTCGCCGGGGCGCTGATGCCGGCCGCGATGACCGCGGCGGTGCCGAGCGTGGGCAGCAGCGCGGCGCTGCCGGGCCACGGGGTCGACCTGCTCACGAGCACGACGGTGGCGAGGATCGCCGCGAGACCGGCCCAGGCCAGGGCGTGGGCCACCGGTCGGCGCAGCCGCAGCAGCGCCGGCGTGAGCAGCACGAGCAGGGCACCCACGCCCAGCTGCCAGGCCCGCGTCGTGGTGGCGAAGTAGGCGGTCGACGGGGAGTCGGCGGTGCGGACCACCGACCAGACCAGCGACGCGGTGACCAGCGTCCCGAGGGTGAGGCCCAGCACCGGCAGGAAGCGCAGCCGGTGGCGGCGCGCCGCCCACAGCACGGCGATGACGAGGAGCGGCCAGAGGACGTAGAACTGCTCCTCGACCGAGAGGGACCAGTAGTGCTGGAGCAGCGACGGAGGGGAGTCCTCGGCGAGGTAGTCGACCTCACGCCCGGCCAGCACCCAGTTGACGACGTAGAAGGTGGCCCCGGCCACGTCGGCGCCGAGCTCGCCGCGCGCGCCCCTGGGCAGCAGCCACCACCCGGCGAGCGAGGTGGCGACGAGCACGAGCGCGGCCGCCGGCAGCAGCCGTCGGGCCCGCCGGGCGTAGAACTGCACGAGCGACACGCGTCCGTGCCGGGTGGCCTCCTTCACCAGCAGGCCGGTGATGAGGTAGCCGGAGATGACGAAGAAGACGTCGACGCCCGCGAAGCCTCCGCTGAGGCCGGGGACCCCGGCGTGGTAGAGCAGGACCATCGAGACCGCGATGGCCCGCAGCCCCTCGATGTCGCCGCGCAGCGTCGTGCGGTGCCGGTCGGGACCGGTGGGCGCGGCGGTGACGGTCGGTGCGGCCGCGGTCATCAGTCCCGGCCGTAGAGGTCGCGGGTGTAGAGCTTGTCGCCGAAGGAGCGGGCGGTCTCGTCGAGGCGGTTGGCGATGATGAGGTCGGCCTGGTCGGCGAACTCGTCGAGGTCCGGCACGACGCGGGCGCCCTGGAAGGTGGTGCCCTCCAGGGTGGGCTCGTGGACGACGATCTCGGTGCCGCGGGCCTGCAGGCGGGACATGACGCCCTGGATGGAGGAGGCGCGGAAGTTGTCCGACCCGGCCTTCATGATGAGCCGGTAGATGCCGACGGTGGCGGGGCGCCGGGCGAGGATGTCGGAGGAGATGAAGTCCATCCGGGTGGTGTTGGCCTCGACGATGGCGGTGATGAGGGTCTGGGGGACGTCGCCGTAGTTGGCCAGCAGCTGGCGGGTGTCCTTGGGCAGGCAGTAGCCGCCGTAGCCGAAGGAGGGGTTGTTGTAGTGGTCGCCGATCCGCGGGTCCAGCCCGACGCCCTCGATGATCTGGCGGGTGTCCAGGCCACGGGTCGCCGCGTAGGTGTCGAGCTCGTTGAAGTAGGCCACGCGCATCGCCAGGTAGGTGTTGGCGAAGAGCTTGATCGCCTCGGCCTCGGTGGACCCGGTGAGCAGGACCGGCACGTCCTTGGTGATCGCGCCCTCCAGCAGCAGGTCGGCGAACTGCCGGCCGGCGTCCCCCGTGTCGCCCACGATGATCCGCGAGGGGTGCAGGTTGTCGTGCAGGGCGCGGCCCTCGCGGAGGAACTCCGGGGAGAACAGGACCGTGGCGCCGGGGTGCTCCTCGCGCAGCCGCTCGGTGAACCCGACGGGGATGGTCGACTTGATGACGACGCTGGCCCCCGGGGCGTGCGCCAGCACGTCGGTGAGGACCTTCTCGACGGTGGAGGTGTCGAAGAAGTTGGTCTCGGTGTCGTAGTCGGTCGGGGTCGCGACCACGACGACGTCGGCGCCGTCGTAGGCCTCCGCCGGGTCGGTCGTGGCGTGCAGCCGCAGGTGGTTGTGCGCCAGGTAGTCCTCGAGCTCGGGGTCGACGATCGGGCTGCGACGGTCGTTGATGAGAGCGACCTTGTCGGGGTCGATGTCGAGGGCCACCACGTCGTGGTGCTGCGCCAGGACGACGGCGTTGGACAGGCCGACGTAGCCGGTGCCGGCGACGGCGATCTTCATGGGTGCTCCCTCGTGGGTCTTCCGGACGGACCGGTTCAGTATGCCGTGCGCCCCGTGAGGCGGTTCTCATCCCGCAGATTAGGTCGCCCCGCCCGCGGCCCGGTATCGTGGAGGGGTTCACCGCACCCGTCCCCGGCGCACGCCTGTGGACAGGCTCCGGCCGCGCCCGCCGAGACGTGGCAGGCTGGGGGTCGCGGTGACGACGTATGAAGCCCTCCTGTCACGGAGAGACCGTGACCGCACGAGACCGAAGGAGGTGGGTTCACGCATGCGTCAGTACGAGCTGATGATCATCCTCGACCCCGAGACCGACGAGCGCAATCTCCAGCCCACGCTGGAGAAGATGATGAGCGTCGTCGGCAAGCAGGGTGGCTCCGTCGACGAGATCGACATCATGGGCCGCCGCCGCCTGGCCTACGAGATCAAGAAGCAGGCCGAGGGCATCTACGCGGTCGTGCAGATGACCGCCGAGCCCGCGACCGCGCAGGAGCTGGACCGCCAGCTGGGCCTGAACGAGTCCATCCTGCGCACCAAGCTGCTGCGCCGCGACGCCTGAGCGCGGGCAGGACCCCCGAGGCCACCCTCACGCACCACAGCACACCCTCAAGGACCAACGGATCGAGGACGACCTGACATGGCCGGAGAGACCCCCATCACCGTCGTCGGCAACCTGACCGCCGACCCGGAGCTGCGCTTCACCCCCAGCGGTGCGGCCGTCGCCAACTTCACGGTGGCGTCCACCCCGCGCACGTTCGACCGCCAGACCAACGAGTGGAAGGACGCGGAGACGCTGTTCATGCGCTGCTCGGTGTGGCGCGAGCAGGCGGAGAACGTCTCCGAGTCGCTGCACCGCGGCACCCGTGTCGTGGTCACCGGGCGGCTCGTCTCGCGCTCCTGGCAGACCCAGGAGGGTGAGAACCGGACCGTCATGGAGATGCAGGTCGACGAGATCGGCCCCTCGCTCCGCTACGCCACCGCCCAGGTGACCAAGGCCCAGCGCGGCGGCGGTCAGCAGGGCGGCTGGGGCGGCCAGCAGCAGGGCGGTCAGTCCGCCCCGCAGCAGGGCCAGCCCGGTGGCTGGGGCCAGCAGCAGGGCGGTCAGTCCGCCCCGCAGCAGGGCCAGTCCGCCCCGCAGGGTGGCCAGCAGGCCGGCGGCGACGCCGACCCGTGGGCCACCGGCGGCCAGTCCGGTCAGCAGTCCGGTGGCTGGGGCGGCGCCCCGTCCTACGACGAGCCGCCGTTCTGACCCACCACACTTCCTAGAACCACACCATCCCGAGCACCGCTCGGGCTCTCACGAAAGGGGAGAGCACCACGATGGCCAAGCCCGTTGTGCGCAAGCCCAAGAAGAAGGCGAACCCGCTGAAGGCCGCCAAGATCGAGGCGATCGACTACAAGGACACCGCCCTTCTTCGCAAGTTCATCTCCGACCGCGGCAAGATCCGCGCGCGTCGCGTGACCGGCGTCTCCGTCCAGGAGCAGCGCCGCATCGCCAACGCGGTCAAGAACGCCCGCGAGATGGCGCTGCTGCCCTACAGCAGCTCCGCCCGCTGACCGCCCGCACGTCAGGAGAGAGACGATGAAGGTCATTCTTACCCAGCCCGTCTCCGGCCTCGGTGCGGCCGGTGACGTCGTGGTCGTCAAGGACGGCTACGCCCGCAACTTCCTGCTGCCCCGCAAGGTCGCGACCCCGTGGACCAAGGGCGGCGAGAAGCAGGTCGAGGCGATCAACCGCGGCCGCGAGAAGCGTGCGCTGAGGTCCGCCGAGGACGCCGCCGCGGCCAAGAGCCGCCTCGAGGGCGCCACGATCACGGTCGAGGCCCGCGCGGGCCAGGGCGGCCGCCTCTTCGGCGCCGTCACCCCGGCGGAGATCGTCGAGGCGATCGTCGCCGCCGGCGGCCCCGAGGTCGACAAGCGCCGGGTCGAGGTCCCCGCCCCGATCCGCACCGTCGGCGACCACGCCGTCCACGTGCGCCTGCACGAGGACGTCTCCGCCGACCTCACGGTGACCGTCACCGGCGCCTGAGCGGCCCGGGGTCGAGCACCCCGACGACGGACGAGGGCCCCGGACCGTGCAGGTCCGGGGCCCTCGCGCACCTTCCCCGCCGGTAGGATGGGGACACGTCACCCAAGCACGGCCGACACCCAGGGAGGGTCATCTTGATCGTCGCCCTCCTCGCTGTGCACCTGGGGGCGGCGGTCGTCGCACCGACCCTTGTCCGTCTGCTCGGCCGCCGGGCCTTCCTCCCGCTGGCGCTCGCCCCCGCGGCCGCCGCGGCCTGGGCCGTGACCCAGCTGGGCGCCGCCGGCACGGCGACGCCGCACGCCGAGCGGATCGTCTGGGTGCCCGACCTCATGCTCGGGCTGACCTTCCGGCTCGACACCCTGGCCTGGGTGATGACGCTCGTCGTCTCGGTCGTCGGCGCGCTCGTGCTGCTCTACTGCGCCCACTACGTCGACGAGGACGACGACGGCAACGTCGGCCTGCTGGCCGCGGCGCTCGTCGCCTTCGCCGGGGCGATGCTCGGGCTGGTCACCGCCGACGACCTGCTCCTGCTCTACGTGTTCTGGGAGATCACGACCGTCCTGTCCTACCTGCTCATCGGCTACCTCTCCCGCAGCCAGGCGAGCACCCGGGCGGCCAAGCAGGCGCTCATCGTCACCACCGCCGGCGGCCTGGCCATGCTCGTCGGGATCGTCGTCCTGGGCTCCGCCTCGGGCACCTACCGGATCAGCGAGCTGCTCGCGTCCCCGGCCTCCTCGCCGGCCGTGACGACCGGCGTGGTGCTGCTCCTCGTCGGGGCGATCACCAAGTCCGCGCTCGTCCCCTTCCACTTCTGGCTGCCCGGCGCCATGGTCGCGCCCACCCCGATCAGCGCCTACCTGCACGCCGCCGCCATGGTCAAGGCCGGCGTCTACCTCGTCGCCCGCCTCGCCCCGGGGTATGCCGACCTGCCGGCCTGGCAGGTCACCCTCCTCGTCCTCGGCGGGGCCACGATGCTCCTCGGCGCCTTCCGCGCCACCCGCCAGAACGACCTCAAGCTGCTCCTCGCCTACGGCACGGTGAGCCAGCTCGGCTTCCTCGTGGTGCTCCTCGGGTGGGGCAGCCCCGGCGCGACGCTCGCGGGCCTGACGCTCCTCGTCGCGCACGCCCTCTTCAAGTCCAGCCTCTTCCTCACCGTCGGCACGATCGACCACGCCACGGGCACCCGCGACATCCGCCGGCTCGTCGGCGTGCGCCGCCAGATGCCGCTGCTGAGCGCCTCCGCCGTGCTCGCCGCGATGTCGATGGCCGGGCTGCCGGTCCTCGTCGGCTTCGTCGGCAAGGAGGCCGGGCTTGCCGCGCTGCTGCACCCGGCCGACGGCTGGTGGTCGCTCGACGGCGCCGCCGCCCTCACGGTCGTGCTCGGGTCGGTGCTCACCATGGCCTACTCGAGCCGCTTCGTCTGGGGCGCCTTCACCGACGGCGCCCGTCCGCCCGTCGGCAAGCCCAAGCCGCCGCGCTGGCACCCGCCGAGCTGGATCCTCGTCAGCGTCCCGGCCGTGCTCTCCCTGGGCGGCCTGGTCCTGGGCCTGACGTCCACGGCCCTCGAAGGGGTGCTCGAACCCCATACCTCGCAGGTGACGCACCGCGTCGACCCCCACCCCGTCCACCTGGGCCTGTGGCACGGTCTCACCCTGCCGCTGGCGGTGTCGGTGGGGATCTGGGCGCTGGGCGCGACGTGGTGGTGGCTGCAGAGCCGCCGGCCGGTCGAGGTGCCGGTGCCGCTGTCCCCCTTCGACGCGGGCCGCACCTACCACCACGTGATGCGCGGGCTGGACCGGCTGGCGCTGGAGACGACCGGCTTCATGCAGCGCGGCTCGCTGCCGGTGCTGCTGGCCACCATCCTCACCGTGCTCGTCGTGCTGCCGGGCGCGACGATGGTCGTCCGCGGCGTCTCGTGGCCGCGGCAGGTCCACGTCGCGGACTCCGCGGCCCAGGTCGCCACGGCCGGCATCGTCCTGCTCGCCGCCTACCTGGCCACGCGGGCCCGGCGCCGGCTGCGCGCGGTCTTCCTCGTCGGCGTGGCGGGCTACGGCACGGCGATGCTCTACCTCCTGCACGGGGCGCCGGACCTGGCCCTCACCCAGGTGCTCGTGGAGACGGTCACCCTCGTCGTGCTCGTCCTCGTGCTGCGGCGGCTCTCCGGCCGCTTCCCCGACGACCCGTCGCGGATGGCCCGGCGGGGGCGGGCGCTGCTCGGCGCCGCGGTCGGGACGGTCGTGGGGGTCGCCGCCCTCGTGGCGGTGGGCTCCCGCGTGCACGAGCCGGCCGGCGCCGGCCTGGCCGAGCGCGCGGTCGACTACGGCGGCGGCTACAACATCGTCAACGTCATCCTCGTCGACGTCCGGGCCTGGGACACGATGGGCGAGCTGTCCGTCGTGCTGGCGACCGCGACCGGCGTCGCGAGCCTCATCTTCCTCCGCGACGAGAACATGGTGCGCGCCGCGCAGGGCCTGCTGCGCTCGCGCAACCTGCGGCGCCGTCCCGACGAGGCCGCGCCCGACACGGACCAGACCTCGCCGCTGCGCCTGTGGATCGCCGACACGCACCTGCTCGACCCCTACCGCCGCTCCACGATCCTCGAGATCGTCACCCACCTGGTCTTCCACACGATCCTGCTGTGGTCGGTCTACCTGCTGCTCACCGGGCACAACCAGCCCGGCGGCGGCTTCGCGGCCGGCATCGTCGCCGGGCTGGCCCTCTGCCTGCGCTACCTGGCCGGCTACGGCGCCGAGCTGCGCGCGGCGCTGCCGGTCCGGCCGGCCTCGCTGCTGGGCACGGGCCTGTTCATCGCCGCCGGCTCGGCGGTGCTGCCCATGCTCTTCGGCTCGCCGCCGCTGCGCACCTGGATCGCCGACCTGCACGTGCCGCTCCTCGGCGAGGTGCACGTGGTCACCTCCCTGCTCTTCGACGTCGGCGTCTTCCTCGTCGTCGTCGGGCTCATGCTCGACATCCTGCGCAGCCTCGGCTCGGGCATCGACGACCAGATCCGCGACGAGGACGAGCGCGCCGCGGCCCGCGAGGGGGCCGAGGCATGAGCCCCAACCTCACGACGATCGTCGTCGCCTCCGTGCTCATCGGGACCGGGACCTACCTCTTCCTGTCCCGCTCCCTCGTCCGTGCCCTCATGGGCTTCCTGCTCATGGGCAACGGCGTCAACCTGCTCTTCATCGCCGCCTCCGGCCCTGCCGGCGCCCCGCCGATCGTCGGCGAGTCCGCCGAGCCGATGGTCGACCCCGTCCCGCAGGCCCTCGTGCTCACCGCCATCGTCATCACCCTCGGCATGACGGCCTTCGTCCTGGCGCTGGCCCACCGCGGCCGCCAGCTCTCCGGCCGCGACCTCGTCGACGACGACACCGAGTCGGCGAGGATCCACGCCCGCGCCGAGGCCGACCTGCTCGACAGCCCCAGCGCGCGCGACGTCGCCGACCAGATCGTCACCGAGGCCGAGCTCACCGAGAGCCGGCACCACGACGAGGACGACGACGAGGACGAGGTGGCGGACCCCATACCCGAGGACGACGGCAGCAGGTCCACCGGACCCGAGGACGGAGGCGCGCGATGAACTCCCCCTATGCCTGGATGGTGCCGCTCGTCGTCGTGCTGCCGCTGGTCGGCGCGGGGCTGGCGCTCGCGGCCGCCCGCCGCACGGGGCTGCAGCGCGTCATCAGCATGAGCGTGCTGGGCGCGATGCTGGTCATGGCGGGCGTGCTGCTGTGGGCGGCCGACCGGCTGGGCCCGCAGGTCGTGCACGTCGGGGGCTGGACGCCGTGGGAGGGCATCGTGCTCGCCGTCGACCGGCTGTCGGCGCTCATGGTCATCGTCTCCACGACCGTGACGATGGGCGTCCTCGGCTACTCGATCGGGCAGGGACGCAGCTCCTTCGACGACGAGAGCGACGGGCACTCGCCGCTGCCGGTCTTCCACCCCACGATCCTCGTGCTCGCCGCCGGCGTGACCACGACCTTCGTCTCCGGCGACCTGTTCCACCTCTACGTCGGCTTCGAGATGCTCCTGGCCGCGAGCTTCGTCCTGCTCACCCTGGGGGGCACCGCCGAGCGCGTGCGGGCGGGCACCACCTACGTGCTGGTCTCGCTGCTGTCCTCGATGATCTTCCTCATCGCGATCAGCATGGTCTACGCCGCGACCGGCACCATCAACCTCGCCCTGCTGGCGCAGCGCACCGGCGAGCTGCCGGGCGGCACCGTCGCGGTGCTGCACGTGATGCTGCTGCTCGGCTTCGCGGTCAAGGCGGCCGTCTTCCCGATGTCGGGCTGGCTGCCGGACTCCTACCCCACCGCGCCCGCGCCGGTCACCGCGGTCTTCGCCGGCCTGCTCACCAAGGTCGGCGTCTACGCGATGATCCGCACCCAGACGCTGCTCTTCCCGACGACCCGCTTCGACGACGTGCTGCTGTGGGCGGCGCTGCTGACGATGGTGGTCGGCATCCTCGGCGCGGTCGTCCAGGACGACATCAAGCGGATGCTGTCCTACACCCTCGTCAGCCACATCGGCTACATGCTCTTCGGGATCGCCGTCGGCTCGACGATCGGCCTGGCCGCGGCCATCTTCTACGTCATCCACCACATCCTCATCCAGACCACGCTCTTCCTCGTCACCGGGCTCATCGAGCGGGTGGGCGGCTCGAGCGACACCGGGCGGCTGGGCGACCTGGCGCGGATCTCACCGGTGGTCGGCGTGCTCTTCTTCGTGCCGGCGATGAACCTCGCGGGCATCCCGCCGTTCACCGGCTTCCTCGGCAAGGTCGGGCTCATCCAGGCCGGCGTCGACGCGGGGACCTGGCTCTCCTACGTCGTCGTGGTCGGCTCGGTGGTCACCTCGCTGCTCACCCTGTATGCCGTCGCGCGCGTCTGGGGGCGCGCGTTCTGGTCGGAGAACCCCGAGGGGATCACCGGCAGCGGCCCGGTGCGCGGCGGTCACCACGAGGCGCTCGGGCTGGGCGTGCTCGTGCCGACGACGGCGCTCGTGGCGGTCACCGTGGGCCTCACCGTCGTGGCCGGGCCGCTCTACGACATCACGACCCGGGCGGCGGTCGACCTGATGATGCGCGAGCCCTACCTGCAGGCCGTGCTCGGACCGGGGGCGGGGCTGTGAGGGCGCGGCTGCTGGGCCGCCAGCTGTCCTGGGGCTCGATCCTCTGGCTCACCGCGGTGTGGGTGGTGCTGTGGCGCTCCCCGACCGTCATCACGGTGCTCGGGGGCGCGGCCGTCGCCGTGCTCGTGCTGCTGGCCTTCCCGCTGCCGCGGGTGCGGGTGAGGCTGAGGCTGCACCCGTGGGCCGCGGTCGTCCTCGTGCTGCGCTTCCTCTGGGACCTCACCGTGGCCTCCATCCACGTGGCCTGGCTCGCGGTGGCGCACGGACCGACGACGCGGGGCGTCGTGCTCGACGTCCAGCTCGTGGCCAAGGAGGAGCTGCTGCAGACCATCACCGCCGAGCTGGTCGCCCTGGTCCCGGGGACGGTCGTCATCGACCTCGACCCGCGCGAGCGGCTGCTCACCCTGCACGCCCTCGAGGTGGAGAACGACAAGGACGCCCAGCGGGTGCGGCGCAACGTCCGGGCCCAGGAGGCCAGGGTCGTGCGCGCCTTCCACCCGGACCCCGAGGCGGTGCTCGACCCGCGGCGCGCGCGGGCCGCCGCCCAGGTCGCGGAGAGGCAGGAGGAAGGATGAGCCTGGAGACCGTCGAGACCGTGCTGGCCTGGCTGATCGGCGGGCTGATGACGCTGTCCGCCCTGCTCACGCTCGCGCGGGTCACCATCGGCCCCAGCGTGCTGGACCGCGTCGTCGCCTCGGACACGCTCGTGTCGATCGTCATCTGCTCGCTCGGCGCGCACATCGCGCTCACCGGGACGCTCTCGACGATGCCGCTGCTCGTGTCGCTGTCCCTCGTCGGCTTCCTCGGCTCGGTGGCGGTGGCGCGCTTCGTGGCCCGGGACCGCGACCCGGAGGCCCCGCGATGAGCTGGACCGACGTCGCCGACCTCCTGGGCCTGGTCTGCCTCCTCCTCGGCGCCCTGCTGTGCGTGGCCGCCGGGATCGGTCTGCTGCGCTTCCCGGACCTGCTGACCCGGATGCACGCCGGCACCAAGCCGCAGGTGCTCGGCCTGCTCTTCGTGCTGCTCGCGCTGGCCCTGCGCATCCGGACGGTGCCGGACGCCCTCGTCCTGCTGCTCGTCGGCTTCTTCCAGCTGCTCACCATCCCGGCCGGGGCGCACATGGTCGGCCGTGCCGGCTTCCGGACGGGGCAGGTGCACCCCGCGGACATCCACCCGGGGCGGCGCAGCGGCGCGGCCCCCGGTGCCGGGCAGGGCCCGCAGGAGCCCGCGCCCGGGAGCTGACCCCGGGCGGCGTCAGCGGGTCGCGCCGGTGACCAGCCAGGCGTCGCCCCGCGCCCGCCAGACCAGCCCGGCGGCGCGCACCGCCATGAAGGCGCTGAACGCCACCCACAGCCACACCAGACCGGGCACGCCGACGACGCCGGAGCCGCGCACGGCGAGCACCATCGGCAGGTAGGCCACGAGGAAGGCGGTCTGCGCGAGGGCCAGCCACCGGGCGTCGCCCGCGCCGATGAGCACGCCGTCGAGGACGAACGCCACGCCGGACACCGGCTGGGCCACCGCCACCACGACCAGGGCCGCGGCGAGGGCGGTGCGCACCTGCGGGTCGGCCGAGAAGCCGAGCGGGACGACGCGGTGGAGCAGGAGGATGAGGGCGGTGAGGACGACCCCGAACCAGACTCCCCAGCGCACCATCATCCAGGTCACCGTGTGCGTGCCCTCGACGTCGCCCGCCCCGAGGGACTTGCCGGTGAGCGCCTGGGCGGCGATCGCGAGGGCGTCGAGCGCGAAGGCGAGCGCGCTCCATACCGTCATCGCGACCTGGTGGGCGGCCAGCTCGGGCTCCCCGAGGCCGGCGGCGACCCAGGTGGTGAGCAGCAGGACCGCCCGCAGGGAGAGGGTGCGGACGAGCAGCGGGACGCCGTCCATCGCCGAGCGCAGCACGCCCGCGGCCGCGAAGCCGAGCGAGGCCCCCAGCCGGCCGGCCCCCCTGACGACGACGAGGACGAGGGCGAGCGCCATGCCGGTCTGGGCGACGACCGTGCCCCACGCGGCGCCGGCGATGCCCCACCCGACCCCGTGCACGAGGAGCAGGGAGAGCGCGGCGTTGGCGGTGAAGCCCGCCACCGCGACGACGAGCGGGGTCCTCGTGTCCTGCAGCCCGCGCAGGACGCCGGTCGCGGCGAGCACCAGGAGCATGGGAGGTATGCCGAGCGCGGACACCCGCAGGTAGGTCACCGCCTCGCCGGTCGCGTCGGGCGTGGCGCCGAAGAGCGCGACGAGGGGGTGGGCCCAGATGCCGACCGCCAGGGCGGCGAGCACCCCGAGGACGAGGGAGAGCCAGAGGCCGTCGACACCCGCGGTGAGCGCCCCGCGCTGGTCGCCGGCGCCGAGGCGGCGGGCGACGACGGCGGTGGTGCCGTAGGCGAGGAAGACGAAGATGTTGACGGCCGTGAGCAGCACGCCGCTCGCCACCCCGAGGCCGGCGAGGGAGGAGGTGCCGAGGTAGCCGACGATCGCGGAGTCGGCCAGCAGGAAGAGCGGCTCGGCGACGAGGGCGAGGAAGGCCGGGACCGCCAGGCGCAGCACCTCGCGCCGGACGGCGGAGGCGTCGGAGTGCGGGGGTGTCACGGGGCGAGTCTGCCAAACGGCACGGACAGCAGGGGCCCCGCACCTGCTCCGGTGCGGGGCCCTGCTGCCGGGGGTCGGTCGGTCAGCCCTCCTGGGCCTGCTCCGCGGGACCGTCGGCGACCTCGCCGCGGACGTCCGCGCCGCCCAGCGAGCGGTGGGCGACCTGGATCTTGCGCGGCTTGGCCTCCTCGGCGACCGGGATGGTCAGGGTGAGGACGCCGTCGGTGTAGTCCGCCTCGATCTTGTCCAGGGCGACGCCGTAGCCGAGCGTGAGCTGGCGGGCGAAGGTGCCCGCGGGGCGCTCGTGGGACAGCCACTGCTCGACCTCGGTCTCCTCGCGGCGCTCGGCGCGGATCGTCAGGGTCCGGTCCTCGACGTCCACGTCGATGGTCGACGGGTCGACGCCGGGCAGGTCGACGCGGGCGACGAAGGTCTCGTCGCGACGGAACAGGTCCATCGGCATGGCGGCCGCGGCCGGGGTGCGCAGGGTCTCCGACATCAGGCGGTCGAGGTCGCGGAACGGGTCGAAACGGGTCATGGTGCTCCTCCTCGTGTGATCGGTGCAGGTCCAGCCCCTGTGGCTGGCACTCGTGCCTCTAGAGTGCTAAACGCGCCGGGTGGCGTCGCGCTTCCCGGGACGTGGGGACGAATTTTTGTGCACAGCCTGTGCGTGGCGTCGTCGCAGGTCAGGACGTTGCACCGGGGAAACTCGCCGATCTCTCCACAGGCCTGTCCACAACGGTCCACAGGGCGCCCGGTGTGTCGTCCACGGGGTGCCCACACGCCCTCCACACGTTGTCCACAGGCGTGGTTGGCGGGGTGGCCCGGAGGGCTTACGGTGTCGCGAGGGCTGTCGACGAGCCGGGCGTGAGCGGGTCTGTCAGTGGTCGATGGTGTCCTCGTGTCGAGGGTCGGACGAACAGGTGGAGGGCGGATGTCGCTGAGCGAGCTGGAGCAGTCCTACGGCACCCCGGACGCGCCGCCGGAGGAGCGGCTGCCCCCTCAGGACGTCGCCGCGGAGCAGAGCGCGCTGGGCGCCATGCTGCTGTCCAAGGACGCGATCGGCGAGTGCTCGGAGATCGTCCGGGCGGCCGACTTCTACCGGCCCGCCCACGAGCGCATCTACGACGCGGTCATCGACCTCTTCTCCCGCGGCGAGCCGGTCGACGCGATCACGGTCGCCGACGAGCTGACCAAGCGCGGCGACCTGGCCAGGGTGGGCGGCACGGCATACCTGCACCAGCTGATCGCCCAGGTGCCCACGGCCGCCAACGCCGCCTACTACGCCGAGATCGTCGCCGAGCGCGCGATCCTGCGGCGGCTGGTCGAGGCCGGGACCCGGATCGTGCAGATCGGCTACGGCGGCGGCGACGTCGAGGAGGTCGTCAACGCCGCGCAGGCCGAGGTCTTCGCCGTCGCGGACAAGCGGGGCGGGGAGGACTACCACGCGCTCGGCGACCTCATCCAGCCGACGACCGACGAGATCGAGCACAACGCGAGCTCGTCGGGGGAGATGGTCGGGGTGCCGACCGGCTTCACCGAGCTGGACGAGCTGACCAACGGGCTGCACCCGGGGCAGATGGTCATCGTGGCGGCGAGGCCGGCTGTGGGCAAGTCGACATTCGCTTTGG
>CAZONQ010000009.1:0-34377 GCA_964581125.1 uncultured Ornithinimicrobium sp.
GTCGACGTCGGCGTCGTGCAGGTCGAGGACCGCGTCGAGCAGCAGGGCGCCCGGGTCGCGCTGGGCGAGGCGGGTCTCGACCCACTCCCGCAGCCACTCCTCCTGCCCGGCCCGCCGCAGCCGCGAGGCGACCTTCGTCGCCCGGGCGAGCGGCGGCATACCCGCAGGCACGCCTTCGAGCACGTGCCGGCGACCGGCCTTCTCCTGCGCCTTGATCTGCTCCCAGCTGGCCTCCACGGCCTCCGGGGTGCCGGCCTCGACGTCGGCGAAGACGTGGGGGTGGCGCCGCACCAGCTTGGCGACCAGGCCCGCGGCGACGTCGTCGACGTCGAAGGGGTCGTCCTCGTGCTCGGCGGCCACGCGCGCGTGGAAGAGCACCTGGAGCAGGACGTCGCCGAGCTCCTCCACGGCGTGGTCTCGGTCGGCGTCCGGGCCGTCGAGCACCTCCAGCGCCTCGACCGCCTCGTGCGCCTCCTCCACGAGGTATGGAGTCAGGCTCGCGTGGGTCTGTCCGGCGTCCCAGGGGCAGCCGCCCGGGGAGCGCAGCCGGTCCATGACGGCGACCGCGTCGAGGAGGCGGGCGCCCGGCACGTCCCACGAGCCCACGAGCAGCTCGAGCCCGGGCGGGTCCTCCTCGGGCAGGGCGACGGCGAGCGCCTCGGCGAGGCCCGGGTCGCCGTCGGACGAGCCCACCCAGACGACCGTGCCGGCCGACGCGCAGCCGAGCAGATGCTCCGCGAGGGTCTGCGGCGAGCGCACGGCCTGCTCGGGGACGCCGTCGACGGTGAGGCCGGCGGCGGCGAGGGCTGCCGCCTGCGGGCCGTCGGGGTCGGCGGCCAGCACCTGGTCGGCGCCGCGCAGGACATCCCAGGCGGACGCCGAGAGCAGCCCCGGCGCGACCCGGGGGCTGCTCAGCAGCAGGCTCAGCTGTCGCCGGAGCTCTGGATCCACGCGGGGGTCCCGGGCACGAGCCCGCCGTTGGCGACGTCCCACGTGCCGTAGCGCGGGTTGACCTCGACGTCGACGGCGGCCAGGTCGTCCTCGGTCACCGACTGGGCGCGCATCAGGACGTCGCCCATCGCGGGGTCCTGGAAGGTGGCGGGGTCGCTGAGCTTCTGCTGGTACTGCCGCGAGCGGCCCGCGTCGAGGCTGGCCTGGCCGGGGTCGGACACGCCGCTCTCGCCGAAGATCTCGCGCACCTGCGCCTCGGTGACGACGCCCGGCGAGCCCTCGAAGACCTGGTCGAGCAGGGGGAGGAGGGCGAGGTCGGCGATCACCTGCTGGGCGCCGGTCTGCTGCTGGCCCAGCTGACCCAGCTGCTGGGTCGCCTCGTGCAGCTCGGCCATCGAGTAGCTCTGGCCGTCGACGGAGACGCCCGTGGTGGAGCTGCCGACCGAGCACCCGGCCAGGGTCAGCGCGGCCGTCAGGGCGAGGGCAGGAATCACACGCGATCGCTTCACGGGCGCCATCATCGCACGCGCCCCTGCCGGGTCACTCCCAGGTTCAGCGGACGAAGGGCTCCAGCGTGGAACCCAGCCCGGGCAGCGCCGCGACCACGTGGTCCTTGGCCCGTCCGCGCAGGGAGGAGTAGACCTTGCCCAGCGGGTTGCCCTCGACCGCGGACGCCTTGGCGTCGGCGACGGCGAGCAGCTCGTCGGCGACCTGACCGCTGCGGCCCGGGTCCGCCAGGTAGGCGCCGAACGCGGCGTCCCCCTTGGCGTCGTAGTAGGGGTCGAGCGTGCGGCCCACCGAGGGCAGGAGGCTGTCGACCGCGTGGCGGAGGCGCCCCTCGCCCGCCTTCCTCGCGCCGGCGAAGGCGGTCCTGAGCACCGTGCCGCCGATGCCCTTCTTGGCCGCGACCTCGGAGTCGGCCAGCCTCAGGAGGGCGTCGACGACCTGAGGTCGCGTGGCGGGGGCGAGGAGGGCGGTGCTCAGCGTGTCCGTCATGGCGCGAGCATGCCATGCGGTCCTGCCAGCCCCCTCCCGGACGGGCGCGGGGAATGCCGCACGGCCCGCCGACGCTGACCCAGCATGCGTATCGCCATCATCGGAGGACACGGCAAGGTCGCCCTCAGGCTCGCGCCGCTGCTGCGCGAGGCCGGGCACGAGGTCGACGCGATCGTCCGCAACCCGGACCACGCCGAGGAGGTGGCCGGCGCGGGCGCGCTGCCCGTGGTCGCCGACGTCGAGACCCTCGGCACCGACGCGCTGACCGACCTGCTCGCCGGGCACGACGTGGTCGTCTGGTCGGCGGGCGCCGGGGGCGGCGACCCCGACCGCACCTACGCCGTCGACCGCGACGCGGCGATCCGCTCCGTGGACGCGGCGGTCCGGGCCGGGGTCGAGCGCTACGTCATGGTGAGCTACTTCGGCGCGGGCCCCGACCACGGCGTGCCCGAGGGAGACCCCTTCCACCCCTACGCCGAGGCCAAGGCCGCCGCCGACGAGCACCTGCGCGCGAGCAGCCTGGACTGGGTGATCCTCGCGCCGAGCGCCCTGACCCTCGAGGCCCCGACCGGGCACGTCGAGGTCGACGCCGGCGACGGCGCCGTGCGGGCCGGCAGCGTGAGCCGCGACGACGTCGCGCGCGTCGCCGCCGCGGTCGTCGGGCGGGAGGACCTGCGCGGGGTGACCGTGCGCTTCAACAACGGCCCGACGCCGCTGGACGAGGCGCTCGACTCGCTGATCGGCTAGAGCCCCCTCCGCCCCTCCCCCGACCGAGGTCAGGCCTGCCTGGCGGCGGCAGCGATGTCGTCGAGCAGGACCGCGCGGACCAGCTGGGCGGCCCACTCGAGGACGGCGCCGTCGCGCAGCGGCCTGCCGCCGACGCGGGCCGTGGTCGGCGCGGGCACGAGGACCTGCCGCAGCGCGGGCTTGATGATGGTCCCGGGATAGAGCCGGGTGAGCCGCAGCTGCTGGCTCTCGCGCAGGTTCTCGACCGGGGCGAGGCGGATCATCTTGCCCTGCACGCCGATGTCGCTGATGCCCGCCTCGCGGGCGACCGTGCGCAGGCGGGCCACCTCGAGGAGCGTCTCCACGGGGGCGGGCGGCTCGCCGTAGCGGTCGACCAGCTCCTCGCGCACCTGCTCGACCTCGGCCATGTCCTGGACCTGCGCCAGCTTGCGGTAGGCCTCGAGGCGGAGCCGCTCCCCCGGCACGTAGTCGTGCGGCAGGTGGGCGTCGACGGGGAGCTCGATCTTGACCTCGGCCGGCGCCTCCTCGCCCTCGCCCTTGAACCTCGAGACGGCCTCGCCGACCATCCGCACGTAGAGGTCGAAGCCGACACCCTCGATGTGGCCGGACTGCTCGCCGCCGAGCAGGTTGCCGGCGCCACGGATCTCCAGGTCCTTCATCGCCACGGCCATGCCCGCGCCGAGGTCGGTGTTGGCGGCGATCGTCTGCAGCCGGTCCACGGCGGTCTCGGTGAGCGGCTTCTCCGGCGGGTAGAGGAAGTAGGCGTAGGCCCGCTCGCGCCCCCGCCCGACACGCCCGCGCAGCTGGTGCAGCTGCGAGAGCCCCAGGGTGTCGGCGCGCTCGACGATGAGCGTGTTGGCGTTGGAGATGTCCAGGCCGGTCTCGACGATCGTCGTGCACACCAGCACGTCGAAGCGCCGCTCCCAGAAGTCGACGACGACCTGCTCGAGCCGGTGCTCCCCCATCTGGCCGTGCGCGGTCTCGACCCGCGCCTCGGGGACGAGCTCGCGGATCCGGGAGGCGGCCTTCTCGATCGACCCGACCTTGTTGTGCACGTAGAAGACCTGGCCCTCGCGCAGCAGCTCGCGCCGGATCGCGGCGGCGATCTGCTTCTCGTCGTAGCCGCCCACGAACGTCAGCACCGGGTGCCGCTCCTCCGGCGGGGTGGCCAGCGTCGACATCTCGCGGATGCCGGTGACCGCCATCTCCAGGGTCCGGGGGATCGGCGTCGCCGACATCGCGAGCACGTCGACGTTGGTGCGCAGCGCCTTGAGCTGCTCCTTGTGCTCGACCCCGAAGCGCTGCTCCTCGTCGATGATGACCAGGCCCAGGTCCTTGAAACGGACCGTGGAGCCCAGCAGCCGGTGGGTGCCGATGACCACGTCGACCGACCCGTCGGCCAGGCCCTCGACCGTCTCCCTGGCGTCCTTGTCGCTCTGGAAGCGGGAGAGGGCGCGGACGGTGACCGGATACTGCTGGTAGCGCTCGGAGAAGGTCTGGAAGTGCTGCTGGACCAGCAGGGTCGTGGGCACGAGCACCGCGACCTGCTTGCCGTCCTGGATCGCCTTGAAGGCGGCGCGCACCGCGATCTCGGTCTTGCCGTAGCCGACGTCGCCGCTGATGAGGCGGTCCATCGGCACCGGCTTCTCCATGTCGGCCTTGACCTCGTCGATCGACGAGAGCTGGTCGGGGGTCTCGGTGAAGGCGAAGGCGTCCTCGAGCTCGCGCTGCCACGGGGTGTCCGGCCCGAACGCGTGCCCCTGGCTGGCCATCCGCGCGGAGTAGAGCCGGATCAGCTCGGCCGCGATCTGCTTGATGTGCTTGCGCGCGCGGCTCTTGGTCTTCTGCCAGTCCGAGCCGCCGAGCCGGTTGAGGGTGGGCGCCTCGCCGCCGACGTACTTGGTCAGCTGGTCCAGCTGGTCGGTGGGGAGGTACAACCGGTCGGGCACGCCGTGCCCGCGGGGCTTGGAGCTGGCGTACTCCAGCACGACGTACTCCCGCGTGGCGCCCTGCACCGTGCGCTGCGCCATCTCCACGAAGCGCCCGACGCCGTGCTGCTCGTGGACGACGTAGTCGCCGGGCCGCAGCGCCAGCGGGTCGACCTGCTGGCGGCGCCGCGACGGCATCCTGCGCATGTCGCGGGTCGAGCCGCCGGTGGACGCCTGCCCGGTGAGGTCGCCCTCCCCCACGAGCACGAAGGCAGTGCCACTGCCGGTGAGGACGAAGCCGTGCCCGACCGCACCGGTCGTCACCGTCACCCGGTCGGGCCGGAGCGTGTCCGTCCCCTCGAGCGGCGCCTCCAGGAGCTGGGGTATGTCGTTCTCCCGCAGGATCTCCGACACGCGCCGCGCCATCCCGGGGCCGTCGAGGCTCACGAGGACGCGCCGGCCCTCGGCGAGCCAGGCGCGCAGGTCCGACAGGATCGCCTCGCGGTCCCCCCGGTAGGCGTCCACGGCCGCGCTCGGGACGACGAGGGTGGTGTCCTCGGCCAGCTCGGCGTCGACGGCGAAGGAGGTCAGGGACCACCACGGACGGCCGCTGGCCAGGGTGTGCTCGCGCATCTCGGCGAGCGTCCAGGCCGAGGCCGTGCCGAGCGCGCGCTGCAGGTCGATCGGCGCCGCCCCCTCGGCGGTGGCGGCCGCGGCCCAGCTGGCCTCGAGGAACTCCTGGCTCGTGGCGACAAGGTCGTGGGCGCGCGTGCGCACGCGCTCGGGGTCGACGAGGACGACGCGCGAGCCCTCCGGGAGGACGTCGACGACGGTCTCCATGCCGTCCACGAGCACGGGCGAGAGCGACTCCATACCCTCCACCGCGATGCCCTCGGCGACCTTGGCGAGCAGGTCCGCGGCCCCGGGGAGGCTGCCGACCAGCTCCGCCGCGCGGGCGCGGACGGCGTCGGTGAGCAGCAGCTCGCGGCAGGGCGGTGCGTAGAGGCCGTGGTCCTGGTCGACCATCTCCAGCGAGCGCTGGTCGGCGACCTTGAACCAGCGGACCTCCTCGACCGTGTCCCCCCAGAACTCGACCCGCACCGGGTGCTCCTCGGTGGGCGGGAAGACGTCGAGGATGCCGCCGCGCACGGCGAACTCTCCCCGGCGCTCCACCATGTCGGTGCGCGTGTAGGCCGCGGCCGCGAGGGCGTCGACGACCTCGGCCAGCGGGCGCTCCTCGCCCGCGCGCAGCCGCACGGGCACGAGGTCGCCCAGGCCCTTGACGATCGGCTGGAGCAGCGCGCGGACCGAGGCCACGACGACCTGGACCGGCCCGGCCTGCGGGTCGTCGGCCTCCGGGTGGGCGAGACGGCGGAGCGTGGCGAGCCGGCGGCCCACCGTGTCCGAGCGCGGGCTCAGCCGCTCGTGCGGGAGCGTCTCCCAGCTGGGGAAGCCGGCCACCGCGGCGGGTCCCTGCCCCAGGAGCTCGCCCAGCGCGGCCTGCAGGTCGTCGGCCTCCCGGCCGGTCGCGGTCACGACCAGCAGCGGCGACTCGTCGGTGCGCGCCAGCGCCGCCACGAGGGCCGGGTGGGCGCCCGCGGCGAGGGACACGTCCACGACGGCCTCGCCGGCGCGGGCCGCCTCGAGCACGGTCGCGGCCGAGGGGTCGGCGCAGAGCAGGTCGACGACGGGAGACAGGTGCATGAGACGAGGGTCCTTCGCCGGGGAGGCGGTCGGGGTGGGCGGCCGGTGGCCAGTGGTCCAGTCTAGGTGCGCGCGTGACATGCTGGTCCCCGACCGGCCGCCGCACGGGTGGACCGGAGGACGTCGGTCAGGGAGGATCGCTGACGTGATGACCACGCTCGCCCCGCACGGCCGCCGCGGCACGTGGGGCCGGAGCCTGCTCGCGGCCTGCGGGCTGGGCGCCGCCCTCGTCCTCGGACCGGCCGGGGGCGCCGCCCAGGCCACGGAGCCGCTCGACCTGGCCGAGCAGATGGAGGACCGGGCCGACGCCCTGACCGCCGACGAGGAGGAGGCGGCGCTCGCCGAGCTCGAGGAGCTGCGCGACGAGACCGGCCTGCAGCTCTTCGTCGTCTTCGTCGACACCTTCGAGGACGCCTCCGGCGGGCCCCTCGACGGGCCGACGTGGGCCCAGGAGACCTCCGAGGTCTCGCGGATGGGCGACGGCGACCTCGTGCTGGCCGTCGCGGTCGAGGACCGCATGTACGGCGTCGGCGACGTCGGCGGCACGCTGCCGCCCGAGGCGGTGCGCACCGTGCAGCTCGAGGACATCGAGCCGGCACTGGGCGAGTCCGACTGGTCGGGGGCGGTGTCCGCCGCCGTCGAGGGCTTCGCCCGCGAGCACAGCGGCGGTGGCGGCGGAGGCGTCGTCGTGGACGACGACGGGGGCCCGGTCCACCCACGGTCGTCGGGCGGGCTCGGCACGGGCTTCGGCGCGCTGCTCTTCGCCGCGCCGGTCGTGATCTTCGCGGGGGCGGGCCTCGTGACGTCGCTGGGCAAGCGGCGGCGTCGACCCGACGGCGGGACGCAGGTGCCGGTGCCGGCCTCCGCCCAGGGCGTCGCGCTGCCCGACCTGCAGCGGCAGGCCGCCGAGGCCCTCGTCGGCATGGACAACGCCGTGCGCTCCGCCGAGGAGGAGCTCGCCTTCGCCGAGGCCCAGTTCGGCACGCAGCGCACCGAGCAGTTCCGCCAGGTGCTCGACCAGGCGCGCCGCGCCGCGACCGAGGCCTTCTCGCTGCGCCAGCAGCTGGACGACGACCAGAAGGAGCCGGAGAGCGTCGAGCGCTCCATGCTGGCCCGCATCCTCGAGCTCACCGGCACGGCCCGGCGCACGCTCGACGAGCACACCCAGGAGTTCGCCACGCTCCGCGCCCTGCAGGACCGGGCGCCGGAGTTCCTCGAGGAGCTGTCCGGGCGGCTGGCCGAGGTCCGCGAGCGGCTCCCCGTGGCCGACCAGGAGCTGGCGGGCCTCGCGGCGCGCTACCCCGAGCAGGCGCTGGTGACGGTGCGCGAGCACCGCGCCCAGGCCGAGGACCTGCTCCGCTCCGCCGACGGGTTCGTCACCGCCGGCCGCCAGTCGCTGGAGCGGGACGACCGCCCGTCCGCGGTCGCCGCGGCCCGGGCCGCCGAGGAGTCGATCGGCCAGGCCGTCACGCTGCTCGACCAGATCTCGCGGGCGGACGCCGAGCTGGAGGGCTCCGACGAGGAGCTCGCCCGGCGGGTCGCCTCGATCACCTCCGACCTGCGGGACGTGCAGCGCCTCGCACCGCGCGAGCCGGTGGTCGCCAAGGCCGCCGACCGGGCCCGCGCGGCCGTCGAGCAGGCGCAGCACGCGCGCACCTCCGGCGACCCGCTCCGCGCGCTGGCCGAGCTCGACGCCGCCGAGCACGACCTCGACACGCTCCTGGAGCCGATGCGCGACGCCGAGGAGCACGCCCACCGGATGCGCGAGAACTTCACCCAGCGCGTGACCCGCGTCGGTGCCCGTCTCCGCAGCATCGACGAGACGATCCGCACCCGCCGCGGGGCCGTGAGCAGCGGCGCCCGGACCAGGATCTCCGAGGCCCTGCGCGTCTTCGACGAGGCGCAGCAGGTCGCGGAGAAGGACCCGACGACCGCGATGGGCCTGCTCACCCGCGCCGAGCAGCTCGGCGAGCAGGCGCTCGCCGAGTCGCGCAACGACATGGACTCCTGGGGCGGCTCCGGCGGCCTCGGCGGGGGCTACGGCGGCCGGCGGGGCGGCATCGACCCCTGGTCGGTCATCCTCGGCGGCATCCTGCTCGGCGGCGGGCGCGGCCACCACCACTCCGGAGGCTGGGGCGGCGGCTTCGGCGGCGGAGGCGGCTTCGGCGGCGGGGGCGGCTTCGGCGGCGGCAGCTTCGGCGGAGGCGGAGGCGGCGGCACCTTCGGGGGCGGGCGCTTCTAGCGGGCCGGCCGCACCACAGACCTGATGACGACACGGAACCGATCGAAAGGACACCGAGCATGACCCAGAAGCAGACCATCCTCGGCCGGATCAGCCAGCTCGCCCGGGCCAACATCAACGCGCTGCTCGACCGCGCCGAGGACCCGGAGAAGATGCTGGACCAGCTGGTCCGGGACTACACCAACAGCATCGCCGAGGCCGAGGAGGCGGTGGCCCAGACCATCGCCAACGTGCGCATGGCCGAGTCCGACCTCAAGGCCGACCGCGACGCGGCGGCCGAGTGGGGGCGCAAGGCGGCGGCCGCGTCGGCCAAGGCCGAGGAGCTGCGAGCCAAGGGCGACCCCGACGGTGCGTTCAAGTTCGACGACCTCGCGCGGGTGGCCCTCAGCCGGCAGATCCAGCACGAGAACGACGTCAAGGCGATGGAGCCCAACGTCGCCCAGCAGAACGCCACCATCGAGCAGCTCAAGGACGGGCTGACCCAGATGAAGACCAAGCTGGACGACCTCAAGTCCCGTCGCAGCACGCTCGTCGCCCGTGCCCGCAGCGTGGAGGCGCAGAGCAAGGTGCAGGACGCCATGGCCTCCATCGACGTCATGGACCCCACCAGCGACCTCTCCCGCTGGGAGGACAGCATCCGCAAGCAGGAGGCCCTGGTCCAGGGGCGCGCGGAGGCCCAGGCCACCTCGCTGGAGGACCAGTTCGCCGAGCTGGAGACCGGCTCGCAGGACGCCGAGGTCGAGGCTCGGCTGCAGGCGCTGAAGGACCAGCAGGGCTGAGCCCGGGGGCGCCCTCCGGGGAGGCGCCCGGCCCTCAGGCGGCCCCCACGGTGCGGGCCCGGCGCCACGCGCGTCGGTCCCGCACCGCGCCGGCCAGGTCCTCGAGCACCTCGACCGTGGTGTCCCAGCCCATGCACGCGTCGGTCACCGACTGGCCGTAGACCAGGCCCGAGGGCGCCGGCTCCTGACGCCCCGGCAGCAGGAAGCTCTCGAGCATGACGCCGACCACCGCGTCCTGCCCGGCGGACACCTGGGCACCGACCTCGCGCGCCACCGCGGCCTGCCGCACGTGGTCCTTGCGGCTGTTGCCGTGGCTCGCGTCCACCACGAGACGGCGGGGCAGACCGGACGCCCCGAGCCGGTCGGCGGCCGCCGTGACGGACGCGGGGTCGTGGTTCGGGGCGGCCCGACCGCCGCGCAGCACCACGTGCGCGTCAGGGTTGCCGGCGGTCTCGACGAGGGCGGCGCGCCCGTCGGCGTCGACCCCGAGGAAGGTCTGCGGCGAGGACGCCGCGACGCACCCGTCGACCGCGACCTGGACGTCACCGTCGGAGCCGTTCTTGAGCCCGACCGGCATCGACAGCCCCGACACCAGCTGCCGGTGCACCTGCGACTCGACCGTCCGCGCGCCCACCGCGCCGTAGGTCACGGCGTCGGAGAGGTACTGCGGCGTCGTGGTCTCGAGGAACTCGCAGGCGGCCGGCACTCCGGTCCCCAGCACGTCGAGGAGCACGCGTCGCCCCAGCCGCAGCCCCCGCGGGATGTCGTAGCTGCCGTCCAGGTCCGGGTCGTTGACCAGGCCCTTCCACCCGGTGGTGGTGCGGGGCTTCTCGAAGTAGACCCGCATGACCACGAGCAGGTCGTCCGCGAGCCGCCCGGCGACCACCGCCAGCCGGCGGGCGTAGTCGAGGGCCGCCACGGGGTCGTGGACCGAGCACGGCCCGACGACGGCGAGCAGCCGGTCGTCCTCCCCGCGCAGCACCTGCTGCACCTCGTGGCGGGACCGGTCGACCAGCGCTGCGGAGCGGTCGGGCAGCGGCAGCTCCGAACGCACCTGGCGCGGGGTGGGCAGCGCCTCCATCCGCAGGACGCGCAGGTCGGTGGTGCCGCGTGCGGCGGCCGTGGTGGTGGTCATGTCTCCTCCTGGGCGGCGGACGCCCGTGCTCCCGGAGCGCCCGCCTCGGTGAAAAGGCGAAGGGCGCGGACCACGTGGTCCACGCCCTGGGGTCGGCTCCGGTCGCGCGCGTCAGCAGATCCTCGCGCCGGCCGGAGCCGACCCGAAGAGAAAATAGCGACGCGCGCTGAGCATGCCCGACAGCATACACCTCGGCGCGAGGCGCGCCCGGCCGGTCGCCGGACTGCCGGCCGTCAGCGGGAGTGGAAGCGCTGCTGCGTGGCCTCCAGGCCGATCTGGACGAGGTCGAGCACCGCGTCGGCGCCGTCGCCCACGAGCAGCTCGACCTCGGTCCGGTCGCGCGCAGGGAAGTCGGACAGGACGTAGTCCGCCGGGTCCTGGCGGCCCGGCGGACGGCCCACCCCCAGCCGGACGCGCAGGTAGTCGCGGCTGCCGAGCGACCGGCTGACCGAGCGCAGCCCGTTGTGGCCGCCCTCTCCCCCGCCGCGCTTGAGCCGGACGGCGCCGAAGTCGATGTCGAGCTCGTCGTGCACGACGACGACCTGCTCCAGGGGCACCTTGTAGAAGCCGACCAGCCCAGCGACCGGGCCTCCGGAGACGTTCATGTATGTGGTGGGGCGGGCGATCACCGCGCGCGGGCCGGGCAGCCCGCCGGGTGCGGTGCCGAGGCGCACCTCCGCCGCCCAGGCCTGGGCCTTCTTGTGCTGGCGGAGGGTGGCCGAGGCAGAGCGGGCCAGCTCGGCCACGACCATGGCACCGACGTTGTGCCGGTTGCCCTCGTAGCGCGGCCCCGGGTTGCCGAGGCCGACGACGAGCCAGGGTGCGTCCACGGATGCTCCTCGGGTGCGTGCGGTGAAGGGTCCTGGTGACGGTGCGGGCACGGCCACGCCCCCGGGTCGGGGACGTGGCCGTGCACGCGGTGCGTCAGGGGGTCGGGGGCGGTCAGCCCTCGGTGCTCTCCTCGGACTCGGCGGCCTCGTCGCCCTCGCCCTCGCCCTCGGCGGCCTCGGGCTCGTCCTGCTCGATGCCCGCCTCGGCCTCGGCGTCGGCGAGCTCGGCCTCCAGGGCCTCCTCGGAGATCGCCTTGCTGACGTGGACGACGAGCTCCTCGGCGTCGGTGACGAGCGTGACGCCCGCGGGCAGCTGGATGTCGCCGGCGAGGATCTGCGCGCCGGGCTCCAGGCCCTCGACCGAGACGACGAAGGACTCGGGGATGTTGGTGGCCTCGGCCTCGACCGTGACGGACGGGTACTCGAGGTTGACGAAGGTCTCGGGAGCGGCCTCGCCCTCGACGTGGACGCTGACGTCGACCTGGACCTTCTCGCCCTTCTTGACGACGACGAGGTCGACGTGCTCGATGAAGCGCTTGATCGGGTCGCGCTGGACGTCCTTGGCCAGGGCCAGCCGCTCCTCGCCCTCGACGTCCAGGGTCAGGACGGCGTTGTGGACCTTGAGGGCCATCATCGTGGCGTGGCCCGGGAGGGTCAGGTGCACCGGCTCGGTGCCGCGGCCGTAGAGGACGGCGGGGATCTTGTCGGCGCGGCGGATGCGGCGGGCGGCGCCCTTGCCGAACTCGGTGCGCTGCTCGGCGGTGATCTTGGTCTGGTCGGACATGCCTGAGGTCCTTCTCGTCGGGGTGGTCGGTCAGGGCGGGCCTCGACGCGGGACACGGCAGGGGTGCTCGCGGAGGCGCCGGGCAGCCCGGGACGGGGCGGCGCAGCACGCTTCGTCGAATCACGGACGACCGCAACCGTGCGGTGTCCCTCGCCGAGGCAACCCCAGCAGTCTAGCGCCCCTGCAGGGGCGGGCGAAATCGCCTCGGGACCGCTCAGCAGGCCCGGGGGTTCTCCTCGAATCCCGGCGTGAGCGTGGCCCCGTCGATCAGGAGGTCACCGTCGCCTGGCACCAACCGGTACCTGATCCGCCAGTCCGAGCACGTCTGGCCGTCGGGGCCGAGGCTCGCGGCTTGCTCGCTCCGGACGTGTGCGTCGACCAGGACGGCGTCACCCTCCTCCCAGACGTCGACGACGTCCAGCTCCGTCCACCACGAGGTGTACATCTGCGACACCCAGTAGTCGAAGGTGCCGATCCGGTCCTGGTGCTCGGCCGTGTACATCTCCCACGTCTCCTGCCACAGGCCAGCATTGACACCGTCGCCGTACTCCGCGAGGCGATCCGCGACCTCCTGGGCCCGTGGGTGGTCGGAGAGGACGAATGCCTCCAGGACGTGTGCGTCGACGGGTTCGCACTCGACCTGGACCGCCTCCGGGGCCGCCTGCCATCCTGCGACGACGTCGCCGACGTGCGTGCCCGAGACTGCGAAACCCGTGCCCTCCGCGGGAATGACCTCGCTCTCGCCCACCGGCACCCACGTCGCCTTCCTCACCACGACGCCGGCGACGGAACCGTCCACCAGGATGACGGGACCCCCGCTGTTTCCAGGATTGATTGCCGCGTCTGTCCGTATGACAGGCCATTGAGCACCCGTCGTGTCATCCTCCACCTGATCGAAACCGCTCACCACTCCCTGGTTGACGATCAAGCTGTCGGCGCCCAGGGGAAAGCCGAGCGCCGCCAGCTCCTCGCCTGCTCGGGGCAATTCGTCGACGAAGGAGAAGGTGTATCCGTCGAGGACCGAGTCGGTGCGGAGAAGGGCGAGGTCCTGCATCGGATCGATACCGACGATCTCGGCCTGGACCACCCCGAGGGCCTGCCCGGCGACGGAGCGCTCCGCACGGTCGATGGAGAGCTCGATGGCTGGACGCCCGTCCACCACGTGAGCCGCCGTCACGAACAAGCCGTCGCCGACCGAGAACGCTGTGCCGCTCCCCGACGGCACCCCGTCGCAGTCGGCCGTGGTGACGAGGGCCACTCCACTGCTGACGGTGTCCAGGGTGTCCGGCCACGATGGCTCCGCCGTCGGTCGGTCCTCGACGGCATCGTCGCTCTCGTGCGCCCCTGCTGCAGGCTCAGGTGTCGCGGAGCCGCCCTCTCCGGTGGAAGTGTCGACGGCTGGAGCGGCAACCGGGGGACGCGGGCTCCCAGACTGCTCGGTCCCGATCATGCTGCACCCTGCCGTGAAAAGCGCAGCAGACCAAACAACGGCCCAAGACAAACCCCTGCTCGCCATCCCAGCCTCCTGCATCCCTGCGTGGCAGATCACCGGACAGCAATGAGTATTCCGGAAACGGGCGCCTCCCGCTGGAAAGACGGCGGGCGAAATCGCCCCTCAGGCGCGGCCGTCGAACATCGAGGTCACCGAGCCGTCCTCGAAGACCTCGCGGATCGCGCGGCTGATGAGCGGTGCGATCGACAGCTCGGTGACCTTGTCCAGGGCCCGGGCCTCGTCCGACAGCGGCAGGGTGTTGGTCACGACCACCTCGCGGGCGACCGACTCGCGCAGCCGGTCCACGGCCGGGTCGGAGAAGATCGCGTGCGTGGCGGCGATGACCACGCTGCGCGCACCGTCGGCCATGAGCGCGTCGGCGGCGGCGCAGATGGTGCCGCCGGAGTCGATCATGTCGTCGACGAGGACGCAGGTGCGGCCCTCGACCTCGCCCACGACACGGTTGGCCACCGAGCGGTTGGGCCGCGTGATGTCGCGCGTCTTGTGGATGAAGGCCAGCGGCACGCCGCCGAGCCGGTTCGACCAGTACTCCGCGACCTTGATCCGGCCGGCGTCCGGGGAGACCACGGCCAGGTCCTCGCCGGCGTACTTGTCCTTGACGTAGTCGGCCAGGATCGGCAGCGCCATGAGGTGGTCGACGGGCCCGTCGAAGAAGCCCTGGATCTGGGCGGTGTGCAGGTCGACGGCCATCAGTCGGTCGGCGCCAGCCGTCTTGAACATGTCCGCGATCAGCCGCGCCGAGATCGGCTCGCGCCCGCGGTGCTTCTTGTCCTGGCGCGCGTAGCCGTAGAACGGCAGCACCACGGTGATCCGCTTGGCCGAGGCGCGCTTGAGCGCGTCGACCATGATGAGGTGCTCCATGATCCACTCGTTGACCGGCGCGGTGTGGCTCTGGATGACGAAGGCGTCGCACCCCCGCACGGACTCGTCGAAGCGCACGTAGATCTCGCTGTTGGCGAAGGCGTAGGCCTGGGTGGGGACCAGGGAGGTGCCCAGGTTGTCCGCGATCTCCTCGGCGAGCGCCGGGTACGCCCTCCCGGTGAAGACCATGAGGTTCTTCTCGGGCGTGCGGTGGATGCCGGTCATTCAGCTCTCCTGGACGGGGGTGGCAGGTGGCTCGGAGGGGGTATGCGGTGCCGCGCCGGCCGCCTCGGCGGCCTCCGCGGTCTTGGTGCCGGGACGGCGGCGGGCGACCCAGCCGTCGACGTTGCGCTGCCGGCCGCGGGCGACGGCGATCTGGCCGGGGCGCACGTCGTTGACGACGGTGGAGCCGGCCGCCACGTAGGCGCCGTCGGCGATCTCCACCGGCGCGACGAGCACCGACTGGGACCCGACGAAGCTGTGCCGCCCGATGGTGGTGTGGTGCTTGGCGACGCCGTCGTAGTTGGCGAAGATCGTGCCGGCGCCGATGTTGGCGCCCTCCCCGATCGTCGCGTCGCCGCAGTAGGTCAGGTGCGGCACCTTCGCGCCGTCGCCGATCCGGGCGTTCTTGGTCTCGACGAAGCCGCCGATCTTGCCGCCCTCCCCGAGCACCGTGCCCGGACGCAGGTAGGAGAACGGCCCGACCGTGGCCCCGGCGCCGACCTGGGCGAGCTCGGCCTGGGTGCGCACGACGCTGGCGCCGTCGCCGACCTCGACGTCGGTGAGGGTGGTGTCCGGGCCGATGACCGCGTCGGCTCCGACTGTCGTGGCGCCGAGCAGCTGGGTGCCCGGGCGCACCGTGGTGTCGCGGCCGATGGTGACGTCGGCGTCGATCCAGGTGGTGGCCGGGTCCACGACGGTGACGCCCTCGCGCATCCAGTGCTCCACGGTGCGGCGGTTGAGCTCGCGGCCGAGCTCGGCCAGCTGGACCCGGTCGTTGACGCCCTCGGTCTGCCAGAGGTCCTCGACGAGCAGCGCCGAGACCCGGCGGCCGTCGCGGCGGGCGATCCCGATGACGTCGGTGAGGTACTTCTCCCCCTGCGCGTTGTCCGTGCCCACCTCGGCCAGCGCCCCGCGCAGGACCTCGGCGTCGAAGGCGTAGATGCCGGAGTTGATCTCCCGCAGGTCGACGACGTGGGCGAACTCGTCCCCGGCCTCCCGGTGCGCCAGGGCGTCCTTGTACTCCATGATCGCCACGACGTCACCGGCGTCGTCGCGCACCACCCGGCCGTAGGCCTTGGCGTCCTCGAGCTCGGCGGTGATCACGGTGACGGCCGCGCCGGAGGACTCGTGCCGCTCGGTGAGCTCGACGAGGGTCTGGCCGGTCAGCAGGGGCACGTCGCCCATCGTCACCAGCACGGTGCCGGTCAGGTCGGCCGGCAGGGCGTCCAGCCCGCACTCGCAGGCCCGTCCCGTGCCCTTGACCTCGTCCTGGTCGGCGACCAGCGCCTCCGGGTCGAGCTCGGAGACGTGCGCGGCCACCAGGTCCCGCTCGTGGCGGACCACGACGGCGAGGTGCTGCGGAGACGCGGCGCGGGCGGCGTGCAGCGCGTGGCCCAGGAGCGACCGACCACCGATGCGGTGCAGGACCTTGGGGGTCGCGGACTTCATCCTGGTGCCTTCGCCGGCGGCCAGGACGATGACGGCAGCGGGGTGGTACGAGGTCACGGGGACGACTGTACCCGCGGCGGGCGGCACCCCATACCCGCGGGTTTGGGATGATGGCGCGGTGAGCGCCCCCCACCCCAAGTCCTCGCCGCGGAACCGGATGACCGGCCCGCAGCGCCGCCAGCAGCTCATCGAGGTGGGGCGTCGGCTCTTCGCCGAGAGGGGCTTCGAGGGCACCACGGTGGAGGAGATCGCCGCGACCGCCGAGGTGTCCAAGCCGGTGCTCTACGAGCACTTCGGCGGCAAGGAGGGGCTCTACGCGGTGGTCGTCGACCGGGAGATCCAGGCCCTGCTGACGCAGATGACCGAGGCGCTGCAGCCGACCGGCCTCGACCGGCCCCCGCACGCGAGGGCGCTGCTCGAGGCGGCCGCGCTGGCGCTGCTGGACTACATCGAGAACTCCACCGACGGCTTCCGCATCCTGGTGCGGGACAGCCCCCCGGGGCAGTCGACCGGCTCCTTCGCCAGCCTGATCAGCGACATCGCCAGCCAGGTCGAGCACATCCTCGCGGCGGAGTTCAAGCGGCGCCGACTCGACCCCAAGACCGCGCCGCTGTACGCGCAGATGCTCGTCGGCATGGTCGCGATCCCCGGCGGCTGGTGGCTCGACTCGCGCAAGATGAAGAAGGAGGACGTCGCCGCCCACCTGGTCAACCTCGCGTGGAACGGCCTCTCCGGCATGGAGCCCAAGCCCTCGCTGCGCACCAAGCCGCACAGGTCCTGACCGGGGGCGCCCGGCGGCGTGACCTAGGCTGGTGGGCGTCCTCGCGAGGACGTTCCCCGGTTGCTCTGCTGGTAGGGGCCGCCTGACTTTGAATCAGGACTAGGGACGCAGGTTCGATTCCTGCCCGGGGAGCCGTCGGTCCTGCCGCGAAGCAAGCTTCAGGCCCACATCCTTGGCAGGTCCGCCGGCGGCGGGTGCCCGGGAGCCGGGCCCGTCGCTCGACGGGCCCGGCTGCCGGGTGACGACGGACCAGCGGCCCGCCGCGCGTCGGTCAGCGCGTCGTCCTCACCGCGGCGGCGGCGGGACCAGGCAGCTGACCGGGGCGCTGACGTTGCCCGAGCCGTCCACCGCGTGCACCGACGCGTCGCCGCTGCCGGTCAGGCGCCAGTCGACGGCGCCTGGGCCGGGCTTCTCGCTCGGCGAGCCGCCGGGAGCCTCGGTGTACTTGATGTTGGTCGGGTTGGCGTAGGGCCCGAAGACGTGGCCCGACCCGGTGTCGGTCACGTAGAGGCCGAGGTCGGCCTCGCCCCAGACGTCGTCGGTCGCCGTGAGGGTGTAGAACCCGTTCGGGTTCTGCGCACCGCCGGCGCCGGCCGCGCCGGGCATCTGCCCGCCCGGGTTGGGGCCGGGGGTGCAGCTGGCTACCGGCGGGGTCGTGTCGACCCACTCCTTGGTGACCGACTGGTCACCGCTCTCGTCGTCGATGGTCACGGTGGCGGTGATGGTGTCGGTCCCGAGGCTGGACGGCGCCACGTCGACGTCGTAGGTGAACGAGACCTCCCCGGAGGCGTCGGTCGTGCACGCCGCCGGCGTGCAGGTCCCCGTCTCCCCGGCGTTCTGCCCGGTGACGGCGAAGGCCACGGGCCAGCCCTCCAGCATCCCTGCCGGGCCGGTCACGGTGGCCGTGACGGTGTGCTCGGAGTCCGAGCCGAGCTCGTTGGCCGCCGTGGCCGGAGCGAGGGCGAAGCCGAAGACGTGGATGTCCTGGCAGGCCTGGACGGTCTGCTCGGACGCCGTGTCGCTCTTCGGGCCCAGACCGGTCGCGTCGGCGCACACCTGGTGCGTCCCCGGCGTCAGCCCCGCGGCGGTGGCCGTGAAGTCCGCCGTCTCCGGCCCGTCGAACGGCGGTGCGGGCGAGATGGTGTCCAGGGTGGCGCCGGTCAGCGTCACGTCGGTCATCTGGGTCGCCGTCACGTTCTGCACGATGTCGGGCAGGTCGGCCGGGTCGGGCACCTCGGTGCACGTGCCGCCGGTCTGGTTCGCCATCTGCTGCAGGGTGCCCGCGGACCCGTTGGTGCAGGTCACGGACGAGGAGCCCCCGACCGCGAAGGAGTAGATGGTGGCACCCGTCGCCTCGAGCGCGTCCAGGGCGTCGGTGAAGCCGCCCGTGCCCACGTTGGACAGGCCGTCCGAGAGGAAGACCACGTTCTTGGAGGCCGCTGCCGAGGCGTTGACGCTCGTGAGGGCCGCGGTGAGACCGGCCGTGTAGTTGGTGGAGCCCTGGCCCACCGAGCGAAGGACGAACTGGCCGACCTCGCCGAAGGTCACCGAGCCGAGCACGGTGGCGAAGCCCGCGTCGTCGGGCGCGACCACGGGCTGGTCTCCCGCGTCGCTGCTCATGTCGGCGCTGGCGCCGCCGTTGCCGAAGACGGTCAGGCCGACGTCGAGCGCGGACCCGTCAGCGACGACGGCGGCGTTGAGGTTGCCGACGGCCGCCTTCTCGCAGGCCAGGATGGTGCCCAGGCCGCTCCCGCAGCTCGCGCCGGTGCTGCCGCTGACGTCGATGACGTAGGTCCAGTGGACGTTCGGCTCGCCCTCGCCGATGGAGGCCTCGCCGGTGACGGGGACGTCGACGTCGGCGTCGCCCGCCGGGACGAGGAACGTGCCGCTCGACCCTGGCGGGTCGACGGTCACGGACAGCTCCGCCCCGTTGGCCAGTGTCACGGAGTCGGTCGCGGCCGCCGCCGGGGCGGCTACCGCGACGACCAGCGCGAGGGCACCGAGGCCCGCGCGTCCCTGCCTGGAAGTTCTCACAGTCTTCTCCCTCGAGATCCGCAGATGACGGCGGATGTCGCTCCCCTGCCCGCTGCGGTCTAGGGCCAGGACCGCCGGCCCGACCGGTCGCGGACGGACCGTCTCTCAACCTAGGGACGCGCCGACGCCCGTGTCGTCAGTGCCGGACCACTGAACTTCGCGGCGTCGACCACTGAGCGGGCCCCGGGACCACTCAGGCACCGGTGGCGGCGTCGGTGGAGCCGACCGGCAGCACCTGCTCCAGCTCGGCACGCGAGCTGATCCCGAGCTTGGCGAAGGCCCGGTAGAGGTGGGACTCGACCGTGCGCACGGACAGCACGAAGCGGGAGGCGATGTCGGCGTTGCTGAGCCCGGCCGCCGCCTGCCGGGCGATGTCGAGCTCACGTCGGCTCAACGACACCAGGGAGGAGAGCTCGGCCAGCGCGGGAGTGCTCACCGGACCCGTGGCTCCCGCCAGCCTGGTCGCGCGCGCGGTCGCCCGGTGCGCGCCGTGGTCGGAGCCGGCCACCTGGTGCGCGTGCGCCGCCTGGAGCGAGGCCTCCGCGGCCAGCGGCGTCAGCCCCCTCGCGGCGAACCGCTCGGCGACCTGGTCCAGCGCAGCGCCGTCGCAGCGCCGCACGGCGTCGGCGTGGTCGGCCAGCAGGCCCGGGTAGCCGGCCTCGACCCGGTGCCCGATCCGGCGGAGGGCGGACGTCACCTCGTCGCTGCGGTCACCCGCCCGGACCGCGAGGTGCAGCAGCGTGGCGCGCGGCAGGTGCATGGCCGGGAACCGGTCCGCGCCGTCGAGCGCCCTCCTCCTGGCAGCCACCAGGTCGCCGGCGGCCACCTCGAGCCACACGTCGGCCGCGACGAGGTCGGCCCAGTCACGGGCGGTGCCGGCCGAGCGTCGGCAGGCGCGGGCGTCGTCGCGCCACCCCTGCGCGGCCTCGGCGCGCCCCTCGAGCGCCGCCGTCTGGCTGAGCAGGACCAGCGCCCACGCCTCGGAGCCCCCGATGTCCTCCCTCCTGAGGTCCGCCGCCGCGTCCAGCAGCGCGGCCCTGGCCTGCGCGAGGTGCCCGGCGAGGAGGAGACCACGGCCGAGCAGGAGGCTGGCCAGCCCCCGGTGGACGATGTCCGGGCTGCCCTCGAGCCGGCGGCGCAGGGAGACGGCGTCCGGCAGCGCGTCCGCGACGCGACCGTCCAGCTGCGCCTCGAACGACGCCTGGAGCTCGGCCTCGACGGCCGCGACGCGGAGCGTGCCGTGCCGCGTGGCGGCCAGGGCCCTCAGCCGGTCCCGCACGGTCCCCGCCCGCCCCGGCTGCCCGAGGTAGCACATGGCCTCCCCCACCGTCTCCGCCGCCAGCAGCCGCTGGACCTCGGTCAGGCCCGGCTCGTCGAGCAGCGGCTCGGCGAGCCGGGCAGCCTCGTCCGGGTGCCCCTCACCGAGGGCGATGCTGGCGCGGTAGACCTCCACGGCGTGCCGTCGGGGACCGTCCTCGCCGACGAGCCTGACCACGCGACGGAGCAGCGAGCGCACCTCGGCGGCCCGGCCCATCTCCAGGTAGGCGGCCCGGAACCGGGTGTCCAGGTAGGCGTCGAGGAACGGGTCCGCGGCGCCGGCCAGCGCCGCCTCCTCGATGTCGTCCAGGAGCGCCCTGGCCTCGTCTGCCGCTGCCCCGCCGGTCAGCGCCTCCGCGAGCTCCAGGACGACCGGCTCCCTCGGAGGGACCTCCGCGGAGGGGGCGCGGTCCACCTGGTGCAGCGCGGCCCTGGCCAGCCGGGCCGCCAGCTGGTGGTCGCGGTGCTGGTTCGCGTGGGCGGCCGCGCCGAGCAGGACCTCGGGCGCCACGCCCAGCCCCGCGTCGAGGCGCCAGGTCACGGCCCGGAGGCGGTCGAGCTCGGAGGGCTCCTCGTCGGCCCCGACGGCGACGGCCAGCTCGGCCTCGAGGTGCCTGCGCCCGAGCCGGCCCAGCCTCCCGAGGAGCACCTCGCCGTAGAGGGGATGCGCCAGGCGCAGGCCCTGCGCGTCGCCGCGGGAGTCGTCGAGCCGGACCAGACCCGCCTCCTCCAGGCCGGCCAGCACCTCCCGGGGCGTCAGCCGCTCGGCGACGCCGAGCGTCAGGGGCTCGGCCAGCGCGACCAGGGCCAGCGCGCGGCTCTCGCCGACGGACAGCGCCTCCAGCCGCTCCCACACGGCGTCCACCAGCCGCGGCCCGAGCACGACGCGCTCGTCCCACACCCAGGTGCCGTCCCGCAGCTGCAGCGAGCGCGCGGCGACGGCGGCGCCGACGAGCTCCCGCGCATAGAGGACGTTCCCGTCGCACACCGCGGCCAGCGAGGCCCGGGTGCGGTCGCTGACCGGGGCGCCCAGGGCCCGCTCGATCAGCTCGCCCAGCTCCTCCGGGGAGAACGCGGGCAGGTCGACCCGCAGGAGGAGCCCGTTCTTCCAGAGGGAGCGCAGGGCGTCCGGGACGGGCTGCCCCAGCCGCACGGCGACGACGGGCGCCGCGACACCCTCCAGGACGAGCTGGAGCAGGAGGGCGGCACCGGCGGCGTCCAGGTGGTGGGCGTCGTCGACGAGCAGGACGGTCGGGGGCCCTTCCGGGCGGGACCGGCGGGTGGCCGCCCGGTCCGTCAGCTCCCCCGCGCCGACGGCGTGGGGGACGAGGTGGCGCAGGGCACCGAGGGGCACCTGCGAGGCGGACGCCGTCGCGAGGACGGTCGCGGTGGGCAGGCCGCGGCCCTCCGCCCACCGGCGCACCTCGCGCAGCAGCCTGGTCTTGCCCACGCCGGAGGGACCGACGACGACCACGCCGGCGGGGGTGACGCCGTCGGGCGCAGCGGTCGTCCCGGCGAGGGTCCCGGCCACCACGTCGAGCTCGGCGTCCCGCCCGAAGAACGGCCACTCCGTGCCCGCGCGGCCGGGGCCCGCGACCCTGTCCTGCTGCCGACCGGTCATCGACTCCTCCCAGGGGGACACTCCACAGTAGCGCCGCGGAGACGGCTGGAACAGGGGTCGCCGGGTGGCGCCACCTCCGCGGGAGGCGGCGCTCCTCAGCCCTCGAAGTCGACGAGCAGCACCTTGAGGGAGGCGGCGAGCTCGGCCCGGTCGGGCTCCGGCAGGCCGGCGAGCAGCTCGCGCTCGTGGTCGAGCAGGGCCTCGAGGGCCTGGTCGGCAAGCCTGCGGCCCTCGTCGGTGAGGGTGACGAGCACCGCCCGCCGGTCCCGGGGGGAGGCCCGCCGGGTGAGCAGGCCGCGCGCCGCCAGCCGGTCGATCCGGTTGGTCATCGTGCCGCTGGTGACGAGCGTCTCGCGGATCAGGTCGCCCGGGGTGAGCTCGTAGGGCGCTCCAGAGCGACGCAGCGCCGAGAGCACGTCGAACTCCCAGGCCTCCAGGCCCTGGTCGGAGAACGCCTTGCGCCGCGCGATGTCGAGATGGCGGGCGAGACGGGAGACCCGGGAGAGCACCTCCAGGGGCGCGACGTCGAGGTCGGGGCGCTCCCGCCGCCACGCCGCGACGACGCCGTCGACGTCGTCCTCGCCGTCGACGCCCCTTCGGTGCAGGCCCATGGCGCGAGCCTAGCGTCAAGATTCTCGATCCCGAGGGAACCGCGCGGCGCCACCGTATTGACTGAACATTCAGTCAGCCCTAGTCTCGGAGACGTGTCGACGGACAGCACCCCGAGCGCGCCGCCCCAGGGCAGCGCCCAGGACCGCATCCTGGCCGCCGCCATCGAGCTCTTCGGCCGGCACGGCGTGCGCGGCACCCCGGTCAAGGCGATCGCCGGGCACGCCGGGGTCTCGCCCGCGCTGGTCATCCACCACTTCGGCTCCAAGGACGGTCTGCGGGCGGCCTGCGACCGCCGCCTCGTCGAGCAGATCCGCAGCACCAAGTTCTCCGCGATGGGCGAGAGCCCCGCCCTCTACCTCCCCCGCGCGATGGCGGAGATGGACGAGAGCCGTCCGCTGCTGCGCTACCTGGCGCGCGTCGTGGTGGACCGCAGCCCTGCGGTCGACGAGCTGGTCGACGAGCTCGTCGACGACGCGGTGGACTACACCGCGGCGGCGGAGGAGGCCGGCTGGATCGTCCCCAGCCGGGACCGGCGGGCGCGCATCGTCGTCCTCACGCTCTGGTCGCTCGGCGCGCTGGTCCTGCACGAGCAGCTCGAGCGGATGCTCGGGGTCGACCTGCTCGACGAGGGCGGCGACGTCCTTCCCTACCTGGAGGCGTCGGTGGAGATCTTCACCGACGGCCTCCTGACGCCCGAGGCGGCCGCACTGCTGGCCGCCCCGGCCAGCGAGCCGGCCGCGGAGGCGGCCCCGGAGAGAGGTTCCTCATGACCGTTCCTGTGATCGAGACCGTCGGGCTGGTCAAGCGGTTCGGCTCCACGGCGGCCCTGGACGGGCTCGACCTGACCGTCGAGCCCGGCGAGGTCCACGGCTTCCTGGGGCCCAACGGCGCCGGCAAGTCGACGACGATGCGCGTGCTGCTCGGCATGCTGCGCGCCGACGGGGGCACCGTGCAGCTCTTCGGGGCCGACCCGTGGGACCGTGCCGTGGAGCTGCACCGTCGCCTGGCCTACGTGCCCGGCGACGTCGAGCTGTGGCCCAACCTCACCGGCGGAGAGGCCATCGACCTCTTCGCCCGCCTGCGCGGTGCCCTCGACGCGCGGCGGCGCGACGAGCTGGTCGACCGCTTCGACCTCGACCCGAGCAAGAAGGCACGCACCTACTCCAAGGGCAACCGGCAGAAGGTCGCGCTCATCTCCGCCCTGGCCTCCCCGGTCGACCTGCTCCTGCTCGACGAGCCCACCGCCGGGCTCGACCCGCTCATGGAGGTCGTCTTCCAGGACTGCATCCGCGAGGCCCGGGAGGCCGGCACCACCGTCCTGCTCTCCTCCCACATCCTGGCCCAGGTCGAGGTGCTGGCCGACCGGATCTCGATCATCCGCCAGGGCCAGATCGTCGAGAGCGGCAGCCTGCGGGACCTGCGGCACATGTCGCGGACCACGATCGTCGCCGACACCGTCGGCGACCCGGCACCGCTCGCCCAGCTGCCCGGGGTGCACGCCCTGAGCGCCGAGGACGGCCAGGTCCGGCTCGAGGTCGACGGCGACCACGTGCAGCCCGTCCTGCGCGGGCTCGCTGCCGTCGGCGTGCGCTCGCTCGTGGCGCACCCGCCGACGCTGGAGCAGCTGCTCATGCGCCACTACGGCGACGACCTGCCGGCGCAGGACCGGGCCGAGCGCGCCGCCCAGGAGGTCCGTTGACATGACGGCCACGACCGCGGCGCACCGCGCGCCGGCCCGCGGCACCGGGGCGCTCACCGGCACCGGCACCCTGGTCCGCTTCATGCTGCGCCGCGACCGGATCAAGCTCCCCGCCTGGGTCGGGGGCATGGGGCTGCTCGTCATCTACATCGGGGCCGCGCTCCCCCAGCTGGCACCGACCGAGGCCGACCTGGCCACGACGGTGCCCCTCTTCAACCAGCCGGTGGGACGGATGTTCACCGGGCCCGCGTTCGGCCTCGACGCCCCCACCTTCGAGCGGTTCTTCTCCGCCGGCTACGTCCTCTACCTCTACCTCATCGCCGCGCTGATGAACATCATGCTCGTCACCCGCCACACCCGGGTCGAGGAGCAGAGCGGCCGGGCCGAGCTGGTCCGCGCCAACGTCGTCGGCCGGCACTCCGCGCTCACGGCCGCGCTCGTCGTGGCGCTGGTCACCAACGCCGTGGCGACCCTCGTCGTCACCGGGCTCGCGGTGGCCAACGGCTTCGCGACGACCGGCTCGCTCATCGTGGGGGTCTCCTCCGGTCTGGTCGGTATGGCGTTCGCCGGGGTCACGGCGGTCACCGTCCAGCTCAGCGAGTACTCCCGCTCGGCGGCCGGCCTGGCCGGCGCGGTGCTGGCCGTCTCTTTCGTGCTCCGCGCCCTGGGCGACATGGCGCAGGTCGGTGGATCGGCGCTGTCCTGGGCCTCCCCGCTGGGCTGGGGCAGCCAGACAGCCCCCTACGTCCTGGACCGGTGGTGGCCGCTGCTGCTCCACGTCGCGCTCATCGTCGTGACCGTCGCCCTCGCGTTCTGGCTGCAGTCGCGCCGCGACCTCGGCGCGAGCCTGGTCGCGGCCAGGCCCGGTCGCCCGGAGGCCCGCCCCTCGCTGGGCACCCCGCTGGGGCTGGCCGCCCGGCTGCAGCGCGGCGCGGGGCTCGCCTGGGGCCTGGCCGTCGTGGGCCTCGGCGTGGTCGACGGCCTGTTCACCCAGGCCATGGTCGAGTCGGCGGCGGACCTGCCGGACGCGCTGCAGGAGATGTTCGGGGCGCAGGACATGCTGGACGGCTACCTCGCCTTCCTCGCCGTGCTCACCGGCTACGCCACCAGCGCCTACGTGGTCTACGCCGTGCAGACGCTGCGCGCCGAGGAGGCACGTGGGCGCGCCGAGGCGGTGCTGGCCACGCCCACCAGCAGGGCCGCCTGGGCCGGCTCGCACCTGCTCCTGGTCGCGCTGTGGGCGGCCGGCATCATGGCCGCCTCGGGGCTGCTGACCGGGCTCGCGGCCGCCGCGGTGACCGGCGACGCCCCGCTCCTGGGCTCCACGCTG
This sequence comes from uncultured Ornithinimicrobium sp., assembly GCA_964581125.1. GTDB lineage: Bacteria > Actinomycetota > Actinomycetes > Actinomycetales > Dermatophilaceae > Ornithinicoccus. The sequence goes on from CAZONQ010000009.1 coordinate 25,536, forward strand.
CTGGCGCACGTGAACCTCATACCTGCCGTCCTGGTCGTCCTCGGGCTCTCCGCCCTCCTCTACGGGTGGGCTCCCGTGCTGCTGGCGCCCGTCGCCTGGACGCTCGTCGGGGTCATGGTGCTCGTCGGCAACTTCGGCACGCTCCTGGACCTGCCGGCCTGGCTGGTCGACGTCTCCCCGCTGAGCCACCCCGCGCAGGTGCCGGTCGAGGAGCTCACGGTCACCCCGCTCCTGGTGCTCGTGGCGCTGGCCGTGGCCGGGGTCGCCCTGGGCCTGCTCGGGCTGCGCCGCCGGCAGGTGCTCGGGCGCTCCTGACCCGCTGACCCGCGCTGCTCGAGGTGCGTGGGCCCGGGCAGCGGGCCACGATGGCGGCATGTCCCCCGACTCGTCGTCTTCCGGCCCACCGGCAAGCGCACCCTGGCCCAGGTGACCACCTTCGACGTCGTCATCCTGCTCATCGTCAGCGAGGCGACCCAGCAGGCCCTCCTCGGCGAGGACGACCCCCTGGTGCACGCCGCGCTCGTCCTGCTCCAGCGGGGCAGCGACTACCTGGCCCTGGCGGTCCAAGCCCTTCGAGCGGGTGACCGACGGCGTGCCGTCCCTGCTCGTCTCCGACGGCGCCGTGCTCAAGGACGCGCTCGACCTCAACCGTCTCGACGTGGCCGACGTCATGGAGGCCGCCCGGAGAAGCAGGGCCGAGGCAGAACGCCGCACCGGAGGCCTGAGCGCGTGCGGGCAGGGCGTCGGAACCCTGAGCGCGTGCGGGCAGGGCGTCGGAGCCCTGAGCGCGTGCCGGCAGGGCGCCAGCGGGCCGGCGGCACGTGCAGGATGGTCGCCCTGGCGACCGACGCGCCGCAGCGCACCTCGTCCTTGTGCGAGACACGCCGGAGCTGGTTCGTGTGCGCGCCAGGGCGCCGGAGCTGGGGCCGACGGCCGGCGCGGGAGACGACCGCGCACCCGACCTCCGTGAGCAGAGCACCTAGCTTAGCCCTCGGCGACCTCGGACGCCTCGAGCCACTCCTGCTCCAGAGCCTCCTCCTGCTCGGCCAGGGTGCGCTGCGCCTCGGTGAGCTCGGCCAGCCGGGCGGGGTCGGTCGCGGCCGCGACCATCTGGTCGTGCAGCAGCGCCTCCTCCTCGTGCAGCCGGTCCAGCGCCCGCTCCACGCGGGCGAGGGTCTTGCGGGCCTCGCGCACCTGCGCCGCCGACGGAGCCGTCGACGGAGCGGCGGGCCCGATGGGCTGCGCCGGAGGAGCGCTGGCCGCCCGCGGCCGCCCCACGGACCGGCGGTCGCGGGCGGCCCGCAGCTGGAGATACTGCTCCACCCCGCCGGGCAGGTCGCGCAGCGTGCCGTCGCCGAGCAGCGCGACCTGGCGGTCCGTCATCCGCTCCAGCAGGTAGCGGTCGTGGGAGACGACGAGCAGCGTCCCGGCCCAGCCGTCGAGCACGTCCTCCATCGAGGTGAGCGTCTCGATGTCGAGGTCGTTGGTCGGCTCGTCGAGCATCAGCACGTTGGGCTCGTCCATGAGCAGGCGGACGAACTGCAGCCGGCGCCGCTCCCCGCCGGACAGGTCGCCCACCCGCGACTGCTGCCGGCCGCCGCTGAAGCCGAGCCGTTGCGCCAGCGACGACGCCGAGACCTCCTTGCCGCCGATCGTGGTGAAGGAGCGGACCTCGGTGATCGCGTCGATCACCGTCCAGCCGGCGACCCGGTCCAGCTCGCGCAGCTCCTGGCTCAGGCAGGCGGCCCGCACCGTCTTGCCGGTCCGCAGCGTCCCGCCGGCGAGCGGGTGCCGCCCCAGCAGGACCCGCAGCAGCGTCGACTTGCCGGCGCCGTTGACGCCGACCACCCCGTAGCGGTCGCCCGGCCCGATCCGCCAGGTCACGCCCTCGAGGAGCGTCCTGCCCCCGACCTCCACCGTGGCGTCGACGAGGTCGAGCACGTCCTTGCCGAGCCGGGTCGTGGCGAAGCGCACCAGCTCGACCGTGTCGCGCGGCGGCGGCTCGCCCTCGATGAGCGCGGTGGCCGCCTCGATCCGGAAGCGCGGCTTGCTCGTGCGGGCAGGGGCGCCGCGCCGCAGCCAGGCCAGCTCCTTGCGGGCCAGGTTGGCGCGCCGCTCCTCGGTCACCCGCGCCACGCGCTGGCGCTCCACGCGGGCGAGCACGTAGGCGGCGTAGCCGCCCTCGTAGGCGTGCACCCGCCCGTCGGCCACCTCCCACGTGCGCGTGCTGACCTCGTCGAGGAACCAGCGGTCGTGCGTCACCACGAGCAGCGCGCTGCCGGGCCGCGCCCGGCGCGAGGCGAGGTAGGCAGCCAGCCACGCGACACCCTCGACGTCCAGGTGGTTGGTGGGCTCGTCGAGCACGAGCAGGTCGGGGTCCTCGACCAGGAGCGCGGCCAGGGCCAGCCGGCGACGCTCCCCGCCCGACATCGGGCCGACCGTCGCCTCCCAGCCGCCCACGGCGGAGGCCCCGGTGCCGCCAAGCAGTCCGTCGAGGATCTCGCGCACGCGGGCCTCCCCGGCCCACTCGTGCTCGGCCAGGTCCCCGAGCACGACCTGGGCGACCGTCGCGGTCGGGTCGAGCTGGTCGACCTGCCCGAGCATCCCGACGCTCACGCCTCCCGCCCGCACGACCCGGCCCTCGTCGAGCTCACGGGCGCCGACGAGCACGCCGAGCAGGCTGGACTTGCCGCCTCCGTTGCGGCCGACGACGCCGATGCGGTCCCCCTCGGAGACGCCGAGCGAGACGTCGTCGAGCAGCACCTGGGTGCCGGCGACGAGCCGAGCGCGGTCGAGGGCGACGAGGTTGGTGGGTGGCGTGGCCATCAGCCGGTGACGGGCCCGACGGGGCCGGGCCGGGTGGGCGGCGGGGTGGGAGGACGCGCGTGCTGGACGACCTGTGCGCCGGGGACCGGGCCGATGGCGCGCACGATGTCGCCGACCGGGCCGTTGGCCGCCAGACCGACCGACAGGTCGATCGCCTCGGTCTGCGACGCGGCGAGGAACGCGACGGTGGGACCGGACCCCGACACGACGGCACCCCGGGCCCCCAGGTCGAGGCCGGCGTCGAGGACATCGGCCAGGACCGGCTCCAGGGAGACGGCGGCCGCCTGAAGGTCGTTGCGCAGGGCTGCCGCGACGTCGTCGACGTCCATCCGGCGCAGGGCGGTGAGCAGCTCGCCGCTCGGCTCCGGGACGGCCGGGGCGACGTCGGCCTCCTCGCGGAGGCGGTCGCACTCGGCATACACCTCCGGGGTGGACAGGCCCAGTCCGTCCCCGGACCAGAAGACCCAGTGCAGCTCGCCCCGGCCCAGGACCGGCGTCACCTGCTCGCCGCGACCGGAGCCGATCGCCGTCCCGCCGTGCAGCAGGAAGGGCACGTCCGAGCCCAGCCCGGCCGCGACCTGGTCCAGCAGCTCGTTGTCCACGTGGTCCAGCTGCCAGAGCTCGCGGCAGGCGACGAGCGTCGCGGCGGCGTCCGCGGAGCCGCCCGCCATCCCGCCGGCCACCGGGATGTTCTTCTCGATCTCGACGTGCACAGGGCCGCTCCGGCCGTGGCGCGGGCGGCGGCGGCCCAGGGTCTTGGCGGCGACGAGGGCGAGGTTGGTGTCGTCGGCCGGGACGCGTGCCGCGTGAGGGCCCGTGACGCTCACCGACCAGGCCTCGGCGGGCCGCACGCTCACGCGGTCGTAGACGCTGACGGCCTGGTAGACCGTCGACAGCTCGTGGTAGCCGTCCTCCCGCAGGGGCCCGACGAGGAGCTCGAGGTTGACCTTGGCGGGCACGCGGACGGCGACCACGTCGTTGCTCGCGCCAGGCCTCATGCGCCTCACCCTATGGGGTCGTCGGCGGCGCCGAGGCGTTGGGCGGCCCGGGCCTTTCCCGCCCCACGCCGCGCGGCAGGTCGACGGCCCGCGCGAAGGCGGTCATCCAGGCCGCCCCGCCCAGCGCGACCGCCCCGACGCCGACCAGGGCGACGCCTACGCTCCACACGGCGACGAGCGCCGACACCGTGCCCGGCCCGGCGAGCACGCCGACCCCGCTGAAGAGCGCCCACACCCCGAGGAAACGCGCCCGGCCCACGTCCGGGCTCAGGTCCGTACCGATCGTCATGTTGATGCCTGCGCCGAAACCGTTGCCCACGGCCATGACGAGGACCGCGACCACCATCCCGGGAGGCGTCGGCAGCAGCGGCATGAGCACGAACCCGGCCCCGTAGACGGACAGGCACAGCACGAGCACGGGCGACCGGCCGAGGCGGTCCTTGAGGTGGCCGCCGGGCAGCATGAGCACCAGCTCGACCGCCGCGCCGAGGGCCACCAGCGTGGAGATCGTCGAGGCCGTCAGGCCGAGCTCCACGCCCCACAGCTGCACGGCCACCGGCTGCGCGGCACGGGCGACGGCGAGCGCGGAGACCGCGGTCCCGGCGAGCAGGACCGCACGCCACCGCACCTCGGTGGTGGGTGCTGCCGCTCGGGGGACCGGGGAGCCCGAGGGAGGCACGGCCCGGTCACGGTCGCCGCGGGACGCCTCCCGCTGCCGCCGCGCGGCGACGTCGAGGGCCGAGCCGGCGGGGCTGTAGAGCACCGCCAGGGCCGCCAGCGCGCAGACGATGCTGAGCACGTAGACCGACCAGATCGGCAGCCGGAGCATGAGCGCGGCGCCCAGCAGCGGACCCACGAGGTTGCCGGCGCGCATGGTGCCGCCGAGCGCGGTCATGGCCCGTCCGCGCTGCGCGGTGGGCACCTGGTCCGCGACGAGCGCCTGCCGGGAGAGCGTCCAGACGGTCATGACCGGCGCCCGCAGCACCATGGCGACGACGAAGGCCGTCAGCGCGCCGGCACCGTCCCAGAGGAGGGCTCCGACGACGACCGCCGTGCACACGGCCCCGGCCGCGACCGAGACGAGCATCGCGGCACGGTCGCCCACCCGGTCGATGAACCGTCCGGCGGGCACGGTGGTGGCCAGCGCGGAGGCGCCCACGAGCGCCATGACCAGGCTCGCGAGAGCGGCCGAGGCACCCAGCTCGATGGCGGCGAGCACGGAGACGGGGAGCGTCGCACCGGTGGCCACGCCGACGAGCAGCGACGGGACGAGGACGGGCCAGGCGAGCTGCCGGTACACCTCAGCGCCCGACCCGGGGCCGGTGCTCCGCGATCCGGGCGAACTCCTCGACCGTCAGCACCTCGCCCCGTGCGCGCGGGTCCACGCCGGCCGCGCGCAGCGCCTCCTCGGCGGCGGCCCCGCTGCCGGCCCACCCCGACAGCGCCGCGCGCAGCGTCTTGCGCCGCTGGGCGAAGGCCGCGTCGACGACGGCGAAGACCTCCTGCCGGGTCGCCCGCGTCGACGGCGGCTCCCGGCGCACCATGCGCACGAGTCCTGAGTCGACGTTGGGTGCCGGCCAGAAGACGTTGCGCCCGATGCGTCCGGCGGAGGTGACGTCCGCGTGCCACGCCGCCTTGACGCTCGGCACCCCGTACACCTTGCTCCCCGGCGCCGCGGCCAGGCGTTCGGCGACCTCGAGCTGGACCATCACCAGGACCTTCTCCAGGGTCGGGACGGTGGCCAGCAGGTGCAGGACGACGGGGACGGCGACGTTGTAGGGCAGGTTGGCCACCAGCGCGGTCGGCGCCGGGCCGGGCAGGTCGGTGACGCGCAGGGCGTCGGTATGCAGCACCGCCAGCCGGTCGGCGAGCCCCGGTGCGAGCTCGACCACGGTCCGTGGGAGCTGGTCGGCGAGCACCCCGTCGATCTCCACCGCGGTGACGTGCCGCACGTGGGGCAGCAGCGCGAGGGTCAGCGAGCCCAGGCCGGGGCCGACCTCGAGGACGACGTCGTCGGTGCCGACCTCGGCGGCGCGGACGATGCGGCGGACGGTGCCCTTGTCGATGACGAAGTTCTGGCCCCAGGACTTCGTGGGCCGGATCCCGAGCCGGTCAGCCAGCCCCCGGACCTCGGACGGACCCAGGAGCGCCTCGGGGCGCCCGTGCTGGTCGGCCTGCTCGTCGGGGTCGGTCACCGCTGCATTATGCGATATCCACAGCTTTCACAAAGTGCTACCGTGTAGCACCTGGAGGCGAGGCACGATGGACAGCGTGGGGATCAGAGAGTTGAAGCAGAACGCATCCGCCGTGGTGGCTCGCGCGGCCGCCGGCGAGACGATCATGATCACCGACCGCGGTCGGCCGGTCGCACAGATCGGCCCGAGGGTCACCAACGGCCTCCGCGCGCTGCGCGACCAGGGTCTGGTCCGCGAGCCACGCCGGGAAGCCTGGACGCTCTCCCCACCGACGCCGCTCGGCCCGGACGACCGGCCCCTCAGCGAGCTGCTCGATGAGGACCGCGAGGAGCGCCTGACGTGAGCGCCCTCTACGTCGACTCCTCGGCACTGTGCAAGCTGGTTGCCCAGGAGGCGGAGAGCGTGGCCATGCACGAGATCTGGACGACGAGGGGCAACGACCTGGCATCCAGCGACCTGGCCCGCACCGAGGTCCTGCGGCAGGCATCCCGGTGCCAGCCGCCGCGGCTCCAGAGAGCGAGGGAGGTGCTGGACGGCCTCGTCCTCATCCCCCTGCTCACCAAGCTCACCGAGACCGCAGGCACCCTTTCCCCACCCGGCCTCCGGAGCCTCGACGCCCTCCACCTGGCTACCGCACTGGAGCTCGGTGACGACCTTGAGGCCATCGTCACCTACGACACGAGACAGGCTGAGAGCGCCCGCCACCTCGGCCTGTCCGTCGTGTCGCCCGGGTGCCCAGGGCACCCCCGGGCGCCGGACCCGGCTTCACTGCAACGATCCTGACCGGTCACCGCTGCACCATTCTGCGACCGGCACCAGCAGCCGTCAGCACCACGACCAGCTGCGGCTGAAGGTCCTGGCGGCCATGTCGGCCATGTGGCTCGTGGCTGCACGCGACCGTCGCCTGGACCCGCACCGGGGCAGGCGTCGGTCTGGCCTACCCGGGCCTGTACCTGCGGGCGACCACCGCCAGCGGCACGATGACGGCCACCGCGACCTGCGCGGCGGTGCGCTCCGGCCCTCGAGGTCATGTCCCGCCGCGTCGGTGGACCGCTCACCAGGAGCCGTAGACCCGCTCGCTGTTGTCGCTGAGCGCCTGGCACAGCTGGGGCACGCTGGTGTTGAGGGTCGCCGCCATCGCGCGCACGGTGAGCGGCACGAGGTAGGGGGCGTTGAGCCGGCCGCGGTGCGGCGCGGGCGTCAGGTAGGGGGCGTCGGTCTCGACGAGCAGGTGCTCCGGCGGGGTGACCGAGAGCGCGTCCCGCAGGCCACGGGCGTTCTTGAAGGTGACCGTCCCGGCGAAGGAGAGGTGGTAGCCGCGGCGCACGCACTCGCGGGCCATCGCCATGTCGCCGGAGAAGCAGTGCAGGACGGTCCGCTCCGGCGCGCCCTCCTCGGCCAGGATCCTCAGCACGTCCTCGTGGGCGTCGCGGTCGTGGATCTGCAGGGCCAGGTCGAGCTCCTTGGCCAGGGCGATGTGCGCGCGGAAGGACTCCTGCTGGGCGGCGACGCCCTCGGGGCCGGTGCGGAAGTAGTCCAGGCCGGTCTCCCCGATGACCCGCACGCGTGGATGCGCAGCCAGCTCCGCGATCTCCGCGAGCGCCTCGTCGAGGTCTCCGGCCGCCTCGTGGCGCGGAGCCTCGTTGGGGTGGATCGCCACGCCGCCGAGCAGGGCCGGGTGGTCCTCCAGGATCTCGACGGTCCACCGGGCGGACTCCAGCTCGCAGCCGATCTGGACCACCCGGTCGACGCCGACCGCGGCCGCCTCGGCGAGCACCTGCTCGACGGGCACCCACGGGGCGTCGTCGCGCCGCACGTCGAGGTGGCAGTGGTTGTCCGCGACCGGGACCGGCAGGGGGTCGGGCGCCGGGGGGCGCGACGTCATACCCCTGCCTCGTCGACCAGCCCGAGGCGCGCCCGCTCCTCGTCGACGACCGAGGCGTCGAGCTTGGTGAAGATCGGCGTCGGCCTGGCCACGGGCGCACCGACGGTGACCGGGCGGTGCTCCCAGCGCGGCGCCGAGGAGTAGTCGCCGGTGATGACCGGGTAGTCGGGACGCGAGGGGTCGTCCAGGTCGGTGACGGTGCGGACCTGCGGCATCGGCTGGAAGACGCCCTCCCCGCCGAGCGCCTGGTGCACGGCCGTGGAGCTGTGCGGCAGGTAGGGCGACAGGATCGTGTTGAGGTCGAGGACGGCCTGGGCGAGCACGTGCAGCACGGTCGCCAGGCGCTCGCGCTGGTCCTCGCCCTTGAGCTTGAACGGCTCGGTCGTCGAGACGTAGGCGTTCGCCTCCCCGACCAGCCGCATCGCCTCGGCCAGCCCGGCCTTCTGCTTGTGGGTGCCGATGAGCCGGCCGACCGTGTCGAAGCCCGCGCGGACCTGGTCCAGGAGCGCCCGGTCGACGTCCTCGAGCTCGCCCGCGGCCGGGATCTGCCCGAAGTTCTTGGCGATCATCGACGCGGTCCGGTTGACCAGGTTGCCCCAGCCGGCGACCAGTTCGGTGTTGGTCCGCTTGAGGAACTCCGGCCAGGAGAAGTCGGAGTCGTGCGTCTCGGGGGCCGCGGCGGAGAGGAAGTAGCGCAGCGCGTCGGGCTGGTAGCGGTCCAGCACGTCGCGCACGTAGATCACCACGCTGCGGGAGGTGGAGAACTGCCTGCCCTCCATCGTCAGGAACTCGCTGGAGACGACCTCGGTGGGCAGGTTGAGCTCGCCGAACGGGCCGACCTGCCCGCCGCGGCTGCCCTCGCCGTTGTGGGCGAGCAGCTCGGCGGGCCAGATCTGGGAGTGGAAGGTGATGTTGTCCTTGCCCATGAAGTAGTAGGA
>CAZONQ010000010.1:0-32777 GCA_964581125.1 uncultured Ornithinimicrobium sp.
GGGCGCACGCTCTGCACGCCCCCCGTCCCGACCGGGCGCACGCTCTGCACGCCCCGCGTCCCGACCGGGCGCACGCTCTGCACGGTCGAGGGGCGCCGTCGAGGGTCAGACCCCCGCGGCGACCTGCTCGCGGCCGAGCTCGGCGGCCTCCTGCCTGGTCACCGACAACGCCCGCGCCACGACCTGCTTGGCCGCGACGTCCGCGCCGGCGAGCAGCGGCGAGGGTGTCCCCGGGACGGCTCCGATCGCCGAGCCGGGCTGGGTCGACTGCGCCGGGATGCCGATGACCACGACCCGCTCGTCGACCCTGCCGTCGGCCGCCACCAGGTTGTGCCCGACGGTGACCGTCTCGTCGACCACGGCACCGGTCGCCTCGAGGCTGCTCGTCGGCACCCCGTCGACGGCGTGGATCCGGCCCCGACCGCTGTCGAGCAGCGAGCGCAGCAGGGGGTCGTCGGTGTCCGGCACCTTGCCCTTGGACATCCGCGTCTCCAGCAGGACGCGCGACTCGGCCTCGCGGCCGGTGACCGGCGACGTCGCGCGGAAGACGCCGCGGTCATGGTCGACCACCACGGAGAACCCCGGTCCCAGCAGGTCCACGACGCCTGCCTCGACGAGCGCGAGCACGACGCGCACCCGGTCGGCGGGCGGGCCGGAGGCGAGCGCCAGCGCGTCGGCGTCGAACCAGCCGTGCACGTCCCGGGCGAGCGACCCGCCGGTGAAGGCGCCGGCCGCGCCCGTGCGGAAGACCTGGCCGCGCAGCGCGCCCATGGCGCCGTTCACCGCGGCGCGGGGGTGCACCGCGGCCTCGCTCATCGAGCCGAGCTCGTCCTCGACCAGCCGCTCCACGAAGGCCGTCCACGCGGCGGCGTCCACGACGTGCCCGCCGGTCGGCCGGCGCAGGTGGTCCACCTGCCACGCCCACCGCGGGTCGACGACCGCCTCGGCCAGGACCGCCTCCACCTCGGTCAGCGTGTCCGCGGCCCCCAGGCGGTCCCTCCAGGGGACGGTCGGGGAGAGGGCGGTCACGGCATACCCCTCGAGCGCCTCGAGGTAGACCCGCGCCAGCTCGCGCGCCACCGTCGGCCACACGTCGCGGCCCAGGTCGAGACCGCGTCGGGCGCGCAGCGCGGCGAACCAGTCCGGCGTCGCCCAGCGCGCCTCGAAGGGGCGCAGGGCGCGACCGCCGTCCGGCTTGCTGCGGTAGGGCACGCCGCGGCGGGACCCGACGACGAGCCGCGGCTCGCGCCCTCTCGGCAGGTAGCGCAGCCGGCCGCGCGGGTCGCCCGGGACCGGCTCGAGGCGCCCGCCCCACTCCCGCACGAGCTGGCCGACGACGTCGAAGAAGTTGGCGCCCAGCCCGCGGACCAGCACCGTCTCGCCGGCCGGCAGCCCGGAGTAGTCGCGCTCCGCGGGCATGCCCGGCTCGACGTAGCGCAGCCCGAGCCGCGCGGCCCCCTCGGCGAGCGCGGCGACCTCGGGGCCGCGCCGCGCCTGGACCATGCCCTGCGCGAGCACGACGGTGGGCGCGGTGAGGCGGCGCCCGTCGGCGAGCACCGCGGTCACGTCCTCGCCGGCCTGGTCCAGGTCGACGACCGTGCCGAGCACCTCGGTGACGACGACGCGACCGGTGGCGACGGCGGCGTCGAGCTGGTCGCGGAAGTAGACGCCCTGCAGGCGCCGGGTCGGGAAGTCGTCCGGCGCCAGCGACCGCGCCTCCTCGAGCACCCACGGGGCCCTCGGGTGGCCGCCGGCGCGGACCACCTCGGCGGCCCAGGCCACCAGGTCGGGCCCCGGCGCGGGCGGCCCGCTCATCGGCGTCGTGGCGTCCGGGTGGATCGTGGTCGCCGACGCGACGGTGTTGTTGAGGTATGCAGCAGGCTGGGTGGTCAGCCACGTCGCCCCGGCGCCGACCTCCAGGGCGTCGACGACGGCGAGGCGCAGCGGCCGCGAGCCGGGGAGGTCCCCGAGACGCGCCACGGTGCGCAGCACGGTGGCCACGCCCCGCGGGCCGCCGCCGACGACGACCGCGTCGAAGCGGGTCACCGGGGCGCCCCGACCGGCTCCTGCGCCGGCGTCGGTGCCGCCGTGCCGAGCAGCTCGCCGGTCAGGGTGAAGCCGTGCTCGTCGACGCGCGGGCGCACCTCGACGAGGCCGTCGCGGCGGTGCACCTCGATGTCGACCTCGTAGACCGAGCGGAGCGTGCCGGGGTCGAGGGCGGACGCCGGTGGGCCGTCGGCCAGCACCCGGCCGCCGTGGAGCACGAGGGCCTGGTCGCAGTAGCGGGCGGCGTGGTTGAGGTCGTGGATCGCGATGAGCGCGCTGATGCCCTCCTCCCGGGTGATCTGCCGGACCAGCTGGAGGGTCTCGATCTGGTAGCGCAGGTCGAGCGCGCTCGTCGGCTCGTCCAGGAGGAGCACGCGGGTGTCCTGGGCCAGGGCGCGGGCGATGAGCGCCCGCTGGGCCTGCCCGCCGGACAGCTCGGACATGTTGCGGTCGGCCAGGTCGACCAGCCCCATCCGGGCGATGGCGTCGTCGACGGCGCGCCAGTCCTCGGCGCGCGGCGCGAGGCCGTAGTGCGGCGTGCGGCCCAGCACGACCGCCTCCCGGACGGTGAGGTCGAAGGGTGCGTCGCCGTGCTGCGGGACGTAGCCGACGACCCTGGCGTGGGCGCGGCGCCCGAGCGTGGTGGTGTCGGTGCCCTCGACGGTGACCGTTCCACCGCCGGGGCGGTGGACCCCGGCGATCGCCTTGACGAGGGTGGACTTGCCCGACCCGTTGGGGCCGAGGAGCGCCGCGAAGGCGCCGGAGGCGACCTCGAAGGAGACGCCGTCCAGGACCGTCCTGCGGCCGTAGCGGAAGGAGAGGTTGTCGACGCGGAGGCTCACTTCAGCGAGTTCTTCCTGGTGAGGATGAGGTAGATGAAGACGGGGCCCCCGAGGAAGGCCACGACGATGCCGACCGGCACGACGGCCGGCGCGATGACGGTCCGGCCGACCGCGTCGGCCACGAGGAGCAGCAGCCCTCCGCTGAGCGCGGAGAAGGGCAGCAGGTGCCGGTGGTCGGCCCCGATGACGAGCCGGGCGATGTGCGGCCCGACCAGCCCGACGAAGCCGATGATCCCGCAGAAGCTCACGATGCCGGCGGCGAGCACGACCGCCAGGCCGATCATCCCGAAGCGCAGCGCCGGCACGTTGACGCCGAAGCTGCGGGCCGCGTCGTCCCCGCCGAAGGCCACCGCGTTGAGGTCCTTGGAGAACCACAGGGTCAGCGGCACCGCGAGGAGCACGACCGTCCCGACGATGGCGACGTCGCGCCAGTTGGCGTCGTTGACCGAGCCGAAGGTCCAGCGCACGATCGCCTGCAGCGTGTTCTCGCTCGCGGTGAACTGCAGGGCCGAGGTGAGCGCCTCGAAGATCTGCGTCAGCGCGATGCCGAGCAGGAGCAGGGTCGCCACCGACATCCGCCGGGCCGAGGCGACGGCCAGCACCAGCGCCGAGACCGTCAGCGCGGTCACCAGGGCCCCGGCGATGGTCGCCCACGGCGGCAGGTGGTTGGTGCCGGCCAGGGTGATGACGAGCGCCGCGCCGAAGGCGGCGGCCGGGGACACGCCGAGCGTGAACGGGCTGACCAGCGGGTTGCGCAGGAGCCCCTGCATGAGCACGCCGGCGACCGACAGGCCCGCGCCGGCCGCGAAGGCGAGCAGGACGCGGGGCAGGCGCAGCTCGACCACCACCGCGTAGGCCTGGGCGAAGTCCGCGGTCACCGTCCCGCCGAGGAGGCGGATCCGCAGCGCCTCCACCACGTCGCCCACGCCGACGCCCGCCGTGCCGATGGTCACGGACACCACGAGCGCGACCGCCGAGACGACGACGCCGAGGGCCAGCAGGGCGAGCCGGACCAGCTCGCGGCGGCGCGCGGGCGTGCGGGCCTCCCCGGCCCCCGCCGACGACACCGCGGGGGCGCCGGCGGGGGTGGCGGTGGTGGCGGCCTGCGGCGCCTCCCCGGGCGCGCCGTCCTTCCTCGTCGCGGTGGCCGTCACGCGCCCGGCCCCTGCACGTAGTCGGCCGGCGAGGACAGCTCGGTGTCCTGGAACTCGGTCACCCAGCGCTCGAGGTAGGCGTCGGGGTCGACGCCCTCCATCTCCTCCGGGTGCAGCCAGCTGGCGAGGTAGAGCGCCCCGATCGACTTGCCGAGCGCGCTGGTCGCCCACCCGTTCGCCACCGCCACGCGGCCCTCGCGCAGCGCCGACAGCCGGGCCCAGCCGGTCCGGGAGTCGAGGTCGGAGCGGATCGCGTCGAAGGCGTCGTTGGGGGCGGCGCTCGGCTCGAACTCGTGGAAGACCAGGTAGGGGTCGCGCAGCACGACCTCGGCGGGGTCCACGGTCAGCTCCTCCTGCGCGTCGCCGCCCTGGGCGTCCTCGAAGACGTTGGTGCCGCCGGCGTCCTCGATCATGTCGTGGAAGCCCGAGCCGGGCAGGACCGTGAGGTAGGGGTCGACCGTCTCCAGGTAGACCGACCTCGGCTCGACGCCCTCGAGCCGCTCGTCCAGCGTCGAGCGGATCTCCTCCTGGAAGGCGAGGACCTCCTGGGCCTCCTCGCCCCGGTCGAAGACCTCGCCGAGCAGCAGGAGCGTCTCGTCGACGGCGTGGGCGTCCCAGGCGGTCGCGACCACGACGGGGATGCCGAAGGACTCGAGCTGCTCGGAGGCCTCCTGCCAGACGGCGTTGCGCGGCAGGATCACCACGTCGGGGTCGAGCTCGGCGATCGCCTCGTAGTTGAGCTGGTCGAGCCCCTCGGCGATGACCGCGTCGTCGTCGACCGGCAGGTAGGGCAGCCGGTCCAGGGAGGTGTTGTCGACCCCCACGACCGTGTCGCCGGCGCCGATCGCGCGGACGAACTCGTTGGTGTAGCTGTTGATGACGACCGCCCGGTCCACGGGTCCCTCGATCGTGACCTCGCGGTCCTGGTCGTCGGTGACGGTGACGGTGGTCGTGGTGCCCTCGGCCGCGGCGTCCTCGACGGTGACCTGCGCGCAGGAGGTCATCAGCAGGGCGGTGGCGGGCAGGGCGGTCAGCAGGACGTGACGGTGCTTCATGGGAGCCTCTTCGTGGGACGGGTGGGCGCGCGCTCGGGCGCGCCCGCGGCGGTGCTGGGGAGGGGGCGGCGCGACGGGGGTATGCCGTGCGCCGCGGGGTCGGTCCGGGGTCAGTCGGTCCCGCGCCCGGGACAGGCCGGCTCGCCGAGCGTCAGCATGAGCCGGTTGGCCCACGCGAAGAACGCGGCGGCGGTGACCAGGTCGCCGGTCTCGTCGTCGTCGAGACCGGCGCTGCGCATTCGACCCACGTGGGCGGGCGTGAGGTCGGGCCGCACGAGCGAGAGGTGGGCGGCCGCGTCGACGACCGCGGCCCAGCGCTCGTCGAGACCGGCGGACAGCGGGGCCAGGTCGGTCGGGACCCAGTCGGCGTCGCGTGGCAGGGTGACGGCGAGGAGCCGGTCCACGTCCTCCTCGCGCTTGCTGAAGCCGGCGCTCTTGCGGGCGTGCACCGAGGCGCAGTAGACGCAGTCGTTGACCTTGCTGGCGACCGTGGCGGCCAGCTCGCGCTCGGCCTTGGGCAGCCCGCCCGGTCCCTGGAAGGCGGCGACGTCGAGGGCGCTGCGGGCCAGGGTCACCCCGGGGGTGCGGGAGAGCAGCCGGAAGTAGACGCTGTTGGTCGTGGTCTTGCGGGCGAAGGACGCGCGCTGCTCGTCGGTGAGCTCCTCGGCCGTCGGCGCCTCGACCCACGGCTCCCACTCCAGCAGGTCGCGGGTGTAGGCCGTGGGGCGCGGGCGGCCCGTCGCGGTCGCCTCGGGGGAGAACTTCCCGCGCCCGCGGCCGGGCCTGCTGCGCGTCGGTGCGGTGGCGGTCTCGTGGGCGGCGCCCGCCACGGCGGCGAGGCCCGCGAGCACCCGCACCAGATAGCTCTCGAAGGCGACGAGCTGGCTGACCAGGACGACCTCGTCCGGCCCGACCCCGGCGGCGGTCAGCGTCTCCTGGTCCTGCGGCGTCGCGGTCGCGGGGGAGACGGCGAGCAGGTCGACGTGGTCGCGCAGCGCTCCGACCGCGGGGTCGGCGGGCGCGTCGTCGTCGAGGAGGGACCGGTCGCCGCCGGCGGCGAGGTGCGCCTGCAGGAGCGGCGTGCTGCCCTGCCACGCCGCGACGACCGCGGCCAGCCCGTGCAGGAGCGCCGCGTCGAGCGGCTGCGGCGCGTCGTAGAGCGCCGCCCAGGCCTCCCGCGTCCGGGCCACGACCTCCGGGCGCAGCCCCGGCACCCCGGCGCCGGGGTCCGCCGACCCGTCGTCGAGCAGCGCCCGGAGCAGCTCGGTCGCGGTGGCGGCAGGGGTGGAGGTGACTGGCACGAGGCATACTGTGCCATTAGGTGTCCGATAACGCCAAATTTGGTGTCAGTGACGGCGCCGCGGCCGACCACGCACCTCGCCGGCCCCCCCCACCGAGCGGCCCCCGTCACCCGACCGAGCGCACGCCCCGTCCTCCCCGACCGAGCGCACGGTCTGCACGGTGCCCGTCATCCCGACCGAGCGCACGGTCTGCGCGGCCCCCGTCATCCCGACCGAGCGCACGGTCTGCACGGCCCCCGTCATCCCGACCGGGCGCACGGTCTGCACGGTGCCGGGTGTGCAGAGCGTGCGTCCGGTCGCCGTCCGGCCGAGCGCACGCCCCGTCTTCCCCGACCGAGCGCACGGTTTGCACGGTGCCGGGTGTGCAGAGCGTGCGTCCGGTCGCCCTCCGGCCGAGCGGGCGTCCCGCCCCCCGCCGACCGAGCGCACGGTCTGCACGGGGCCACGCACGAGGAGAGGCGGCGCGGGCACCCCCGAGAGCGTCCGCGCCGCCTCCCCGGACCGTGGGTCAGCCGCGTCCCTGCGGCACGTCGAGGCTGGACGTGCCCTTGAGCCCATCGTCCGTCGTCGCCGGGGAGGGGCTCACGTCGGAGTCCGGGTAGGTCGCCCGCGCGCCGTGCGTCGGCACCGTGTCGCGCGTGTGCTGCAGCTGCACCCTCAGCGTAGGGGAGCGGGCGCGTGTCGTCTCGCTGGACGGAGGCATCCCGCCACGGCGGGGCCTGCGCCGGACGGGCGTCCCGCCACGAGACGGGACCTGGACAAGGTTCTGCACCAGGGGCAACGTCGACGACGTTGCATGGCGTGGAGGGTGTGGTCCGTGCCGCCGCTCCCGGTGCCCGTCCCCGACGGGCTCACGGACTGGCAGGTGGGGCCTGCCGGTCGGGGCCCTCCTCGACCGAGAGGAGCGCGGAGAGCGCCTCGAGGGCCTCGGGCTGGATCCAGTAGTAGACGTAGGTGCCCCGGCGCTCGCAGTCCACGAGCCCTGCCTCGCGCAGTGTCCGGAGGTGGTGCGAGATCGTGCCCGAGGACAGGTCGAAAGCCGGCGTGATCTCGCAGACGCACAGCTCGGGGGAGGCGGCGATCATCGAGGCCATCCGCAGCCGGACCGGGTCGCCCAGCGCCTTGAACATCGGCGCGAGACGCTCGGCGTCGTCGGCCGTGAGGGACGACGTCGCCAGGCCGCAGCACGTGGTGGCGGCTGTGCTCGGGGAGGACTCGAGGACGGGCATGGGTTTATCTTGACAGATGTCGAAGCAGTGCGACAGGGTTGGCCCGGGCGTTGATTCGACGTCCGTCGAGACAAGGAGCGGTGATGAGCGAGCGCGTGCACGACGACGGGCCGGCGGAGAGCGGCGAGCAGGTGCGGCAACGGGTGCAGGAGCGCTATGCCTCCGCGGCCCGCTCGTCCCTTGCGCTGGCGGAGGGCGGGGCGCCGGCGGACAGCGGGTGCTGCGGCGGCTCGTCCTGCTGCGGCGCGGACGCGGCCGCCGACCCGGTGACCTCCGGCAACTACGACGAGGCCGACACGCCCTTCACGGAGGCGCTGGCGGCGTCCCTGGGCTGCGGCAACCCGACCGCGCGGGCCGAGCTGCGCCCGGGGGAGGACGTGCTCGACCTGGGCTCGGGCGGCGGGCTCGACGTGCTGCTCTCGGCGCGTCGCGTGGGGCCGGAGGGGACGGCATACGGTCTGGACATGACGCCGGAGATGCTGGAGCTGGCCGAGCGCAACCGGGCGCGGGCCGGTGTCGAGAACGCCCGCTTCCTGCGAGGCACCATCGAGGACGTCCCCCTGCCCGACGGCGCGGTGGACGTGGTGATCTCCAACTGCGTGGTCAACCTCAGCCCGGACAAGGACGCCGTGGTGCGAGAGGCGTTCCGCGTGCTGCGCCCCGGCGGGCGGTTCGCCGTCTCCGACATCGTCCTGCTGCGCGACATCCCGGAGGCGCTGAAGGAGGTCACCGCGCTGTGGACGGGCTGCATCTCCGGCTCGTTGCGCGACGTGGAGTTCGTGGACAAGCTGCGGGCCGCCGGCTTCGAGGACGCCTCGGTCGAGGTCACCCGGCGCTACGAACGGTCCGAGCTCGAGGCGCTCGCCGAGCGGCTGGCCGAGGACCGGCTGCCGGCCGGGATGACCAGGGAGGACACGGTGGAGGCGCTCGACGGCGCCTTCGCCAGCGCCTTCGTCCGTGCGATCCGTCCCGCCGGGGCCGCCGTCGCATGACGAGCACCCGCACCGCGCCCGCGCCGGTCGCGGCGCAGATGTCCACCCTCGACCGGTGGCTGCCGCTCTGGATCGGGCTGGCGATGGTCGGCGGCCTCCTCCTGGGCAGGGTTGCGCCGGGTCTCGGCGCGGCCCTGTCCAGGGTCGAGGTCGACGGGATCTCGCTGCCGATCGCGCTCGGCCTGCTGGTGATGATGTATCCCGTCCTGGCCAAGGTCCGCTACGACCGGCTCCCCGCCGTCACCAGCGACCGTCGGCTGCTCGTCGCCAGCGTCGTGCTCAACTGGGTGGTGGGACCGGCCCTGATGTTCGCGCTGGCCTGGCTGCTCCTGCCGGACCTGCCGGAGTACCGCACGGGGCTCATCGTCGTGGGGCTCGCCCGCTGCATCGCGATGGTCGTCATCTGGAACGACCTCGCGTGCGGCGACCGTGAGGCGGCGGCGGTGCTCGTCGCCCTCAACTCGGTCTTCCAGGTCGGGGCCTTCGCGGTGCTCGGCTGGTTCTACCTGACGGTCCTGCCCGGGTGGCTGGGCCTGCCAGGGGCAGAGCTGGACGTCTCGCCCTGGCAGATCGCCAAGAGCGTCCTGATCTTCCTGGGCGTCCCGCTCCTCGCCGGCTACCTCTCGCGGCGAGTCGGGGAGAGGCGGTGGGGTCGGGAGGCCTACGAGTCCCGCTTCCTGCCGCGCGTCGGGCCGTGGGCGCTCTACGGCCTGCTCTTCACGATCGCCCTGCTCTTCGCGCTCCAGGGCGACCAGATCACCCAACGTCCGCAGGACGTGGCGCGCATCGCGCTGCCGCTGCTTGCCTACTTCACCCTCATGTGGGGCGGCGGCTACCTGCTGGGCCGGGCACTGGGCCTGAGCTACGAGCGGACGACGACGCTGGCCTTCACGGCGGCAGGCAACAACTTCGAGCTCGCCATCGCCGTCGCGATCGCCACCTTCGGGGTCACCTCGGGCCAGGCGCTGGCCGGGGTCGTCGGGCCGCTCATCGAGGTGCCGGTCCTCGTCGCGCTCGTCTATGTCTCTCTCTGGCTGCGGCCGCGTCATCCGCAGGTTGCGGTGGCCTGAGCCGGCCTCTTCGAGGCGATCGCGTCAGTCGCGCCGGTGGCGACGGCCGTCCCCGACGAACCGGTGGTCACCGCCGAGCCTGCCGCCGTCACCGAAGAGCCGCGTGACCTGACGAACGAGGAGCTGGCCACGCGCTACGGAGACTCGGTCTTCAAGGTCGAGTCAGAGGGCTGCCAAGTGGCCGGTTGGGGAACTGCCTGGGTTCTCGACGAAGGCCACCTCGTCACCAACTGGCACGTCGTCAACAACGATCCGTCACCTGAACTCGTGAGCCGCGACGGTCGGACGCGTCTGGAGGGCACCGTTATCGGCGGACAGGCCGAGCCAGACGTGGCGGTCATCCGTGTGGAAAAACCTCTGCCGGAAGCTCTGCCGTGGGCGGACACAGGAGACCTCCGCGAGGGCCAGGATCTCGTCGCGATCGGATACCCGGTCCCGGGCGGTGACTTCTCGGTCACGCCGTCGACGGTCCTCAGCTTTCAGATGGATCGTGGCGTGCGGATGGCAGTCCGGGGTGACGGTGCGCTCGACAGGGGCAACTCCGGTGGGCCTGCGCTGACCCGAGACGGCGAGGTTGCAGGCGTCGTGACGCAGATGGCCGACGGAAGCGACGGGTTCCAGATGGTCCCCTTGATGTTCACGGCTGACGCGTTGCGTGGCAGCGTCGAGCGCATTCTCGCTAGCCCGCAGGAGGTCGAGCCGGAGTGCGAGCCGGCCTTCGCCCAGCTTCCCGACGACTGGGCGCCGGACTTCGAGGACTGGTTCACCGAGACTCCCAGTGCTTACGGCGACGACCCCGCGCTGGACGGTCTCTACGACGCCTGCGCGGCCGGTGACCTCGAGGCTTGTGACGAACTCTGGTGGATCTCGCCCTACGGGTCCGACTACGAGGCGATCGCCTCGTCGTGCGGCGGGATGACGAGCGATCCCGCGTTCGGGAGCTGCGTCAGCCCGGCAGAGTGGGGCGTCAGGAGGCTGAGTGGGAGGCCGAGGAGCAGCGCGAGCAGGAGCAGGCCATCGCGATGCTCGCAGCACTCGTCAGCAGCTGCGAGGGAGGAGACATGCAGGCCTGCGACGACCTCGGTTGGGAGGCCGACTACGGATCGGCCGAGTGGGACGTCGCCGAGAACTGCGGCGGCCACTATGCGGACGGCTGGGGTTCCTGCGTCGACCGCGCTGTCGAAGCGGCGGTCTTGCAGGGGCTCGTCACGTCGTGCAAGAGCGGAGACATGCAGGCCTGCGACGACCTCTACTGGGACGCGTCGAGCGGCACGCCGGAGAGCGCGGTGGCCAACGACTGCGGAGGACGCTATCCGGGTGACGGCGGCATGTGTGTCTACCGTGACGAGAATCCCTGAGGGCAGAGACCTTCCCGCAGTTCGCGGCGGTCAGCCCTGCGTCGACGTCCTAGCGACGAGCTCGGGGGTGGAGACCAGCGACTCGTGGTGAGGTCGGGTCTTCTCGTCTCGTCGAGCAGGAGCCTGGCCATGGCCCTGCCCGGACCGGGCGCACGGTCTGCACCGTGCAGAGTGCGCGCCCGGTCGGGCCCCTTCCCGGACCGGGCGCACGGGGTGCACGGTGCAGAGTGCGCGCCCGGTCGGACCCCTTCCCGGACCGGGCGCACGGGGTGCACCGTGCAGAGTGCGCGCCCGGTCGGACCCCATCCCGGACCAGGCGCACGGTCTGCACCGTGCAGAGTGCGCGCCTGGTCGGACCCCATCCCGGACCAGGCGCACGGTCTGCACCGTGCAGAGCGCGCGCCCGGTCGGGTCCGTGCCGTGACCGCGTCACACGCGCGGCGCCCAGGCAAGGTGCTGCACCACAGGCAACGTCGCCGACGGCGCATCGCGTGCAGCACCTTGTCCGTCCCCCCTGTCTTCCCGCTGGAGAGGACCCCGCCCGAGGCCGAGACGTCTTGTCGCCAAGACGCTTTGTCGCCGCCGGAAACCGTTGATCCCCGCGCAAGCGGTTGAGAGGCTCTGCCCACCGCCAGCCCGGCCAGCGGAGGCCCTGACCTCACCGTGCCTGCCCGCAGGCGGCTTCAGTCACGACCCGACGAGGAGCAGGATGAGAGCACGGAAGAGGTGGGTGGGCGCGGCCAGCGCCGCCGTGGTGGCGGGGACGCTCGCGCTCGGACCGACCGGGGCGGGCACCGCCGTCGCGGACCCGGCGCCGGACGGCGGACAGGCGGCGGACGCCGCCGGACCGCACGCCGCGGACCGGCCGCAGGTCGCGGAGCCGCGCGACCCGTCCGACGTCCGCAAGGACCGGCGGGCCGGCGGCGACGAGCTGTTCGTGCCGGGGGAGTCGGAGGGCTTCGAGCAGCGTGACACCGTGGCGCCGTCCGGCCGCGCGGCGGACAAGCTCGGCGAGGCCGACACCAAGCGTCTGCAGCAGGCCCAGGTCGAGGAGACCGAGACGGTCACCGTCATGATGCTGGCCGCCGACGGGGACACCGACGCCGTCGCCGCCGCCGTGCGCGACGCCGGCGGTGCCGTCGGGTCCGTGACGGACAGCCTGGGCTACGTCCGGGCCTCGGTCCCCACGGACGCCGTGCCCGGCCTGGCTGACCTGTCCGTCGTGCGCGCCATCGACCTGGACCGCTCCTTCGAGGTCCCGGTCCCCACGCCCGACCTCGAGGCCCGGGCGCCGAGAGCCGCGCGGGCCTCCGGTCCCGAGGCGCCGGGAGCCGGCACCCCGGTCGACAACCCCTACCTGCCGGTCCACGAGACGGGCGCTACCGACTTCGTGGCCGACCACCCCGAGTGGGACGGCCGCGGCACGGTCGTCGGCGTCGTCGACACCGGCGTGGACGTCGGCCACCCCGCCCTGCAGGAGACCAGCGACGGGCGGCCCAAGATCGTCGACTGGATCACCGTCACCGACCCGATCACCGACGGCGACGGCACCTGGGTCCGCATGTCGACCGAGGTCAGCGGCCCGTCCTTCAGCTTCGGGGGCGACACCTGGACCTCGGCCGAGGGCGACTTCCTCGCGGCCTGGTTCTACGAGCGCTCGACGGCGGCCAGCGACTTCGGCGGCGACCTCGACGGCGACGGCGAGCAGGACCGCTTCGGCGTGCTCTTCCAGCCCTCGACCGGCACCACCTGGGTCGACACCGACCGCGACCGGGACTTCACCGACGAGCTGGCCATGCAGCCCTACGCGGTCGACCGGCACGTCGGCCACTTCGGCGCGGACGACCCGGCCACCGGGACGGACGAGCAGATCCCCTTCGTCGTCGAGCACCGCGAGGGCGTGGACCTCTCCGCGCTCGGCGCGCGCTACGCGGGCCAGACCGGCACCTACGTCAACATCGGCCTCCCGGTGGCCTCGCACGGCACCCACGTCGCCGGCATCGTCGGCGGCACCTCCCTCCTCGGCGGCGAGATGAGCGGCGCCGCCCCCGGGGCCCAGATCGTCTCCGCCCGGGCCTGCACCTGGGGCGGCGCGTGCACCCAGGCCGCGCTGACCGAGGGCATGATCGACCTGGTCACCGAGCGCGACGTCGACGTCGTCAACCTCTCGATCGGCGGCCTGCCGGCGCTCAACGACGGCTCGGACGTGATGTCGATCCTCTACGACGAGATCATCGAGACCCACGGCGTCCAGATCGTCATCGCCGCCGGCAACGACGGCCTCGGCACCAACACCGTCAGCTCCCCGTCGGTCGCCAGCAAGGCCATCTCGGTGGCGGCGTCGGTCAGCTCCGACACCTGGTGGGCCGACTACGGCTCGCGCGTCGCCACCGAGGAGAGCATCTTCGGCTTCTCCTCCCGCGGACCCGCCGAGGACGGCGCACTGGCGCCCCAGGTGGCGGCCCCCGGCGCGGCCGTCTCGACCATCCCGATGTGGCTCGAGGGCGAGGCCGTCCCGGCCGCCGGCTACCAGCTCCCGGCCGGCTACGGCATGGCCAACGGCACCTCGATGGCCGCCCCGCAGGTCACGGGCGCGGCGGCGCTGCTGCTGTCCGCGGCCAAGGCGGAGTCCGTCGAGGTCACCCCGGCCGCCCTCCGGACCGCGCTGACCGGCACGGCCCGGCTCCTGCCGGGCGTGCCCACCACCGCCCAGGGCGCCGGCGTCGTCGACACCCCGGCCGCCTGGGGCCAGCTGAGCAAGGGCGTGCAGACGCACACCCTCGAGGTCTCGGCCCCCGTGTGCAGCCCGTTCTCGGACCTGCTCGCCGAGCCGGGCACCGGGCCCGGCGTCTACAACCGGTGCCTGCCCGGCGAGGGCGGCCAGGTGACGGGCGAGGAGCAGACGTATGACGTGCAGGTCACCCGCACCTCGGGCACCTCGGGCTCGGTCAACCACCGGATCGGCTGGATCGGCAACGACGGCACCTTCACCGCCCGCGCGGCCCTCCCGCTGAAGCGGGGCATGGCCAAGAGCGTCACGATCACCGCCAGCCCCTCGACCTCCGGGGCGCACTCCGCGATCATGACGATCGACGACCCGGGGACCGCCGGCGTCGACGGGTTCGTCGCCGTCACCGTGCTCGCCACGGAGCCGCCGGCCGCCAACGGCTTCACGGTGACGGACTCGGGCACGCTGCCGCGCGGCGGCGCCACCTCGGTCCTCGTCCCGGTCCCGGAGGGCGTCGAGGCGCTGCAGATGACCCTCGGCGGCCTCGCCGACGGCAGCCAGGTCCGCGTCCTGCCGATCGACCCCGAGGGGGTCCCGGCCGAGACCAACGCCAGCAACGTGTGCTTCACGGGCTACCCCGACCCGACCGGTTGCGACGCGACCACCCGGGCGGTCACCCGGCCGATGGCCGGCGTGTGGGAGTTCGTCGTCGAGGCGCGCCACACGTCCGGGACCGAGGACAACACCTTCACCGCGACGGTCACCGCGCTGGGCATGAGCTTCGAGCCGGGGAGCACGACGATCCCCTCGATGGTCGTGCACACCCCGGAGCAGGTCTCGACCACGGGCGCCAACGAGTTCGCCCCGGTCGAGGCGCACGTCGCCGACGGCGAGGTGGGCCTGCTCAAGCACCTCCTGGGCGAGGTCGCCGACGGCGAGCAGATCATGAACCGGATCGACGTGCCCCGCGGCACGAGCCGGCTCGAGATGACCATCGAGCCCCGCGAGGAGGGCTCGGACGTCGACATGTACTTCGTCAACGCCGTGACCGGCGAGCTCGTCGCGTCGAGCACGGGCATCGGCGCGGGCACCGAGGAGATCGTCCTCGACGACGCGCCCCCGGGCACCCACTACGTCATCGCCGTGGGCGTGCGCTCCGAGGGCGGCACCACGAGCTTCGACTACCACGAGGCGGTCTACACCGACGGGCTCGGCACCATCGAGCCCGGGTCGTCGGCGACCGTGGACCTGGCGACGGGCGACTCCATACCCGTCGAGGCGTCGGTGTCCCTGGCGACCCTCCGGCAGACCAACCAGCCGATCGCCGGCCGGGTGCGCGTGGCCAACGAGCACGGCACCACCATCGGCGCCGCCGACGTGCGGGTGACCGAGGTGACCATGCCGCAGCTGGAGGTCGAGAAGTGGGAGGTGCCGTTCGTCGGCGCGGCCATGAACGACGCCGGCCAGGTCGGCGGCGACCGCCAGAAGGACTGGCTCATGACGCCGACCGTCTGGTCGGCCGAGGACGGCTTCTCCGACCGTGAGCTCGTCGGTGGCACGAGCGGGGCGGTGCTCGACATCAACGCCTCGGGCGAGTCCGCCGGCATCTACTACACCGACGAGGGCGGTCTGGACCCGGTGCGCTGGGCGGCCGACGGCACGATGACGGCGATCGGGCTGCCGGGGTGGCGCGACTACCAGGCCGGCTTCGGCACCGGCATCGACGACGAGGGCACGATGATCGGCTTCGTCGACCAGGAGGTCCAGGAGGCCGACGGGTGGCAGACCTACCGCGACCCGTTCCTGCACACGGTCGACGGCGGGTTCGAGCGGCTGGAGCACCTGTCCGGCAACCCGGCGCAGACCCAGCCCACCGCGGTCGTGGACGGCACGGCCGTCGGCGACTCACTGACCGACGAGGGCTGGTCCCACGCCGTGAGCTGGGACCTGGCCACCGGGCAGATCACGGACCTGGGCACCCTCGAGGGACAGTCGTCGGCGGCCGCGAAGGACGTCAGCGCCACCGGGACCGTGGTCGGCGTGAGCGGTGACGACGCCTTCGTCTGGACCGCCGAGGACGGTATGCAGCGGCTCACCGACTACGGCTTCGACGCCGTCGCCGAGGAGGTCACCGACGACGGGTGGATCCTCGGGACGGTCGAGGTGGCCCCGGACTTCGTGGTGTCCGCCATGTGGGACCCGCAGGGCCGGATCTGGGACGTGTCGGGCATGGTGCCGACCGCCGAGGACCGCCCGTTCCTGCCGGTCTACAGCTTCGGCATCAACGACGAGCACCAGCTCATGGTCTACGGCTACGGCGGCGAGGGCCCGGAGCCCTCGTCGAGCACCGTGCAGCTGCGGATCACCGACGAGCTGCTCGCCTGGCCGACCCGCTAGTCCCGAGCGGGTCCGCGCGCCCGCCCCTGCCGCCTCGTGCGGGAGGGGCGGGCGTCGTCGTGAGGAGCCGCCGGGCGGTGCCCCCGGGAGATGCAAGGTCCTGCACCAGATGCGACGTCGGTGCCCGGGAGATGCACCGTCCTGCACCAGATGCGACGTCGGTGCCCGGGAGATGCACCGTCCTGCACCAGATGCGACGTCGGCAACCGTGCCTACGGTGCAGGACGTTGCATCTCCCGGTGTGGGCGGTGGCCGCCAGCGTGCGGGCCGGCCCACCGCGGCCACGTCGGGGGGACCGTGCGAGCGGCGCCGTCGCGCATGGGAGCCTGGGGAGGTGGCCAGGCAGCTCCAGCTCCTCCTCGCCGGGCTCCGCCCACGCCCCGCCGTGCCCGGCCGGGGGATCCTCGACCCGTCCGTGACGCGGATGCGCGTGGCGCCCGGTGACCTCGACTACTACCTGCACGTCAACAACGGCGTCTACCTGCAGATGATGGACGTCGCGCGCAGCAACTACATCGCCGACCTCGGCGGCTTCCCGCTGCTGAGGCAGACCGGCTGGTATCCCGTCGTCGCCGCCCAGACCGTGCGCTACCGCCGTTCGCTCACCCTGGGCCAGCGCTTCGAGATCACCACGCGCCTGGTCGGGTGGGACGAGCGCATGGTCTATCTCGAGCAGGTCTTCACCCGGGGCGAGGACCTGTGCGCCCGCGGGCTCGTCGCCGGCCGGTTCCTCGCGCGCGGCACCGGCGAGCGCGTGCCGGCGCCCGACGTCGTGGCACTCCTCGGGACGACCGCTCCCTCGCCCGGGCTGCCGGACGACGTGGCGCAGTGGGCCCGGGCGCTCGACGTGGCCCAGCGCGTCGGCGGCTGACGCCGCCGCCCGCGCCTCCGGCGGGCGACGCCGCCGCCCGCGCCGCCGCCCCGGCCCTGACTCCGCCGGCTCCACCCGACGCCCCGCCGGTCAGCCGTCCCCGACCCGCAGCGCCCGCCGCTGCCGCCCGTCGGCGTCGAAGTTCGCCGGCCGCAGCCACTCCTCCAGCGCCGCCCGCACGCGCGGCCACTCCCCGTCGAGCATCGAGAACCACGCCGTGTCCCGGTTGCGGCCCTTGTAGACCACCGCCTGGCGGAACGTCCCCTCGTAGGTGAACCCCAGCCGCAGCGCCGCCCGGCGCGAGCCCTCGTTGAGGCTGTCGCACTTCCACTCGTAGCGCCGGTAGCCCAGGTCGTCGAAGACGTGCCTCATGAGCAGGTACTGCGCCTCCGTCGACATCGGCGTGCGCTGCAGCGCCCGCGAGAAGACGACCGTGCCGACCTCGACGACCCCGTTGGCGGGGTCCTGGCGCATGAGCGCCAGCGTCCCCAGCGCCCGACCCGAGGGGTCGACCACCGCGTAGTGCCGCGGGTCCGTGCTCGCCGCCGCCGCGTCCGCCCACGCGCGGCAGGCCTCGGGCGTGGCGAACCGGTCCATGGACAGATAGGTCCAGTCCCGCCCGTCGGGCGCGGAGGAGTAGGCCGCGTGGAGGTCGGCGGCGTGCCGCCCGGGGTCGAGGGGCTCGAGCCGGCACCAGCGGCCCGTCAGCACGGCGGCACCCGGTCTCCGAGCCGCCCGCCACCCCGGGAGCGGGGGCCCGACCGGCCGCCCGTGCTCGTCCTGCGCCGTCATCGTCCTCCTCGTCCCGTCGCCCGGCCAGGGCAGCGTAGCGCCGCGCACCCCCCGTGCCGTGCGCGGCGCCAGCTGCTCCCGGGTCGGGAGCCGTCCTCAGCGGCCCAGGTCCTCGCGCCGGGCGACGACGGAGCCGGGTGCCGGGGCCGCCGCGGCGCGGGCGGTCCCCACGAGGTGGGTGCACGGCAGCGACGCGAGGACGGGTATGCGGTGGTGCCGGGTGGTCACGGAGGGTCCCTTCGTGGTGGGCGGGGTGTGGACGTGGTGGGCGGGGTGTGGACGACGCGAGGGAGCGGGGCGCGTCCCCGTCTCAGTGGTCGACCACTGGTCCTGCCCGGCGGAGGTCTCCCGGGGTCTCGAGGCGCGCGAGCTTGGCCCGGGCGACCGCCAGGAGCGTGGGGACGGACTCGACCGGGACGCCGAGCGCGGTCGCGACGAGCCGGTGGTCGTGGCCCGCGGCGTCGAGCCGCAGCGCCACGGCGTGGGCGGCGGGCAGCTGCCCGAGAAGGGCCTCGTCCGGCGCGGTCATGCCCCGACGCTAGGGCCGTCGCGGCACGCCCGGGTCAGTAGCGGGCCACTGGTCCTCCGCGGACGGGGCGTCCTCGGCGGGCAGGACGCTGCTCAGCTCGGTGCGGGAGCGCACGCCGAGCTTGGCGAACACCTGGTAGAGGTGCGACTCGACCGTCCGGACCGACACGACGAGCCGCTCGGCCACGGCGGCGTTGCTCAGGCCCGACGCGACGAGCCGGGCCACGTCCAGCTCCCGGCGGCTGAGCGCGGCGGCGGGCGCGAGGTCGTCCGGCGAGGGGTCGAGGAGGGCGAGGCCGGGCATCGGGTCGAGCCGGCCGGCCAGCACCGCGGCCCGCGCGGTGGCACGGCGGACCCCGTCGGCGGACCCTGCGGCGCGGTGCGCGCGGACCGCCTGGTGCTGAGCCTCGACCGCCAGCGGCTGCAGCCCTCGCGCCGCGAACCGCTCGGCGACGTCCTCGAGGGCGTGCCGGTCGCCGGCGCGGAGCGCCTCGGCGTGGTCGGCGAGCAGCGCCGGCCCGTCGCAGCCCACCCGGGCGGCGATCTCGCGGAGGGTGCGCACGACGTGCGCGCTGCGGTCGCCGGCGCGGGCGGCGAGGTGCAGCAGCCAGGCGCGCGGCAGGTCCATCTCGGGATAGCGCTCGGCCCCCTCCAGCGCCAGCCCCGCGGCACGGGTGCGGTCGCCCTCGGCGACGGAGAGCCACACCTCCGCGGCGACGAGGTCTGCCTCCAGCCTCGCGGTGCCCGCCGGGCCGAGGACCTCCCGCGACTCGTCGCGCCACCGGCGCGCCTCCTCCGCCCGGCCGGTGAGCGAGGCGGTGCGGCTGAGGACGGCGAGCGCCCAGGCCAGGGAGCTGCCGAGGTCGAGGGTGCGGAAGTCGGCGACGGCGTCGAGCAGGACGACGCGTGCCCGCCGGACCCTGCCGGCGAGCAGGAGGCAGCGGCCGAGCGCCAGGCAGGCCAGGCCGCGGTTGACGACGTCGGGGGAGTCCTCCACCCGCGCGTGGAGGCGCTCCACCTCGGGCAGCACCTCGTCGACCCGCCCGTCGAGCATGCCCACGAAGAGGCCCTGCAGCTCGGCCTCCGCCGCCGCGGTCGACAGCCGCCCGTCGGCGCCCTCGGACGCCTCGCGCATGCGTGCCCACACCTGCTCCGCGCGGTCCGGCAGCCCGAGGCAGCCGAGCGACTCGCCCACGGTCTCCAGCGCGAGGAGGTGCTGCAGCGGCGGCAACCCGGGGGAGTCCAGCAGCGGCGCGGCCAGCTCCAGCGCCCGGCGCGGCCGGCCCTCGCCGAGCGCGACGCACGCACGGTATGCGGTGACCCGCTCCTCGCGCGCCGCGTCACCGGGCAGCCCGCAGATCCGGTCGAGGAGGGCACGCGTCTCGGCGGCGCGGCCGAGGCCGAGGTAGGAGGCCCAGAACCGGGTGTCGAGGTAGGCGTCGACGAGCTGGTCCTCGCCGGACAGCACGACCTCGTCCTCGATCCCCACGAGCAGGGTGTGGGCCTGCTCGACGTCGTTGCAGCCGACCAGGGCCCGGGCCAGGTCGACGACGAGCCAGGCCCGCGGGGCGCGGTCGGTCCCGGACGGCGCGTCCGGACCGGGGCCGTCGTCCCCGTCGAGGTCGAGGGCCTCCAGCGCCGCCCGGGCGAGCCTGACCGCCAGGGCGTGGTCGAAGGTCTGGTTGGCGCGGACGGCCGCCCGGTGCAGGGTCCGCCACCCGGTCCGGGCCCCGGCGTCCAGCCGCCAGGTCGCGACCCGCACGACCGCCCCGTCGGCGTCGGTGCCGGCGGCGTCCACCGCGTCCGCGAGGGTGGTCAGCAGGTCCCTGCGGCTCAGGCGACCCAGCCGGTCGAGCACGACCTCGCCGTAGAGCGGGTGCGCCAGGCGCACCAGCTCCTCGGCCCCGCGCCCGGTGACCCGGACGAGCCCGGTCCGCTCCAGCGCGCCGAGCCGCGGGCCGCCGGCCACCTGCGCGGCCACGTCGACGGGCAGGGGCTCCCCGAGCGCGACCAGGGCGAGCGCCCGTCGCTCCTCGTCGCCGAGCGTCGCGAGCCGCTCCCACACGGCGTCGACGAGCCGCGGCGCCAGGACGACGTGCTCGTCCCACACCCAGACCCCGCCCTGCCGGCGCAGGGCCCCCGCGTCGACGGCGGCCGTGACGAGCTCGCGGGCGTAGAGGACGTTGCCGTCGCTCGCCGCCGTCAGCCGGGCGAGCGTGCGCTCGCTCACCGGGCCGCCGAGCACCGCTCCGATGAGGCGACCGAGCTCCACGGGGGAGAAGGGCTGCAGGTCCACGCGCAGGCACAGCCCGTCCTTCCAGAGGCTGGTGACGGCGTCCGGCACGCGCTCCCCGTGGCGGACGGAGACGGCGGGCGCGACCGTGCCCTCGAGGACGAGCTGGACCAGGAGCGCCGCGCTGCCCCGGTCGAGGTGCTGCGCGTCGTCGACCAGGAGCACCGTCGGTTCGCCGTCCTCGCCGCGGAGCGCGGAGGAGAAGGACGCGTGCCACGCGGCGCGGTCGGCCGGGCGCGCGGTCGCGGGGCCGGTCGCGGGGCCGAGCGGCAGCAGGTGCAGCACCGCGCCGTAGGGGGTCCGGGACGCCGCGTCCGTGGCGATGACCGTCGCGGTCCGCCGTCCCGCCGCCTCGGCCGCCCGGCGCACCTCCCGCAGCAGCCTCGTCTTGCCGACGCCGGCCGGGGCGACGACGACCGCCCCGCCGGGTCGGTCCGGGCCGGCCGGGGCGACGAGCGCGGACATGACCACGTCGAGCTCGTCCTCCCGCCCGAGGAAGGGCCACTCCCCGTCCCCCGCGCGCTGCGCATCCCCTCCTGCTGGCCCGCGCCCAGTCATCGGCTCCCTCCCGAGCTCGCCGTCCCCGCCAACGCTAGCGGCTGGCGGGCGCACCGCGCACGGCAGCGCACCGGCTCCCCGCGCCAGGGCGACGTCAGGTGACCGGGAGGTGCGCCGCATACACGACCCTGGCGACCCTCCCGGAGCCGTCGCCGACGCTGGTGTCCGTGGACCAGCGCTCCTCCTCGAGCACGAGCAGCCGGACCGCCCCTCCGCCCGCGCCGACCGGAACCGTGACGGCCCCCGTCCACGTCGCCGTGCCGCCCTCGCGGGTCGCGTCCAGCTCGACGACGGCGCCGTCGTCGACCCACCCGAGCTCCTCGTCGGCGACCCCGGGGTCGCGCCGCTGCACGCGTGCGGTCATGCGGGCCAGCGACGCGGCGTCGGTGCGCACGCCGTCCGGGTCGGCGACCGCGTCGTAGGAGGGGCCCGCGACGGTCACGGTGCGGGTCCCGGGCGCGTCGGGGCTGGTCACGACGGTCGCGACCCGGTCGGGCAGCGTCTGCAGGATGTCGACCAGGACCGGCGCCGACAGGTGGCAGCGGGGCAGCGAGCTCGGCTGGTAGCGCACGAGCGAGAGCCGCAGGAACGGCTGGTAGGACGTGCCCGTGTCGACCCCGACGTCGCAGTACCAGCGGCCGGACGCCTCGTGGAAGACCGGGGCGAAGCCCACCACCCGCACCGGCTCGGTGCCGCCCGGCAGGGGCAGCGCCGGCGAGGTCCCGGTGCCGCCGCGGACCAGCTCCGGCGTCAGGTTCTCCGGCACCGTGCCGCGCCGCGCGGGGTCGGCGGCGAGGATGGAGATGCGCTCGTAGTCCGCGACGTCGGGCGCCACGACGGCACCGCCGGTGACGACGCCGAGCAGCTCGCCGTCGCCGGAGGCGAACCAGCCCCGCGCCATCCAGACGCGCACGCCGCCCCCGTGCCTGCTCACGGTCACGCGGCCGTCGTCCGCGGACGCCTCCCAGCGCATCGTCGGTATGGCGTGCAGCACCTCGGGCGGCGGCGGCACCGCGCTGCTGGGGACGTCGACCTCGACGGCGGAGCCGGTGACGCTCGTCCGCCCGGCCTGCCCCAGCCACGCCGCGGGGAAGTCCTCGCGGAAGGAGGAGGCGGCGGTGGCGGTGTAGGTGACCGTCCGGTGCCGCGTGTCGCCGAACTCGTGGGCGGACGGCCAGGTCCACGTCCCGGGCTCCGGGGGCCGGGTGGCGAAGCGGAGCGCGCGGCCGTCCAGGAGGCTGACGGCCCCGGACTCGTCGTCGGCAGGGGCCGCCAGGACGCGCGGGAGGGGCAGGGCGAAGGCGGTCGAGGCGAGGGAGACCCGGCGCGGGCCGCCGGGCCCGCCGGCCTCCCCGCCGGCCTCCCCGCCGGCGCCCTCGTGCGGGTCGTCGACCCACTCCGACCAGCTGCCCCCGACCTCGACCCGGTCGGTGCTGGCGGTGTCCACGGGGACCGTCCCCGCGAGGTCGAAGGAGGTCTGGCCAGGGTCCCGGTGCCCCGTGAGGGACTCCAGGTCCGGCACGACCAGCGGGTGCTGGACGGCGTGGACCAGCTCGAGCTCGTGCCACGGCGTCACCAGCCACGACCGGTTGTCCTTGACGAGCCCGACCGCCCGGTCCAGGTCGTCGCCGGTCAGCTCCTCCTCGCACCACCGCAGGACGCCCATGAGGTCGATCCGCTCCACGACCGACAGGAGACGGACGCGCAGCGTGGCGGCCTGCGGCAGCGTGACCGTGAGCACCCGTGCGTCCTCGTCCCAGTCGGTCCCGGCCTCCCCGCCGGGACCCGCCCCGGCCAGCCGCAGGCGGAAGGGCCGCGGCCGGTGCCAGACCTCGCCGGCGGTCTCCACCCGCAGGCCCTCCTCGGGCGTGCCCGGCAGGCCGCGGAGCAGCACGGCGGCCGCGAGGGGGTCGGGCAGGTAGGGCACCTCCAGCCCCGCGGTGGGCGTGTCCAGGACCACGTAGCGGCCCGGCGGCCGGTCGTCCCTGGTCTCCGGGCCGCGCTCGGGCCCGGCGGGGATCTCCACGACCCTGGCGCCCGGCAGGCTCGCGTCGTCGAAGGTGCCCTTCTCGCGCCGGGCGACCCCGTAGGCCGCGCGCACCCGCGCCAGCTGCTCCGCCGTCGGGGGCGTGCCGTCGGAGGACATGACGGGGTCGAACATGCCGTGCCGCTCGGCCGTCTCGAAGGACGCCTTGGGCGGCGCCACGTGCCGGTCGTCGTGCGGGCGGTAGGGCTCCAGCCCCAGCTGCGCGACCTCCTCGGCGACCGTGGCCGCCCAGCCGTCCGGGTCGGTCCCGGCGTCGCTGCGCACGACGAGCCGCAGCGCCGAGGCGCCCTCGCCGAAGGGCTGGGCCGGGACGACCACGGGCGCCGGCACCGGCTCGAAGCGCAGATAGGCAGCCGACCCCTGGGCGGGGACGGCGGGGGTCGCGGCGGCGGGGGAGGCGAGCCACGCGTCGGCCTCCGCCAGCGTCGGGCCGCCTCCGGCCAGGTCGACCTCGCGCAGGCGCACGCGGTAGGCGTGCCCGAAGCGCAGCCGGGGCAGGGTGCCCGGGGCCACCGTGCTCGTCAGCGACAGGTCCATCGTGGTGTGCGGGTCGTTCGGCACGCGGGCCGGCATGGTCTCCGGCGCGGAGGGGTCGGGCGCCCGCGGGTCGCTGCTGAGGGCGGCACCGGGCCGTGGCGCCGACAGGCTCCAGCCGTCCCAGGTGGCGAGCACCTCGGGCACGTAGAGCTCGGAGTCCGGGTCGGGCGTCGCGCCCGCCGGCACGGGCGGTCCGGCGAGCGAGACGGTGACGAAGCCCTCGCCTGGCATCGGGTCCAGCGTCCCGGCCCAGCGCCCGGCGCGGGCGGTGAGCACCCGCTCGTGCAGGGACCGCCAGCCCGCCCCGGTGCTCGTGTCCAGGACGTCGAGGCGGTGCCCGCGGACGAGGTCCTCGGCGTGCAGCTCGGTCACCTCGTCCAGGCCGGCGAGGGTGTCGTGCTCGAGCGCCCGCACGAACTCCTCCTGCAGCGCGGCGGCGCGCCCGGTGTGCACCAGGCCCAGACCGGCGGTCCGCAGCGCCGGCAGCCCCGCGGAGTCCGGCTGGCCGGGCGGCCTCTCGTCGGCCGACGACGCGGGCCGGGCGACGGTGGCGGCCAGGTTGAGCGTCTTGAGCAGCGCCCCGTCGACGTCCACCTGGTTGAGCGCGAAGGCCGTCCCGGGCACCGGCGCCAGCCCGGTCGGGACGCCCCCGGCGGGGCCGAGCGGGTCCGGGACCGCACGGGCGGCGACGAAGACCGTCCCGTGGTCCGGGTCGTCGTCGGGCACGTCGTCGTGGACGTAGGCGGTCAGGTGGCTCAGCTGCGTGCGCACCACACCGTCGTCGTCGGGCAGGGGCAGCGTCGGCACGACGGCCACCCGTCCCGGCGCGTCGACGGTGGCGCGCGGCAGCCCCTCGTCGAGGACGAGGTCGACGACCAGCCCCAGCCGGCGCAGCAGCTCGGGGTGGTCGCCCAGCGCGCCGAGCATCTGGTGCAGGTCGACGGCGTCGCGGTATGCCGTGCCGTCCGCGGGCATCTCCACCGGCTCGGTCTCCGGGCGGGTGTGGAAGAGGACGGCGCGCTCCTGCTCGGTCCAGGCACCGGCCGGCATCGGCTCGACCGGCCCGCCCAGGCCCCGGGCGCCGCCGAGCCGGGCCGCGGCCGACCGGGCGCGGGCGTCCTCCAGGAGCGAGGCCACCAGCTCCTTGCGGTCCTCGGTGGTGCGGACCTCGCCCAGGCGCCCGGCCAGCGTGCGCAGGAAGGGTCCGAGCAGGTCGTCGAGCCCGACGGGGCGCTCCTGGTCGTGGCCCGCGCGCCGTGCCTCGTCCCGCCGCAGCGGCACCAGCTCCGCGCCGTGGACCGCGGCGGTGGCGTAGAGGTGGCGCAGGTCGGCCAGCACGGCCTGCACGCCGTAGGTGACCAGCGGCCGGTCCGCGTGGTCGGCGAACCGGAAGGGCGTCAGCAGCGTGTCCGGCGGGAAGAGCGCGGCCCACAGCCCGGCGTCGGGGGCCGGGCCCGTCACGCTGGCGGGGTAGGGCGTCCCGTCCACCTCGACGTGCCAGGTCGCGGCGGCGACGTGCGTCGGCCAGTCGAGCAGGTCGGGCAGGTCGGCCAGCCGGTTGCCGTCGCTGCGCAGCCGCGGTGCGACGAAGGCGGCCAGGCGGGGGAGGCCGCCGGGCGTCGTGCCGTGGGGGAGGGCGATCCACTGCAGCTTCTGCTCGGCTCTCATGACGGGTCCTCGGCGAAGGCGAGGCAGTAGGCCTCCCAGTCGTCCTCGTCCACGACCTGGTCGAGCGTGGGGTCGCCGGAGGCGCCGGCGAAGCGCCGCTCCACCGACAGCGTGACGCTGGTGGAGAAGAAGGCCACCGTGACGCCGACGGTCAGCGACGCCTGCCCCCAGATCTCGCTGCGCCCGCCGCCCTTGTCCCGCCACGTGAAGGCCAGGTAGAACTCGAGCGTCACGCAGATGAGGCCGAGCACCGACAGGTGGCCGCCCATCCTCAGGTAGCCGGTGAGCTGGGTCACCTGCGCGGTCATCCCGAAGTAGACGCCGGCCATGACGTAGACCCCGCCGCTGGCCACGCCGATGTCGAGGCTGACGTTGCCGCCGAACTCGATCGACGCCTCGATCTCCTCGACGCCGTTGGCGCTGACACCGAGCGCGAAGAAGCCGCCCCCGCCGAAGAGGGTGACGGTGACGAGGAAGGGGTGGTGGCGCTCGGAGAGCGCGAAGCGCAGCCCGGCGGCCCTGCCGACGAAGGGCACGGTGAGCGAGGCGGACAGCGCGAGGTTCTGCAGCGAGAAGACGCCCACCCCGACGGTCGGGACGGCCAGGCCGAACCCCGCCCGGATGCCCTCCTCGTCGACCGTGACGGCCGGCGGGTCGCTGAAGCCGTCGGCGGGCAGCAGGTCACGCAGGGTGTTGACGAACTCCAGCGCCCCGACGAAGGTCAGGGAGACGCCCTCGGCGGTGACGTCGGGCTTGCGCCCGGGCAGCGTCTCGAAGCGCAGGGCACCGAACCGCAGCTCGGCCACCCCGGCGAAGACCATCGTGAAGCCGCGCAGCTCGCCCAGGACGTGGACCTGCGGCACGGTCTCGCCCGCGAGGACGGTCGTCGCCACGTCGAGCACGAACCGGGCGCCGCCCACGTCCACCAGCGGGGTGAGGCCGGGGTCGGTCTCCAGCACCGGCTTCCAGAGGAACCGGGTGCGGGTCCCGACCGGCCGGCCCGCGCCGTCCCGCAGGACCCGGGAGCGCAGCACCGGGACCTCCAGGCGCTCGTCGGGGTCGTCCCGCAGCGCGTCCAGCGCCTCGTCGGTCACGTCGCCCTTGGCGAGCATCTGCGGCGTGGCCGCCGGCACGTCCGCGAGGAGTCGGGCGAGCGGGACGGTGCCGAAGAGCTTCATGCCGCCGAAGAGCGTGGCCAGGCCGCCGGCGTCGAGACCGCCCGCGAGGGCCGAGGACACCAGCCCGGCCCGCACGGAGAGGGTGTCCACGTCCATGCTCGGCGCGGCGAGCCCGCCCCCGTCGGCCGCGTCCATGGCCATCCGGGCCGCGGCGCCGGCGATCCTCGCGAAGCCGCCGGTCGGGTTGCGGGCGGGGTCGAGCCCGTGGGCGAGGTAGTCGGGGGAGAGCACGACCTCGTGGGCCCCGCCGGTCCCGGTGAGGCGGTCGAGCGGCTCGAGGTGCACGGCGGCCGAGGCCAGGCGCGAGACCCACGACGGCTGGTAGCCGGCCGGCCGGCCGCCCGCGCGCCGCAGGTCGAGGGCGAAGGTCAGCGACTCGACCGGGCTGCTCGTCGCCTCGGGGGCGGGCGCTCCGCTGTCGGCCAGCGCGACGACCTGCCCCGAGAGGGCCGCCCGGCGCCGCGAGTCCGGGCCCTGCCCGAAGACGCCCAGGACGCCGGCTCCGTCCGCCGCGGCGGTGGCGGGCACGAACATCAGCGGCCTGGAGAAGGCGACGCGTCGCCCGAGACGGTCGGTCCCGACCAGGTCGAAGAGCACGTCGGCGCCGGCGGCCCGCAGCCACCACGGGGCGGCCATCGCCGCCTCGAGCTGGGCCCGGACCCGCTCCTGGATCCAGCGCCGGCTCATCAGCCCGCCGAGCAGGCGCTCCAGCTGGGCGGCGAGCTTGCCCGGGTCCATCGGCAGGTCGAGCCTGGGCGAGCCGGGGGTGATGATCTCGACGGTGCGCAGGGGCATCTCGCGGCCGCCGTGCGGGAAGGCGTCGGCCAGGGCCGAGGTGTCGAGGAGGGGCTGGGTGAAGAGCACCCGGTAGTACTGCCGCAGGTAGCCGCGGGTCCCGAAGACGCCGACCGTCCCGTAGGGTCCCTGCCGGGTGGCGACCTGCACGGGCTCGTACTGCCGCTCGGTGACGCGCACGACGACGGCCCGGTGGCCGGTGTCCACGAAGCCCCTCCGGACGACCTCGACGCGCTGGTCGCGCCCCAGCCCCGCGACGTGCGCGTAGCGGAGGAGCGTGGGCTCGTCCGGACCCGGCTCGGGCTGCCCCGGCGGGGTCTCGAAGCTGCCGCGCAGCCGGACGGACGCGCCGAGGCTGGTCAGCACCACGCGCTCGCCCTCCAGCGTCCGCGGCGCCCGGGAGGTCCGTCGCAGCCGCCCCAGCTCGAGCAGCCTGCGCACCCACACCGTGCGGGGCATGCCCGCTGGCCGTCGTGGCGGACGGGCGAAGCCGGCGGTCAGGGTGACCAGGTCCTGCAGGTCCTGCAGGGTCATGGACGTGGTGAGCCGGTCGGGCTCGGGGCGCGCGTGCAGCGCGCGCAGGGGCACCGGTGCCGGGGTATGCGGTCGCGCACCCTGCACGGCACCCTCGCCCTCGTGGTCGGCGAGGAGGGCGGTGTGCCACAGCTCGGTGCGCCCGTCGAGGGTCACCGGAGCGGCCGAGTGCTCCCACCGCACCGGCCCGACCGGGCTCAGCAGCAGCCGGTAGGGGAACTCGAGGGCCGTCTCGTCCTCGCCCGGCTCCGCGGGCTCCGGACCGTCGGTGGTGCCGGGCGGCAGCGCGCCCGCCGCGAGCCGGGGTCGCAGCGCGTGCCAGTCGAGCAGCCCGTGCACCGTGAGCGGGACGGCGTCGACCTCGTCGGGGAGGGCGAAGACGAGGCGGCTCGGCCCGGCCGCGAGCGCGGGGACCGGCGGCGGCCCGGCCGGCTCCTTGGACCCGGTGAACTCGTAGTAGGCCCGCTCCGCCACGTGCTGCGGCGGCAGCTCGACGGCCAGGAGCGCGGGCCGCCCGGGCTCCACCCGCTCCAGCGCCGTGCCGTCGGCGGACCGGCGCAGGTTGGTCAGGCGCACGTCGAGGACGAGCAGGTCCTGCGGGCGGACGAGGCGCACGCGGTCCGACATGTCGACCCCCGGGTCACGAGTGCCGAGGCTGGGGCGCCCGAGGGCGCCGGGTGCGGGCGGGCGCGCTGCCACGGACCGCAGTGACGGCGCTGGACCGTCTCCACGAACGAGTCTCCCGGCACTGTGGTCCCCATGGTGCCGCAGCCACCACGCTAGACCCGTGCTTTCCGTCGCGTCAACCGTCGTCGGGCGTGCCGGCAGTGAGCCGGGTCAGCACCGCGGCAGCGACCAGTCCTGCTCGGCGCCGTAGACGTGCCCGTGCCCCGGCGCCGGCAGCAGCGAGGCGCTCGTGTCGAGCCACGTCGTGCCCCAGCTGAGCACCGGCACCCACACCGTCGGCCAGCCCTCCGGCCGCTCCAGCGCGGTCCGCGCCGTCAGGTAGCGGATCGGGTCGTCCGCGTTGAGCAGGCTGCGCTCGCGGGGGTGCCCGGTGATGGCGGCGCCGGGCGCGCCGCTCCAGAGCACGCCGCACACCTCCTCGGCCGGCACCTGCGCGACCGCGGCCTGCCCGACGAGGGCGCCCAGCGACTCGCCGTAGACGTAGACGTCCGGCCGCTCCGCCTCCGGCAGGTCGTCGACCCGGTCCAGGACGCCGTCGAGCAGCGCGCCGGCCGACCGTCGCGCGGGGCCCTGGTCGAGCAGGTACTGCCACCAGCTCGGCAGGTCGGAGTACTGCGCCGACACCACCGCCACGTCGCCGCCGAGGTCGGCCTCGATCGCGTCGACCGCGGTGCCGTTGACCCAACCGCTCCCCGTCGGCAGCACGACCACGACGGCCGAGCGCTCCAGCCCGTCGGCGGCCACCAGGCGGTCCACGGCGAGCTCCGCGCCCGCCTCGGGACCCGCGGCCTCCTCGACCGTCGCGAAGGCGCGGGGAGCCCCCAGCGCGGAGACGCTGAGCAGCGGGTGGTCGGGGTCGAGGTCCTTGCGCAGCGGGTCGAGCAGGCCGGCGGGCGCGGCCGCGGTGGTCACCGTGGTCGCCGCGAGCAGCGCGGCGACCCTCGTGCGTCCGGTCCGCCCCGCGACCCGGAGGGTATGCCGTGCACCTCGCGCGAGCGCCACGCCCGCCGCCGCCGTGACGAGGGCCGTCGCGGCGGCGACGGACCAGTAGGCGAGGGTCGGGCCCGGCAGGGCCAGCTCGGCCGTGCGGCCCGCCAGGCGCAGGTGCCCGGCCGTCACGGCGGCGAGGACCGTGGCGGCGGCGGTCGCCAGCGCGGCGGCCCGGGCGGCGGGGGAGGAGGTGCCCGGCCGGCCGGCCCGCGGCAGGGCCACGCGACCCACGGGCACCAGGGCCAGCGCGAGCAGCACCAGGCCCCCGGAGAGCAGCCCCTGGACGGGCGCGGTGCGGGGCAGCAGCGAGGGCACGGTCGAGACCACGAGGGCCAGGCCGACGGTCGTCGAGGTGCCGACCGGGGGCAGCGGCAGGCCCTCACGGAGGCGGTCGAGGGGTCGGGCGAGGGGCTGTGACCAGGGCTGGAACGGCATACCTCCAGTCCAGCCAGCGGCGGAGCCGCTGTCTGTGCCGCCAGACCCACACCCGGGGTCGGGTTCTCCCCACCGCCACCAGGGGCGGTGGCTGCCCTGCGGACGACCGGCCGCACGACATACTGGTCCCCGAGACCGTTCGCGCAGGGGGGAAGGACCACGTCATGCACACCTCGTCACCCGCCGCTCCCGGCCGTCCGCTCGCGCGGTGGGGCGCCCTGGTCGCGGCCGTCGCGGCGACGCTGCTGCTCACCCTCGCCCCCGCCTACGGCACCGACCCGCTCAACCTGCCGGACGAGCTGGTCGACGAGGTCGGTGCGGTGCAGGACGTCGCGGCGGTCCGCGACGCGCAGGACCGGCTGCACGCGGAGACCGGCCTGCAGCTGTACGTCGTCTTCGTCGACGACTTCGGCGGACTGAGCGGCTGGGACTGGGCGTCGCAGACCGCCGACGCGTCGCACCTGGGCGACGAGGACCTGCTCCTCGCCGTCGCGACCGGGGAGCGCTCCTGGGGGCTGTCGGTGTCCGAGGCGTCCGGCCTGAGCGTGGAGCAGGAGGACCGGGTCGTCGAGCGGATCGAGCCCGAGCTGCGCGAGAGCGACTGGGACGGCGCCGTGCTGGCCGCGGCCGACGGGTTCATCGACGTCCGTGCTCAGGAGGGCATGGCCGGGCGCACCGCCTTCGCCATCGGTGCGGGCGTGGCCGGGACGGGCCTGGTCGTCGTCGTCGCGCCCCGCGTGAGACGGCGCCTGGCCGACCGGCGGCGCCGGCAGGAGCAGGTCGAGGAGCTGGAGGCCACCTCCGCGCAGATCGGCGGTCAGCTGGTCGCCCTCGACGACGCCATCGCCGCCTCCGAGACCGAGCTGCAGTATGCCGAGGCCGAGTTCGCGCCCGAGCTCACCCGCCCGTTCCGCGAGGCGGTGGAGGCCTCCCGGGCCGAGGCGTTGGAGGCCTACCGGGTGCGGCAGCAGATCGGGGACGTCTCCGGGGCGAGCGGCTACGAGCGCACGATGGAACGGTTCCGGGCGCTGCGGGCCCTCGTCGAGCGCGCCGACGCCCGGCTCGAGGAGCACACCGAGGCCTTCAACGACCTGCGCCGTCTGTCCGACCGCGCGCCGGCCCGCATCGAGGAGCTGGCCGACGAGATCGCGGCAGCGGCCCGCACCCTGGACGACACCGAGCGGCTGCTGGCGGCCAGGACCGACCTGCGGGCCGGGCAGCGCGAGCAGCTCGGCGACCTCGTCACCGGCTGCCGGGCCCTCCTCGGTCAGGCGTCGGCCTCGGTGGAGCTGGCCGGGGACCGGCTGCGGACCGAGGGCCCGGAGGACGCGGTCCTGCCGATCAAGGCCGCCGAGCGGGCGCTGGCCGAGGCCACCGGGCAGGGCGACCTGCTGGCGGACGTCGACGGGCTCGTGGCGGGGTGGGCCCAGCTGCTGGAGCAGGCCAGCAGCTCGCTGACCGGGGACGTGGCCGACGCCGCCCGCCTCGCGCCCACGGACACCGCCGTGGGCTCCCTGGTCTCGACCGCCCGTGCCGCCCTGGGCCGGGTGACGGACCCGGCCGAGGACCCGGTCGACCTCGCCGCCGAGCTCGGCGAGGTCGAGCGCGCGCTGGACGCGGCGCTGGCCGGCTACCGCGCCGCCGAGGAGAGGCACCTCAAGGCGGTCGGTCGCGCCGAGAGCCAGCAGCGCATCGCCGAGGCCCGGGTCAAGTTCATGGACGACGACCTGCAGCGCGTCGGGCCGCTGACCTCGGAGCCGCAGCGCCGTGCCGCGCAGGCGGCGCGCGACCTGCTGGCGGAGGGTGTGGCGCTGGTGCAGTCCGACCCCGAGGCCGCCGAGAGGACGCTGCGCCAGGCCGCCGACAGGGCCGGCGCGGTGACCCGCGCCCTGCCCAGGAGCCAGCCGCAGGTGACCAGCCACGTCTGGGGCTCGGGCTGGGGCGGCTCGGGCAGCTCCTCGCGCAGCAGCTTCCGCAGCTCGGGGAGCCGGTCGCGCCCGCGCCGCTCGAGCAGCCGCTCGAGCTCGCGCCGCTCGAGCAGCTCCTCGCGCCGCTCGAGCTCCCGCCGGTCGAGCTCGCGCCGCTCCCGCGGCGGCCGCTTCTGACGGGGCTGTCCCGCCGGCTCCTGCCTAGTCCCGCGCGGGCTCGCGGACCACGTGGACCGAGCACCGGGCGTGCCGGACCACGCCGGAGGCGGTCGAGCCGAGGAAGAAGTGCTCCCAGCCCGGCTGCGCGGAGGCGATGACGATGCAGTCGTGACCCTCGTCCTTTGCCAGGTCGAGGATCCTGCGTGTCGGGTGGCCGGTCGTGGTCACGACGTCGACGTCGGGGGCGGTGAAGTCCCTGACCATCGTCTCGCGGAGGGCGTGCTGGGTCTCCTCGAAGACCGGGATGATCGTCCCGACCTCGGAGGAGAGGTAGCGCGGCAGCTCCTCGACGACCGAGATCACGGTGATCCTCCCGCCGGGGTCGAGCAGCGACCGCGCGACGTCGAGCGCGCGCCGAGCCTCCTCGCCGTAGCCGGGTGCCACCGGCACGAGCACCTTCGTGTAGGACATGGCCTCTCCTCTCCCGTGCACCGGCCACCCGTCCGGGTCCGAGGAGCCGGCGCACCAGCTCGACTACTATCCATCATAGTGGAAGGGGCGGTCACAGGTCGGCGCACTGGCCCTGCTTGCCGGTCGCCGTGTTG
>CAZONQ010000011.1:0-31069 GCA_964581125.1 uncultured Ornithinimicrobium sp.
GGACCATGTCGATGAAGTCGATGACGATGATCCCGCCGATGTCGCGCAGCCGCAGCTGGCGCACGATCTCCTCGGCCGCCTCGATGTTGTTCTTGGTCACCGTCTCCTCGAGGTTGCCCCCGGAACCGGTGAACTTGCCGGTGTTGACGTCGACGACGGTCATCGCCTCGGTGCGGTCGA
The DNA here is from genome assembly GCA_964581125.1 of uncultured Ornithinimicrobium sp. Lineage (GTDB taxonomy): Bacteria > Actinomycetota > Actinomycetes > Actinomycetales > Dermatophilaceae > Ornithinicoccus. The sequence goes on from CAZONQ010000011.1 coordinate 181, forward strand.
TGACCAGCGAGCCGCCGGACGGTAGCCAGACCTTGCGGTCCATCGCCTTGGCGATCGCCTCGTGCACGCGGTAGGTGGTGAAGACGTCCTCGGTGCCGGTGTACTTCTCGAGCCGGTCGGCCAGGTCGGGGGCCACGTCGTCGATGTAGCGCTTGACCTCGCCCCAGGCCTTGTCGCCGGCGACGACGAGCTTGGCGAAGTCCTCGGTGAAGACGTCCCGGATGACGCGCACCGTCATGTCGGCCTCGCCGTGCAGCAGCGCGGGGGCGTTGGCGGTGCCGGCCTTCTTCTGGATCCGCTCCCAGGTCGCGGTGAGCCGCTCGACGTCGGCCCGCAGCTCGGCCTCGGAGGCTCCCTCGGCGGCGGTGCGCACGATGACGCCGACGTCGTCGGGCACGACCTCCTTGAGGATCTTCTTCAGGCGGGTGCGCTCCGTGTCGGGCAGCTTGCGCGAGATCCCGGTCATCGAGCTGCCCGGGACGTAGACGAGGTAGCGGCCCGGGAGCGAGACCTGCGAGGTCAGCCGGGCGCCCTTGTGCCCGATCGGGTCCTTGGTCACCTGGACGAGGACCTGCTCGCCGGACTTCAGGGCGTTCTCGATGCGCTTGGGCTCGCCGGAGCTCAGGCCGGCGGCGTCCCAGTTGACCTCGCCGGCGTAGAGGACGGCGTTGCGGCCCTTGCCGATGTCGACGAACGCCGCCTCCATGCTGGGCAGGACGTTCTGGACGCGACCGAGGTAGACGTTGCCCGCCATCGTCGTCTGCGCGGAGCGGGAGACGTAGTGCTCGACGGGCACGCCGTCCTCGAGGACGGCGATCTGGGTGCGGTCCTCCAGGCCCCGCACGACCATGACCCGCTCGACGCTCTCGCGCCGCGCGAGGAACTCGGCCTCGGTGATGATCGTGCGGCGGCGGCCGGCCTCGCGTCCCTCGCGCCGGCGCTGCCGCTTGGCCTCGAGCCGGGTCGAGCCGCGGACCGAGGTCACCTCGTCGCGCGCCGAGCGCTCGCCGGAGCCGGACTCGCCGCTGCGGCGACGGCGCCGGCGGCGCCGGGTGCCCGACGACTCCTCGTCGCCGTCGGAGGACCCGGAGTCGTCCCCGGCCCCGTCGTTGCTGCCGCCGGACCGCCCCCCGTCACCGTCCTGGCCGCCGTTGCCCCTGCCGCGGCGGCTGCGGCGGCGGGCGGTGCCTCCGCCCTCCTGCTCGCCGTCACCCTGGTCGGCGTCCGCGGACCGCTCCTGACCGCCCGGCTCGTCGGAGGAGCCGTCGCCGTCCTGGTCGCCCTGCTCGGAGGAGCCGCGCCCGCGGCGCCCCTTGCCACCCCGACGACGACGTCGTCCCGGGCGCGTGCCCTGCCCGCCGTCCTCGCCGCCCCCGTCGGCGCCGTCGGCGCCGTCGTCCGCGGTCTCCTCGGTCTCGTCCTCGCCGTCGTCGTCGTGCCGCTCGGCGGGAGCCGTGGCGGCGGAGGTCGCGCGCCGGGACCGGCGGCGGGGCACGTCGCTGAGGTCGGGCGCCTGGAAGAGGACGCCGAAGGAGGGGACCGCCTGGGCGGCGTCCTCACCCTGCTCGTCCCCGGCGTCGTCGTCCTCGTCCTGGCCCTCGTCCTCGTCCTCGGGGTCGGCGTCGGCCGGGTCGTCGGACGCGTCCGCCGTCGGGAAGCTCGCGGCGGTGAACAGGGCCTGCGTCTCGGCGATCAGCGCGTCGGCGCGCTCGTGCCGGTCGTCCCCCGTCTGTTCGACGTCGGTCGTCTGGTCGTTCTCCTCAGACACGGTGTGTCCTTCCTCAGGCCGCACGGCCGAGCCCACACCTCGGGGCCGGTCGGCCCTCTCCCCCGCGCGGCGCGGGTGCAGTCGTCCCGGCCCGGGCGGGCCGTGGACGGAAGTCGTCCTGGATACCTCGTCGGTTCGCGCGGGAGGCGCGGCCCCGACGGGCCGGTGGGTCGTGCCGACGCTCCTTCGAGGGCGTCACGCGTGCCGGCAGGCTTGCCGCACTGCGGATGGACCGCACCGGGTCGGGCAGCGGTGTGGCGCTTCTGCCCGGCCGCCCGCAGTATCTCACAGCGCGGGCCGCGCGTCGGCATCGTCGACCCGGCACGCCGGTCAGGCGCCGTCCAGCTCCTCCACCTCGCCGTCGACCACCGGCCCCTGGCGCAGCCGCGTGCTCACCGGCCGGGGCAGGTCGAGCCCCGACACCTCGCGCAGCGCCGACCACACCTCGTCCGGGCGGACCGTCGGGGTGGTGTGCAGCACGCCGGCCAGCAGCACCACGTCGCCCGGCCCGGCCGGCACCGAGGGCGGGGGCTCGGCGGCCACGGCGAGACCGAGCAGCGCGGCGCGCACGTCCAGCTCCCGCGGGCCCTTCTTCATCATCCGGGTGACCCTGGCCTCGGGGGCCGCGAGGAGCGCGGCGACGGCGGACGCCATACCCGTCAGGTCGGCTCCCCCTCCCGCGCGGAACCGGAGCGCCCAGAGGCTGCCCTGCAGCTGGTCGGCGAGCGCGCCGTCCAGGTCGTCGTCGTCGGCCGCGGCGACCACGTCGAGGCCCTCCGGCAGCGACCCGTCGAGCCGCCGCGCGGCGTCCGCCGGGTCGACGACCGCGGTGAGCGACACCTCGACGTACTCCGCCTCGCTGGCCGCGCCCGTGGGCGCGGCGTTGGCGTAGGAGATCCTGGGGTGCGGGTGGAAGCCTCCGGAGAACGCGACCGGCAGCCCGGCCCGGCGCACGGCCCGCTCGAGGGCGCGCTGGAAGTCCCGCGTCGAGGTGAAGCGCATGCGGCCCCGCTTGGCGTAGCGGATGCGCAGCTTCTGCACGGCGGGCTCGGGGGCGGGTCCCTCGGGGACGCGGCGGGCGGCCATGGCGCGCAGGCTACCCGGGCCGTGCGCCACGTCACAGGGGTGCATATTCATGCGTCCCCCGGTGTGCAGATACCGTAGCCCTACGCTCGACGCCGAGCCGGCCGGGTCGCGCGTCGCGTCCCGGTGCCACGACGACCCCGACCCGAAGGCAAGTGCAGTGCGCGTCTACAACTTCTCCGCCGGTCCCGCGACGATGCCGCTCGAGGTCCTCGAGCGCGCCCAGTCCGAGCTGCTGGACTGGCGAGGGTCCGGGATGTCGGTCATGGAGATGTCGCACCGCAGCAAGGAGTTCGTCGGCATCGCCGAGGAGGCCGAGGCACGGCTGCGCTCGCTGCTGTCCGTGCCCGACGACTACGCGGTGCTCTTCCTCCAGGGCGGGGCGACGGGCCAGTTCGCGGCGGTGCCGCTCAACCTCGCCGGTCCCGGTGCGACGGCCGCCTACGTGAGCACCGGCTCGTGGAGCAACAAGGCGATCGGCGAGGCGAGGAAGTTCGTGCGCGTGACCACGGTCGCGGACGAGAAGTCCTCCGGCTACACCACCGTGCCCGCGGAGGGGAGCGTCACGGTGCCGGAGGGTGCGGCATACCTCCACACCACCCTCAACGAGACCATCGGCGGGGTGGAGCTGCCCTGGACCCCCGAGACCGGGGACGTGCCGCTCGTCACCGACGCCAGCTCCACGATCCTCTCGCGCCCGCTCGACGTCTCCAGGTATGGCGTGATCTACGCGGGTGCGCAGAAGAACCTCGGTCCGTCGGGCCTCGTGGTGGTCGTCGTCCGCAAGGACCTGCTGGGCCGCGCGCGGGAGGAGACGCCGGCCGCGCTGGACTGGACCGCGATGGAGGCGGCGGGGTCGATGCTCAACACGCCCCCGACGCTGGCGTGGTATCTCGTCGGCCTCGTGCTGGAGTGGGTGGAGCGGCAGGGCGGCCTGACCGAGATGGAGCGGCGCAACCGCGCCAAGGCCGAGCTGCTCTACGGCGCGATCGACGCCTCCGACTTCTGGTCCAACCCCGTCGACCCGGCCGCCCGGTCGTGGATGAACGTCCCCTTCCTCGCGCCCGACCCGGCGCTGGACAAGCCCTTCCTGGCGGCCGCGGCGGAGGCCGGCCTCTCCGGCCTCGCCGGCCACCGCAGCGTGGGCGGGATGCGCGCCAGCCTCTACAACGCCATGCCGCTCGAGGGCGTCCAGGCCCTCGTCGACCTCATGACCGACTTCGAGAAGCAGAACGGCTGACCATGACGAAGTACGCCATCCAGACGATGAACGCGATCAGCCCGGTCGGCCTGCAGCGGCTCGACCGGGACCGCTTCGACGTCGGCACCGACATCGAGCGCCCGCGCGCCATCCTGCTGCGCTCGGCCGACCTGCACTCGGTCGAGCTGCCGGACAGCCTCTACGCGGTGGCCCGCGCCGGCGCCGGCACCAACAACATCCCGGTGGACCGGCTGGCCGCGCTGGGGATCCCGGTCTTCAACACCCCGGGCGCCAACGCCAACGCGGTCAAGGAGCTCGTCATCGCGGGCATGCTGCTCGCCGCCCGCAACCTCTACCACGCCGCCGACTACACCAAGGGGCTCGTCGCCGAGCGGCAGCTCTCCGGACCCGACCTGGACACCCAGGTCGAGGCGGGCAAGAAGCGCTTCGCCGGCTTCGAGCTGCCAGGCCGGACCCTCGGCGTGATCGGGCTGGGGTCGATCGGCGTGCTCGTGGCCAACGCGGCGCAGTCGCTGGGGCTGCGGGTCCTGGGCTACGACCCCGCGGTGACGATCAAGAACGCCTGGCAGCTCTCCCCCAGCGTGGAGCAGGTCACCAGCGTCGAGGAGCTCTTCTCCCGGTCCGACATGATCACCCTGCACGTGCCGCTCGTCGAGGGCACGAAGGGCATGGTGGACGCCGCCCGGATCGCGCTCATGCCGGCCGGCGGCGTCGTGCTCAACTTCGCCCGCGGCGGGGTCGTCGACGAGCAGGCCGTCCTCGAGGCGCTCGACTCCGGCCACCTGCGCTCCTACGTCAACGACTTCCCCACCGTCGCCGGCGCCGTGCACCCGCGGGTGGTGACCCTGCCGCACCTGGGCGCCTCGACCGGCGAGGCGGAGGACAACTGCGCGGTGATGGCCGTGGACCAGCTCTCGGACTACCTGCTCAACGGCAACATCCGCAACTCCGTCAACTTCCCCGAGGTCGTCATGGCGCGCCAGCCGGGGACGACCCGCCTGGGGATGTTCAACGTCAACCAGCCCAACATGATCGGCCAGATCACGGCGGTGCTGGCCGAGGCGGGCCTCAACGTCGCCGAGTTCACCAACAAGGCCCGCGGCGACTTCGCCTACACCCTCGTGGACGTCGAGGGCGAGGTGCGCGACGAGCTCAAGCAGCAGCTCCTGGCCATCGACGGCATCGTCCGGGCGCGCAGGATCGACGGCTGAGCCGGGCCGGCGGGTAGCGTGGTCGGCATGAGGTTCCCGACCGGGGAGGGTTGAGCGCTGCTCGAGGGCCGCGTGCTGCTCTACCGCGCCTCGCGCGAGGCGGTGCCGCTCTTCGCCCTCTACGCGCTCCTCTTCGCCGAGCACGGCCTGGGCACGCCGCAGATCGGCACGCTGCTCGTCGTCTGGTCGGTGAGCTCCTTCGTGCTCGAGGTCCCCTCCGGGGCGTGGGCCGACCTCGTGGACCGGCGGCTGCTGCTCGTCCTCTCGGGGCTCGTCTACGCCGCCGCGTTCACGACCTGGCTCGTGTGGCCCACCTACACCGGCTTCGCCCTCGGGTTCCTGCTCTGGTCGCTGTCGAGCGCCACGATGTCCGGCACCTTCGAGGCCTACCTCTTCGACGAGCTGACCGCGCTCGGCCGCGCGGGGCGCTACGGCGTGGTGCGCACGCGTGCCGAGGCCTCCGCCGTCGTCGTCATGGCGCTGGCGCTCGCCTCCGCGGCGCCCCTGCACCGGGCGGGCGGCTTCGCCCTCGTCGGCTGGACGTCGGTCGGCCTGGCCCTCGTGCACACCCTCGCCGCTGCGACGCTGCCGCCGGTGACCCGCCGGGTCCCGGTGGCGCGGGGGCCGGCGCCGGAGCCCGCCTCCGCCGGCGCGTGGTTCCGGGTGGTGCGGACCGGGGTCGGGGAGGCGGCCCGGTCGACGGCCGTCCGCAGGGTGCTGGGCGCCTACGCGACGGTGGTCGCGCTGGTCGGCCTCGACGAGTTCTTCCCGCTCCTCCTCGACGCCGGAGGCGCGGCGGCGCCGACGGTGGCCTGGGTCCTGGCCGGGATCAGCCTGCTGCAGGCGGCGGGCACCTGGGCCGCGGACCGGGTCGCCCGGCTCGCCGGCTGGCGGCACGCAGCCGTCGTCTCGGCCGGCGGTCTGCTCCTGGCCGCCGGGGCGTGGACGAGCGGCCCGGTCTCGTTCGCCGCGCTGGGTCTGGGCTACGCCCTGGCCAGCGCTGCCTACGTCGCCGGCGACGTCCGGCTCCAGCACGCGATGAGCGGCGGCGCCCGGGCCACCACCACGTCGACCGCCGGCCTGGTGGCGGAGGTGGGCTTCCTCGTCGGGCTCGCCGCCCTGACCGCGGGGACCCTCCGGTGGGAGCTCTCGCACGTGGCTGCCGTCCTCGCCCTCGTCGTGACCGTCCCGGCGGCCGTCGCGGCTCACCGAGCACCGGCCGCCCCGTGACCGCTAGGCTGCTGACGAGGGGTCGGCCCCCGGCCCCCGCACCTCACGGAGGGTCCGTCATGGGCAACCACGTCTACAAGGTCTCCGAGGTCGTCGGCAGCTCGCCGGACAGCATCGAGGCCGCCGTCGACAACGCCGTGTCGACCACGGCCAGGACCGTGCGCAACCTCGACTGGTTCGAGGTCACCGAGATCCGCGGCCACCTGCAGGACGGCGCGGTCGCCGACTGGCAGGTCGCGGTGAAGATCGGCTTCCGCGTCGAGGGCTGACGCCGCGCACCGGCCTCCGGGCCCCGGCCCTCGGCCTCAGGCCCCCGGGGCCTCGCGCTCCATGCGCAGGTGGGCGGCCATGAGCTCGCCCGGGTTGGTCTGCGCGGCGAGCAGCGACAGCTCGCCGCAGAGCACGGTCGCGGCCATCAGCCCGGCGAGCCGTCGGGCGTTGGCGCCGGTCTCGCGCTCCTCGCGGCAGCCGAGCTGCTGCAGGTTGTGCTCGACGTGCGGCAGGTGCTTGCCGTTGCCGACCGTGCCCACGATCAGGTGCGGCAGGGTGCAGGAGAAGTAGAGACCCTCCTCGCGCTCCTCGGCGAAGGTGAACCCCTGGGAGCCCTCGACGATGTTGGCCGCGTCCTGCCCGGTCGCCAGGTAGAAGGCGAGCAGCATGTTGGCGTAGTGCGCGTTGGCCGAGCGGATGGCTCCGGCGATCGTGCTGCCGACGAGGTTCTTGCGCACGACGAGGTCGGTGATGCGCCGGGCGTCCGAGCGCAGACCGGTGCGCACGAGCTCGTGCGGGAGCAGGATGTCGGCCACGACGTTGCGTCCCCGGCCCAGGATGCCGTTGACCGCCGTGGCCTTCTTGTCCGTGCAGAAGTTGCCCGAGATCGAGCCGTAGCTCAGGCCGGTGCCCCAGGACAGGATGCGCTCCATCAGCGCGTCGGAGGCACCGGTGACCATGTTGTGGCCGGAGGCGTCCCCGGTCGAGAACGCGAAACGGACGAACAGCAGGTTGCCGACGACCTCGGGGTGCGCCTCCAGCAGGCGGGCGAAGCGGCTGCCGTAGGCGACGACGTCCTGCAGCTCGTCCAGCCGGCCCTCGACGGCCCGCGCCCCGGCGTGGGCCACGGCCGCGTCGGGGGCGACGAAGAGGACCGAACGGGTCATCCGCTCGCCGAGCACGACCACCCTGATGCCGCCCTCCACCTGGCGGGAGACGCGCGCTCCGCGACCGACCGAGGGCCACAGCGGCGTCTCGTAGGTCGAGAGGGGGACGGAGATCTCGCCCTCGACGGCGTCTCCGCTGACGCGGATGGGGCCGACCCAGCTGGTCGGGATCTCGGTGACGGGGAAGGTCGAGTCCTTGTTCACGGGGTGCTGTCCTCTAGCGGGCGGGGAGGTGGACGGGGTCGTGGGTCGGGGGGCGGTCCCCCGTCGAGCGGTGGGCCAGGCCGACGAGGTCGACGCCGCGCAGGCGGCAGAACTCCCCCAGCCGGCCGCGCACGAGCAGGTCGGTGCCGGTCAGGTCGGCCGGGGTGCGGGCGCCGAGCAGCGCCATGATCGCCGCCGTCTGCCCGGTCCAGTCGCGCACGAGCGGGACCAGCGCCTCCGCGCCGCCGTCGAGCACGGCCTTGAGGAAGGTGCCGGCGACGCCGACCGCGCGGGCCCCGGAGGCGAGGGCCTTGACGACGTCGTAGGGGTGGCGCACGCCACCGGACGCGAGCAGCTCCGGGGCGTCCGCGGGGGCGTCGAGCAGGCAGGCCAGCGCCGACTGGCCGAAGCCGGTGAGCACGGAGTAGTCGGGGCCCGAGCCGGGCACGCGGCGGGAGTTCTCGATGCTGAGGAAGTCGGTGCCGCCACGGCCGCTGACGTCGGCCACCTGGACGCCGAGGCGACCGAGCTCGGACAGGGTGCGGCGGCTCAGGCCGAAGCCCACCTCCTTGACGACCACCGGCACCGGCGAGGCCGCGACGATCTCCTCCACGGACCTGCGCCAGTCGGAGAAGTCCCGGCTGCCCTCGGGCATCGCGGTCTCCTGCACGGCGTTGAGGTGCAGCTGCAGGGCGTCGGCCCCGAGCAGCTCGACCGCCCGCACGGCGTCCTCGCCGCCGCGGCCCGCGCCGAGGTTGGCCATGACGAAGCCGTCCGGGTTCTCCTCGCGGATGACGGTGAAGCCGGCTGCGGCGGCCGGGTCGTCCAGGGCGATCGAGACCGACCCGCAGGCCATCGGCATCCCGGTCTCCCGGGCCGCGACGGCGAGCTCGCGGTTGATGCGGGTCGTCGTCTCGGTGCCCCCGGTCATGCCGTTGACGTAGAACGGCGTGGCCCAGGTCCAGGTGTGGACCTGCACCGCCAGGTCGACGGTGTCCGCGCTCACCCCGCCGAGGGCGTGGTGGACGAAGTCGAGGTCGTCGAACTCCGAGGCGGGCCGGGCGCGCTGCTGCTCCTCGGCGAGGCGCACGTGGTCGTCCTTGCGCGCGGCCCGGTGGGGGTCGGTCATCGTGGGTCTCTCGTCGGTGGTGGCGCGGGCGACAGGTCGAGGTGACGTATGCCGTGCGCCGCCCACCCCGTCAGGATACCGGCCGTCGGCCGTCCGGCCGGCAGCAGCGCGATCCCGCAGTCGCCGCCGCCGGCGCCGGAGGGCTTGGCGGCGGCGCCGTGCTCCTCGGCGACGTCGCACAGCAGCCGCAGCCGGTCGGTCTCGATGGTCGTGCCGGAGGCGGCGCCGAGCGCCTGGAGCAGCCGCCGCGCACGCCGGACGACGTCCGGGGCAGCGCTCTGGTCGCCGGTCAGCGCCTCGACCAGGTCGTCGACGCAGGCGCGGCTGGCCGTGAGGAAGCCCTCGGACGACGCCGTCGCTCCCGCGCCGCCCCGCACGCCGGCGACGAGGCCGTCGGTGGAGGCCGGGGAGCCGGTCCACCCGACGAGCAGGCGCAGCTCGTCGGGCGACGGCAGCGGGAGGAGGTCGGACCCCTCCCAGCCGGGCGAGTCGAGGGCCGCGGAGACGGCACCCCCGTCCAGGTCCTGCAGCAGCCTGGCCCGGTCGGGCGAGGCGTAGCGCACCCACCCACCGACGGTGCTGGCCGCCAGGTCTCCCCCGGAGGCCCTCGGCGAGACGCGCACCGTGGCGAGCAGGGCGAGGCGGAAGCGCTGCAGCGGGGTCAGGCCGAGCCCGTGGAGCTCGTCGAGCGCGGCGACGAGGGCGACGACGACGGCCGCGGAGGAGCCGAGGCCGAGCTTGCGACCGTCGCGGTCCTCGAGGTCGGAGCCGATGCGCACGTCGAAGGAGGTGGCCGGCCGGCCGGCCTCGGCCCGCAGCCGGTCCACCGTGCGCAGCGTCCAGGCGACGTGGTCGCGGGCGTCGCCGTCGACGACGAGCGTCCCTGCGTCGCGGCGCCACGTCAGCGGCGCGTCGGGGTAGCGGTCGGAGTGCACCCGGCCCACGCCCTCCTCGACGGACTCCCGGACGCGGACCTCGAGGTAGCGGTCGACGGCGACGAGCACGGCCGGCTGCCCCGGCTCGACGACGGCGTACTCCCCCGCGACGAAGAGCTTGCCCGGGGCGCGGGCCGTGATCACCGGGCGGCCGGCACGGCCGAGCCGGACGGCAGCAGGTGGGCGCCGGGACCGGCCCCCACGGCCCGCACCTGACCGGGGCCGACGACCTCGGCGAGGCGACCGGCGACCACGGCGGCGTCCTGCGGCTGCACGAGCACGGCGACGTTGGGCCCCGCGTCGGCGGTCGACCAGGCGCTGATCCCCTCGTCGCGCAGCTCCGCGACCGCGTCGAAGACCTCGACGCTGCGCGGTCGCAGGTAGCGCACGGGCGGCTCGGTCGAGGCGATGACGCCGTGCATGCGCAGCGCGTGCGCCTCGGTCAGCTCGCCGATGCGGTGGAAGTCCCCCGCGCGGCAGGCCGCCACCATCCGGGCCAGGTAGTCCTCGGTGCTGGTCACCCAGGCCTCGAAGAAGGGCGAGGTGCGCGCGGTGAGGCGCATCGCCTCGCGGCTCGAGACGGCCTTGGGCCCGCCGTCGACGGTCGCGATGACCATCCCCATGGGTGGTGCCTCGAGCTCCTCGGCGAAGGAGGTGAGGTCGTCGGTGCCGGCGTGCCAGACCGCCACGCCGGGGACGACCGAGCGCGCGGCCGAGCCGGACCCCCGGCGGGCCAGCCGGCTCAGGGCGCGGACGTCCAGGTCCAGGCCGTAGGCCGCCGCGGCCGCGACCGCGAGGGCCGCGAAGCCCGAGGCCGAGGACGCCAGCCCGGCACCGGTGGGCGCCTCGTTGACCGTGCGGACCACCGCGCGGACCGACGACCCGGCGAGGGACCGGACCAGGTCCAGGAAGGCCGCGACGCGGGCGAGCTGGACGCCCTCGGCGACGACGCCGCCGAGCTCGAGGCGGTCCTCCTCCAGGCCCGGCTCCGGCGTCACGGTGGTGGTCGTCGCGAAGGCGTCGAGGGTGAGGGACAGGCTGCCGGCGACCGGCAGGATGAGCTCCTCGTCCCGCTTGCCCCAGTACTTGACGAGCGCGATGTTGGGGTGGGCGCGCGCGGTGGCCGTGCTCATGCCGCCGGCACCGTCGTGGTCCAGGTGCGGGCGGCACCCGCGTCGCGCAGCGCGGCGGCGAGCACGTCGGCGTGCTCCTCGGACGAGGCCAGGGCCACGACGCAGCCGCCCTGGCCGCCACCGGTGAGCTTGGCTCCCGCGGAGCCGGCGGACACGGCGGCCCCGACGAGCGCGTCGAGCCGCTCGTGGCTGACGCCGAGCCCCGCCAGCAGGTGGTGGGTCTCGCTCATGGCTGCCCCCAGCGCGGGCAGGTCGGCGTCCCGGAGGTCGCCGACGGCCTGCCCGGTCAGCTGCTCGATGCGGGTGAACGCCCGCTCCACCGCACCGCGGTCCTGCTGCCGCCGGGCCCGCACCTCCGCGACGGCCTCGGCCGTGGACCCGGCCACGCCGGAGTCGGCCAGCACGAAGGTGACCGGTGCGCCGACGGGCACCGGAGCGACCGTGCCCCGGCGGAAGACGATGGGCGTCTCGGCGACCACGGCCCGCGCGTCGAGCCCGCTGGGGCTGCCGTGCGAGACCCGCTCGGCCTCCTGGACGACGCGGTAGAGCGCGTCGGGCCCGAGCTCGACCCGGCCGAGGTCGGCCGCCGCCCGCGCCACGGCCGCGGCCACCGCGGCGCTCGAGCCGAGGCCGCGCTCGTGCGGGACCGAGCTGAGGATCCGCACCCGGGCGCCGGGGCCGAGCCCGACGAGCTCGGCAGCGGCCCGCAGCGCGGTCACGACCGCCTTGACCCGCTCCGGCCCGGTCGACGCCTCGCCGGAGTAGAGCTCGCTGTCGATGTGGATGCCCTCGTCGGCCGGCAGCCAGCGGACCTCCACGCCCAGCCCGTGCACGGGGATCGCCACGGCCGGTGCCCCGTAGACGACGGAGTGCTCGCCCAGCAGGATCGCCTTGGCGTGCGCGAAGCCCGTGCCGACGCCGCCGGGACTCACCGGCAGGAGCGTGGTGGGTTCGCCGGCAGGGCGCTGCGTGGTCAGCGTGGTCGGGGGCGCGGCCTGGTCGGTCATCACGCTCTAGGGTACGGCGAAGGACGACCGTTGCCGCCCAACCGGACCACCGCGCCGCCGGTCAGAGGACGGTGAGGGGCAGCAGCTTCTTGCCCGTCGGGCCGATCTGGATCTCGGTGCCCAGCTGCGGGCAGACGCCGCAGTCGAAGCACGGCGTCCACCGGCAGTCCTCGACCTCGCGCTCGTCGAGGGCGTCGAGCCAGTCCTCCCACAGCCACTCCTTGTCCAGCCCGGAGTCGATGTGGTCCCACGGCAGCACCTCGTGCTCGCCGCGCTCCCGGGTGGTGTACCAGTCGACGTCGACCGGCTGGTCGGCCAGCGCGGTCTGCGCCGCCGCCATCCACCGCTCGAAGGAGAAGTGCTCGTTCCACCCGTCGAACCGGGCGCCGGCACGCCATACCTCCTCGATGACCGCGCCCAGGCGGCGGTCGCCGCGGGACAGCAGCCCCTCGACGATCCCCGGCTGCCCGTCGTGGTAGCGGAAGCCGATCGCCGACCCGTAGCGGCGGTCGGCACTGACCGCGGCCCGCAGCTTGGCCAGCCGGGCGTCGGTCTCCTCCCAGCCCAGCTGGGCGGCCCACTGGAAGGGGGTGTGCGCCTTGGGCACGAAGCCGCCGATGGAGACGGTGCAGCGGATGTCGCGGCGGCCGGAGACCTCCCGGCCGGTGTCGATCACCTTCTTGGCCAGGTCGGCGATCGCCAGCACGTCCTCGTCGGTCTCGGTCGGCAGCCCGCACATGAAGTAGAGCTTGACCTGGCGCCAGCCGGCCGCGTAGGCCGCCGCGACCGTGCGGATCAGGTCCTCCTCGGAGACCATCTTGTTGATGACCCGCCGCATCCGCTCGGTGCCGCCCTCCGGGGCGAAGGTCAGCCCCGAGCGCCGGCCGTTGCGGGTCAGCTCGTTGGCCAGGTCGATGTTGAAGGCGTCCACCCGGGTCGACGGCAGCGACAGCCCGGTCTGGGTGCCCTCGTAGCGGTCCGCCAGGCCGGTGGTGATGTCCTTGATCTCGGAGTGGTCGGCCGAGGAGAGCGAGAGCAGGCCCACCTCGGACAGGCCGGTCGCCTCCAGGCCGCGCTCGACCATCTCGCCGATGCCGGTGATCGAGCGCTCACGGACCGGGCGGGTGATCATCCCGGCCTGGCAGAACCGGCAGCCGCGCGTGCAGCCGCGGAAGATCTCCACGCTCATCCGCTCGTGCACGCTCTCGGTGATCGGCACGAGCGGCTTCTTCGGGTAGGGCCAGGCGTCCAGGTCCATCACCGTGTGCTTGGAGACGCGCCACGGCACGCCGTGCAGGTCGGCGCGCGGCGCCACCCGCTGGATGCGGCCGTCGGGCAGGTAGTCGACGTCGTAGAAGGCCGGGACGTAGACACCTCCCGTGCGCGCCAGCTCCAGCAGCAGCCCCTCGCGCCCGTCGGGGCGGCCGGCCTCCTTCCACGCCCGGACGATCCTGGAGGTATGGAGCACCGCCTCCTCCCCGTCGCCCACCACCACGGCGTCGACGAAGTCGGCCACCGGCTCGGGGTTGAAGCTGGCGTGCCCGCCGGCGACCACCAGGGGGTGCTCCTCGCCGCGGTCCGCGGCGTGCAGCGGGATCCCGGCGAGGTCGATCGCCGTGAGCATGTTGGTGTATCCCAGCTCGGTGGAGAAGGACAGGCCGAGCAGGTCGAAATCGCCGACCGCCCGGTGACCGTCGACGGTGAACTGCGGGACGCCGTGCTCGCGCATCGCGGCCTCCATGTCCGGCCACACCGCGTAGGTGCGCTCGGCGAGCACGTCGGGCTGCTCGTTGAGCACCTCGTAGAGGATCATGACGCCCTGGTTGGGCAGCCCGATCTCGTAGGCGTCGGGATACATCAGCGCCCAGCGGACGGTGTGCTCGCCGCCGCACTCCCAGTCCTTCACCGTCGAGTTCAGCTCGCCGCCGACGTACTGGACCGGCTTGGTCACCCGCTCCAGCAGCGGCTCGAGCTCGGGCAGCAGCGACGCACCGGGCGGGCGGGAGGACGCGGTGGCCTGGCTCCTGGACATGCCCACCAGGGTAGGTCGTCCGGCCCCCGGGGTCACCGCAGGAGCAGCTCGGCGGTCGACGTCGTCGTCACCAGGCCCGTCACCAGCCCGCCCGCGACGGCGGCCCGGACCGCCTCGACCTTGACCGCCCCGTGGGCGATGGCCAGGACCTCGTCGATCTGCCGGAGCTGCCGGCCCGAGAGCGCGACGACCCGGTCCCCCATCGGCGTGTCGACGAGCACCCCGCCCTCGCCGAACGTCCTCCCGGCGATCTCGCCGACGGCACCGGCGCGGCTCACCTCGCGGCGGGTCGCGGTGTCGACCGCGTCGAAGACCGTCGAGGCCCCGGGAGCCCACGCGCCCACGCCGACCACGGCCACGGTCACGCGGTCGGCCGCCGAGAGCGACGCGGCCACGCTGGGCTCGCGCAGGATGCTCGCGGCCGCCTCGGCGTCGGGCATGACGAGCGGCGCGAAGAAGACGGTGCGGCCACCCTGCAGCACGCGGGAGGCGCGCCGGACGACGTCGACCGTGCTGCTGTCCTCGGTCCCGGTGGCCAGCGCCCCGCTGAGCTGGACGACCGGGACCGGGGCGGGCCGCAGCCCGGGCGCCTGGAGCGCCTCGACCATGGCGTGCACGCCCCTGCTCCAGGGCAGTCCCAGCACGTCGTCCGCGCCGAGCAGCCGGCACAGCAGGCGCGCGGCGGCCTCGCCGGTGGAGGTCCTCACGGACGACTCGTCGGCCGGGGCGACCACCTCCGCGTGCCGCAGCCCGAGCTCGCCGCGCAGCTGCTGCGCCAGCGCCTCCTCGGGGCCGGCCGGGTCCCGCACCTCGATCCTGACCAGGCCCGCCCGGTGCGCCTGCTCGACGAGTCGGGCCACCTTGAAGCGGCTGAGCCCGAGGTCCGCGGCGATGTCGACCTTCGACTCGCCGTCGACGAGGTGACGGCGCGTGACCGCGGCCGCCAGCCGCAGCTCGTCCCTGCCCGCACCCAGGTCTCCTCCACCCGTCACGACGCACCTCTCCTCGCCTGCACGGGCGGTGCCCCTCGTCCGACGCACCACCGTCCTGCCCTTGACAGCCGAGCCGCTGGCCGCTTCACTGGCAGGCACGCTCAGACGTGCGCCATTCTCTGCTCATATGAGCGGGAAGTCAAACACCCGAGGAAGGGTCGGTCGCCGATGAAGAACTCGATCGTGGCCCGGCTGGTGGCTGCCTCCGCCGCCGCGTCGCTGCTGGCGACCGGCTGCACCGCCGGCTGGGGAAGCACCGGGGCGGGGGGCGGAGCCGACACCATCAACGTCCTCATGGTCAACAACCCCCAGATGGTGGACCTGTCGCGGCTGGCCCACCACTTCACCGAGGAGACCGGGATCCGGGTCAACTTCACGATCCTGCCCGAGAACGACATGCGCGACCTCGCCAGCCAGGAGTTCACCAGCCAGGCCGGCACCTACGACGTCGCCTCGCTGTCCAACTTCGAGATCCCGATCTACGGCAAGGCCGGCTGGATCAGCCCGCTGGACGACTACATCGCCGCCGACCCCGACTTCGACCAGGACGACATCCTCACCCCGATGGTGCAGTCCCTCTCGGCGGACAGCCACGTCTTCGGCGAGCCCTTCTACGGCGAGTCCTCGTTCCTGATGTACCGCAAGGACGTCCTCGAGCAGGAGGGGCTGACGATGCCGGAGCAGCCCACCTGGCAGGAGGTCGCGGAGCTGGCCGCGCAGCTCGACGGCGCCGAGCCCGGCATGAGCGGCATCTGCCTGCGCGGCCAGGTGGGCTGGGGCCAGCTCTTCGCCCCGCTCACGACGGTCGTCAACACCTTCGGCGGCACCTGGTTCTCCTCGGCGGAGCCGCTGTCCACCGCCGGCATGGAGGCGCACGTGGACTCCCCGGAGTTCGTGGAGGCGGTGAGCTTCTACGTCGACCTCGTCCGCGAGCACGGCCAGAACGGCGCGTCGCAGTCCGGCTTCGTGGAGTGCATGAACAACATCATGCAGGGCAACTCGGCGATGTGGTACGACGCCACCTCGGCCGCCGGGTCGTTCGAGGCGGAGGGCTCGCCCGTGCGCGGCAAGATGGGCTACGCCCCGGCGCCGGTCGTCGAGACCGACAGCTCCGGCTGGCTCTACACGTGGGCCTGGGCGATCCAGGACGCCAGCGAGAAGAAGGACGCCGCCTGGGAGTTCATCTCGTGGGCGTCGAGCAAGGACTACGAGGAGCTCGTCGGGGAGGAGATCGGCTGGGCGAGCGTGCCCGCCGGCAAGCGCGCCTCGCTCTACGAGAACCCGGACTACCTCGAGCAGGCCGGCGCCTTCGCCGCCGCCGAGCGGGACGCCATCCAGGCGACCGACCCCACCGACCCCGGTCTGCAGCCGCGACCGGCCATCGGCATCCAGTTCGTCGACATCCCCGAGTTCCCCGAGCTGGGCACCCAGGTCAGCCAGGACGTCAGCGCCGCCATCGCCGGGCGGATGAGCGTGCAGGAAGCGCTCGACCGGGGCCAGCGGCTCGCCGAGGACATCGCCGATCGCTACGAGGAGAGGGCGGACCAGTGAGCACCGCACCCGCCACGTCCGTGGCCCAGTCGCCGACCCGCAGGCACGACACGCCGTGGCGCAGACGCCTCCCGCTGCTGCCCGCGCTGATCTTCGTCATCGTGCTGACCCAGCTGCCCTTCGCGGTGACGCTGGTCGTGTCCTTCATCCACTGGAACGCCTACTACCCGGACGACATCAGGTTCGCCGGCTTCGACAACTTCGTCCGGGTGTTCACCGACGTCAACGCCCGGTCGGCGGTGCTCGTGACGATCCTGCTGACCGTCGCCGTGGTGCTGATCTCCCTCGTCCTGGCGCTGGGCATCGCGCTCCTGCTGGACCGCCGCTTCCCGGGCCGCGGCGCGGTCCGCACGCTGATGATCGCGCCCTTCCTGGTCGTGCCCATCGCCGCGGCCCTGCTGTGGAAGCACGCCCTCTACAACCCCGAGTACGGCCTGCTGAACGGCCTGCTCACGCTGGTGCTGGGCCGGGACGCGCCCCAGCCGGACTGGGTCGGCGGGATGCCCCTGCCCTCGCTGGTCATCGCCCTGGTCTGGCAGTGGACCCCGTTCATGATGCTGATCCTCCTCGCGGGCCTGCAGAGCCGGCCGCTGGACGTCGTGGAGGCGGCGCGCATCGACGGCGCCAACGGCTGGCAGATCTTCGTCACCATGACGCTGCCGCACCTGCGCCGCTACATCGAGCTGAGCGTCCTGCTCGGGTCCATCTACGTGGTGCAGAACTTCGACCACGTCTTCACGATCACCGGCGGCGCCTCCGGCTCGGCCAACCTGCCCTTCTACATCTACCAGACGTTCTACACCGCGCTGGACTACGGCCGCGCGTCCGCCGCCGGCGTCATCACGGTCCTGGGCACCCTCATCATCGCCCTGCTCGCGCTGCGCACGGTCTTCAGCATGTTCAAGGAGGAGTCACGATGAGCACCACGAGCGCACCGGCCCGGCAGACCTCGCGCCCGACCGTGCCGGCCCCGGCCGGGAAGGGCCCCCGGCGGCGACGCGGAGGGGTCACGCTGACCATCCTCGCCTGGGCGGTCGGGGTGCTCTTCGCCTTCCCCGTGTTCTGGATGGTGCTGATCTCCTTCCGCAGCGAGCCGGACGCGGCGACCAACCCGCCCCAGCTCTTCGCACCGCTCAGCCTCGAGGGCTACCGCACCTTCTTCGCCGCGGGCCCGTGGCCGCCGCTGCTCAACTCGCTCACGGCGAGCGTGCTCTCGACGGTGCTCGTCATCCTCCTGGCCTTCCCCGCCGCCTACGCGCTCTCCATCCGTCCGGTGAAGAAGTGGACCGACGTGATGTTCTTCCTGCTGTCGACCAAGATGCTGCCGATCGTCGCGGCGATCCTCCCTCTCTACCTGTTCGCCAAGAGCACCGGCCTGCTCGACAACATCTTCCTGCTCACCATCCTCTACACCTCGATGAACATGCCGATCGCCGTCTGGATGCTCCAGTCCTTCCTCGCGGAGGTGCCGGTGGAGATGCTGGAGGCCGCCGAGGTCGACGGCGCCGACCTCGTCACCACGCTCCGCAAGGTCATCGCCCCGGTGGTCATGCCCGGGATCGCCGCCGCGGCTCTCATCTGCTTCATCTTCAGCTGGAACGAGCTGCTCCTGGCGCGGGTCCTCACCGGCCCCGTCGCGGGCACCGCACCAGTCTTCCTGATGGGCTTCGTCACCAGCCAGGGCCTCTTCCTGGCCAAGGTCTGCGCGGCCAGCTTCGTGGTCTCGCTGCCGGTCCTCGTCGCGGGCTTCGCCGCGCAGGACAAGCTGGTGCAGGGCCTGTCCATGGGGGCGGTCAAGTGACCGTCCGGCTGTCCGCCCGGACGCTGCCCGAGCTGCCCCAGGACGTCGCGCGCCCCGGCTACGACCGCAGCCGGGTGACGCCCGGCATCGTCCACCTCGGGGTCGGCGGGTTCCACCGGGCGCACCAGGCCATGTACGTCGACATGCTCATGAACGCCGGCGAGGCCCTGGACTGGGGCATCGTCGGGGTGGGGACGATGCCCGGCGACGCGCGCATGAAGGAGGCGCTGGCGAGCCAGGACCACCTCTACACGCTCGTCGTCAAGCACCCGGACGGCACCCTGGAGCCGCGCGTCGTGGGATCGATCGTCGACTACCTCTTCGCGCCCGAGGACCCGGAGCGGGTGCTGGACCGGCTGTGCGACCCGCGCACGCGGATCGTCAGCCTGACCGTCACCGAGGGCGGCTACCACGTCAACCAGACCACCGGCGAGTTCGACCCGGACGACGCGTCGCTGCGGCACGACATCGCCGAGCCGGGCCGGCCGGTCAGCGCCTTCGGCTACCTCACCGAGGCGCTCCGCAGGCGGCGTGCGGCCGGGACCGAGCCCTTCACCGTGATGTCCTGCGACAACCTCCCGGGCAACGGCGACGTGGCCCGCCGCACCCTCACCGCCTTCGCCCGTCTCCAGGACGCGGCCGACCCCGCCGCCCCGGGCCTGGCGGACTGGATGGCCGGGCAGGTCGCGTTCCCCAGCTGCATGGTCGACCGGATCACGCCGGTCACCACCGAGCACGACGTCGAGCTGCTGGCGGAGCGCTTCGGCGTCCGGGACGCCTGGCCGGTCGTCTGCGAGCCCTTCACCCAGTGGGTGCTGGAGGACCGCTTCCCCGCAGGGCGGCCTCCGCTGGAGGACGCCGGCGTCCAGATCGTGGCCGACGTGGTCCCCTACGAGCTGATGAAGCTGCGCCTGCTCAACGCCAGCCACCAGGCCCTCTGCTACCTGGGCTACCTGTCGGGCTACCGCTACGCCCACGAGGTCTGCCAGGACCCCCTCTTCGTCGACTTCCTCCTCGGCTACATGGAGCTCGAGGGCACGCCGACCCTGCCCCCGGTCCCCGGCGTGGACCTGGAGGCTTACCGGCACCAGCTGGTCGAGCGCTTCGCCAACCCCGAGGTGCGCGACACCCTGGCGAGGCTGTGCGCGGAGAGCTCGGACCGCATACCCAAGTGGCTGCTGCCCGTGGTCCGGGCCAACCTCGACAGCGGCGGTCCCGTCGAGCGGTCCGCGCTGGTCGTCGCCGCCTGGGCGCGCTACGCGGAGGGCGTCGACGAGCAGGGACGGCCGATCGAGGTCGTGGACCGGTGGAAGGACCGGGTGATGGCCGCGGCCGCGCGGCAGCGGCAGGAGCCGCTCGCGTTCCTCGAGGACGAGACGCTCTTCGGCGACCTGCGCCGCCAGGAGCGCTTCACGAGCGCCTACCTGGGCTTCCTCGAGTCGTTGCACACCGTCGGGGCGAGGGGCACCCTAGAGTCTCGTCCATGGCGATGAACGAGACCGGTCCGTCCGGCACGGTCCGCACCGCGGTCCTGCACGAGGTCGGGACGATCCGGGTCGAGACGCGGCCGCGCCCCGAGCCCGGCCCGGACGAGGTCCTCGTGGAGGTGCGCTCGGTGGGCGTCTGCGGGTCCGACACGCACTACTTCACGCACGGGCGCATCGGCAGCTACGTCGTGCGCGGACCGCTCGTGCTCGGGCACGAGTCGGCCGGCGTCGTCGTGGCCGCCGGCCCGGGGGTGGACCCCGCGCGCGTGGGGCAGCGCGTCTCCGTGGAGCCGGGGGTGCCCTGCCGCACGTGCGTGCAGTGCCTGGCCGGGCGCTACAACCTGTGCCCCCGGATCGTCTTCCACGCCACGCCACCCGTCGACGGCTCCCTCAGCGAGCTCATCACCCACCACCACGCCTTCGCCCACCCGGTCCCGGACGCGGTGGGCACGGACGAGGCCGCCCTGGCCGAGCCGCTGTCGGTCGGCATCTGGGCCTGCCGCCGCGGCGGGGTCGGCCTCGGCTCCCGCGTGCTGGTGACGGGCGCGGGACCGGTGGGGATCCTCGCGGCCTTCGCCGCGCGCGCGGCGGGGGCGACGTCGGTGACGGTGGTCGACGTCAACGCGCACCGCCTCGCCGTCGCCGGGGCCATGGGGTTCACCACCGTCGACGTGTCCACCCGTCCCGTGGACGAGGCCCTCGGGGACGGACCTCGCCCGGACGTGCTCCTGGAGTGCTCGGGCCATCCCGGCTCCACCCTGGCCGGCCTGCGGTCCCTGGCGCCGGCGGGCCGCGCCGTCCTCGTCGGGATGGGCAGCGACGACCTGGTGGTGCCGGTCTCCCTCGTGCAGGAGCGCGAGCTCGTCGTCACCGGGGTGTTCCGCTACGCCAACACCTGGCCCACCGCGCTCGCGCTGCTCGAGGCCGACGCCCGCACCGGCGGCGGGTCGCTGTCGGCCCTCATCACGCACCACTTCGGCCTCGACGGGACGGCGGAGGCGCTGACCACGGCGCAGCGCGATCCCGCGGCGATGAAGTCGATGATCCACCCGCACCGCTGAGACCAAGGGGGTCCTCCGTGACCGCACAGACCATGCCCGCCGTCCGCCTGCCGGGCGACCGCACCGTGGAGCACACGACCGTCCCGGTCCCGGTGCCGGGGCACGGGCAGGTGCTCCTGCGGATGCGGGCCTCCGGCATCTGCGGCAGCGACCTGCGGGCGATCTACCGCGAGCACCTCGGCCACGGGCCGGAGGCCTACCAGGGGGTGGTGGCCGGGCACGAGCCGTGCGGCGAGGTCGTCGAGCTCGGGCCGGGCACCCACCGGCTGCAGGTCGGCGACCGGGTGGTGGTCTACCACATCGCGGGGTGCCAGCAGTGCGAGGAGTGCCGCCGCGGCTACCCGGTCGGGTGCAGCTCGCCGGTCCGTGCCGCGCACGGCTGGCAGCGCGACGGCGGCCACGCCGACCTCATGGTCGCCGAGGGGGTGTCGTGCATCGTGCTGCCGGAGTCCCTCAGCTTCGTCGACGGTGCCCTGGTCTCGTGCGGGTTCGGCACCGCCTACGAGGGGCTCCTCCGCGGGTCGGTCAGCGGTCGCGACCGACTCCTCGTCACGGGCCTCGGACCGGTCGGCCTGGCCGCGGCGATGCTCGCCCGCCTCCTCGGCGTGCGCACGGTCGTGGGCATGGACGTCTCCCCCGCCCGCGTGGACCTGGCGCGGACGCTCGGTCTGGTCGACCACGCGGTCACCGACGAGGACGCCCTGGCGCGGGCCGTGGCCGAGGCGACCGACGGGCACGGCTGCGAGGTGGCGATCGACTGCTCGGGCCACCCGGACGCCCGACGTGCCGCGCTCCGCCATACCCGACGGTGGGGACGGCTGGTGCTGGTCGGCGAGGGCGGAGGGATGGAGCTGGACGTCTCCGGCGAGCTCATCCACCGGCAGATCAGCGTGCACGGCTCCTGGGTGTCCTCGGTGCAGCACATGAGCGAGCTGGTCGCCCTGCTGGACCGCACCGGTGAGCACCCCGGGCGGATCGTCACCGACACCTTCACGCTGGACCGGGCCGACGAGGCCTACCGCACGGCCGACGCGGGAGCCTCCGGCAAGGTCTGCATCGTGTGGGAGGACTGACCGGCGTGGGCACGCTCGTGGCGGGGGTGGACTCCTCCACCCAGTCGTGCAAGGTGGTCGTCTGCGACGCGGCCACCGGCGAGGTCGTCCGGCAGGGGCGGGCCGCTCACCCGGACGCGACCGAGGTCGACCCGACGCACTGGTGGGCGGCCTTCGAGCAGGCCACCTCCGGCGGGCTGCTGGACGGCGTCGCCGGGCTGTCGGTCGGCGGGCAGCAGCACGGGCTGTGCGCGCTCGACGCGGACGACGAGGTGGTCCGTCCCGCGCTCCTGTGGAACGACACCCGCTCGGCCGGGGCGGCCGCCGACCTCGTGCGCGAGCTGGGTGGGGCCCAGGCCTGGGCCCGGACGACGGGTGTCGTGCCGCTGGCGGCGATCACCGTCGCCAAGCTGCGCTGGCTGGCCCGGGCCGAACCGGCTCACCTGGCCCGGACCGCCACGGTCGTGCTCCCGCACGACTGGCTCACGGGCCAGCTGCTCCGGCGGCACGGCGGCTTCGGCGGCTGGACGACCGACCGGGGAGACGCGTCCGGCACCGGCTACTGGTCCGCCGCCGACGGCGACTACCGCCGCGAGCTGCTGCGGCTCGCGGCGGGACGCGACGACCTCGGCCTGCCGGAGGTGCTCGGTCCCGCCGAGCGGGCCGGCACGACGTCGGGCGGCATGGTCGTGGGGGCCGGCACCGGCGACAACATGGCCGCCGCGCTGGGGCTCGGCCTCGCCCCGGGCACGGCCGTGCTCTCGCTGGGCACCAGCGGCACGGCGTTCGCCCGGCACTCCGGGCCGACCCACGACGCCCTCGGCGAGGTGGCCTCCTACGCCGACGCGACCGGCGGCTTCCTGCCGCTGCTGTGCACGCTCAACGCCGCCCGCGTGCTCAGCGCCGGGGCCACGATGCTGGGTGTCGACCTCGACGGCTTCGAGCGTCTCGCGCTGTCCGCCGAGCCCGGGGCGGGCGGTCTGACGCTCCTGCCCTACCTGGACGGTGAGCGCACCCCCAACCTGCCGACGGCGACCGGCACCCTCTCCGGCATGACCAGGGCCAACCTGACCCCGGAGAACGTCGCCCGGGCGATGGTCGAGGGCATGCTGCTCAACGTGGCCGCAGGTCTGGACTCCCTCCGCCGGGAGGGCGTGCACGTGGACCGGGTGCAGCTCATCGGCGGCGCGGTGCGCTCCCGGGCCGTCCGGCAGGTCGCGCCGACCCTGCTCGGGGTCCCGGTGGACGTCCCCGCCCCCGGCGAGTACGTCGCGCTCGGTGCCGCCCGCCAGGCCGCGTGGGCGCTCACCGGGGACCTGCCGGACTGGCCGGTCCACGTCGAGGAGCTGGCCGACCCCGTGCAGGACGGGCGGGTCGACGAGGTCAGGGCACGCTACGCCGACCTGCTCACCAGCCTGCACGGCCGGCCTGGCCGGCCGGCGGACGGTCAGGCGTCGGTGTAGAAGGCGTCCAGCTCGTCCTTGTACTTGGTGACGACGGCCTTGCGCTTGAGCTTCATGCTCGGGGTGAGGTCGCCGTCCTCGACCGACAGGTCGTGGTCGAGGACGTGGAACTTCTTGACCTGCTCCCAGCGGTTGAGCTTGGCGTTGAGCTCGTCGACGTAGCCCTGGACCATGTCGCGGCAGGCCTGCGAGGTGACGATCTGCCGGTAGGAGTCGCCGGCCATGCCGTTCTTGGCGCCCCAGGCGGTGATGGCCTCGGGGTCGAGGGTGATGAGGGCCGAGACGAACTTGCGCCCGTCGCCGTCGATGACCAGCTGGCTGGCGTAGGGACAGATCCCCTTGAACATCGACTCGATGTAGGAGGGCGCCACGAACTTGCCGCCCGAGGTCTTGAAGAGGTCCTTCTTGCGGTCGGTGATCGTGAGGAAGCCGCGCTCGTCGACCTCGCCGATGTCGCCGGTCGCGAGCCAGCCGTCGGCGTCGAGCGCCTCGGCGGTCGCGTCGGGCAGGTTGTGGTAGCCGGAGGTGACGCCGGGGCCGCGCAGCTGGATCTCGCCGTCCTCGGCGATCCGCACCTCGGTGCCCGGCAGCGGCCAGCCGACCGTGCCGAAGGTGTAGCCGCCCGGCATCGGCCGGTTGACGAAGGAGGCGGCGCTGGTCTCGGTGAGTCCGTAGCCCTCGAGGATGAGCAGGCCCATCGCGTCGAACCAGCGCGCCACGTCGTGGTTGAGGGCCGCCGAGCCGGAGATGAAGAAGCGGACCCGGCCACCGAAGCGCTCGCGGATCTTGGACAGGACGAGCTTGTCGGCGAGCCGGTGCTGCAGGGCGAGCATCCCGCCGGGCTCGCCACCGGCGCCGCGGATGGCGCTCACCTCGGTGCCGACCCGGCTGGCCCACTGGAAGAGCCTGGCCTTCACGCCGCCCTCGGCGGCCATCATCGTGGTGATCTTGCCGTAGGCCTTCTCGAAGATGCGCGGCGCGGCGCCCATGAAGGTCGGCCTCACGACGCCGACGTTGTCGACGATCCGGTCCACGCGGCCGTCGACCGCGGTCGGGAAGCCGATCTGCAGGGGCAGCGCGAGCAGGACCTTGCCGAAGACGTGCGCCAGCGGCAGCCACAGGAACTGCAGGTCGTCCTTGCTCAGGATGCCGATGGCGTCGACGGCGGCGGCCTCGTAGGTCCAGGCCGAGTGCGGGAGCCGGACCCCCTTGGGCCGGCCGGTCGTGCCGGAGGTGTAGATGATCGTGGCCAGGTGCTCGGGGGTCGTCGCGTCGATGCGTGCGTCGACGAGGCCGGGCTCGTCGGCGAGCCGGGCCCGGCCGCGCTCCTCGAGCTCGGCGAACGTCATCACCCAGTCGCCGTCACCCTCGCCGTCGATGACCACGACCTTGACCAGGTCGGGCAGCTCCTCGCGGTGGGACCGCAGGGTCTCGACCTGCTCGGCCTCCTCGGCGATGACCACCCGGCTGCCGGAGTCGGCCAGGATGTAGGCGACGTCCTCGTGGATGGTCGAGGGGTAGATGGTGGTCGTCGCCGCACCGGCGGACATCACGGCCAGGTCGGACAGGACCCACTCGAGCCGGGTCGAGGACATCAGCGCGACGCGCTCCTCGGCCTGCACCCCCAGGTCGACCAGGCCGGCGGCGAGCGCGAAGGCCCGGTCACGCGTCTGCGTCCAGGTCAGGGAGGCCCACTCGTCCTCGCCCACCGGGTGGCGGAAGGCCTCGCCCTGGGGCAGGGCGGCCACGCGGTCCCGGAACATGTGGCCCACGCTGGGCGGCCTGTTCTCGATGACGCTCCAGTCGACCTTCTCGTCGGTGGCGCTCATGGCCATGCTCACAACTCCTTCGTCGCTCGACGTCGCAGTCCTCAGCGCGACCATCGCCCTGCCTGCACGTGCCTCATCCTCTCAGGTCGGGGCCCGCGGGCCAAGCATCGGCCCCGCGCTGCGCGCTCGCGACCAGCCCGACCGCCAGCCAGCACGCGAGCATCGACGACCCGCCGTAGGACAGGAAGGGCAGCGGGAGACCCGTGACCGGCATGAGGCCGAGGTTCATCCCGACGTTCTCGAAGACCTGGAAGGCGAACCACGAGCCGACCCCGACCGCGACCAGGCGCCCGAACGGGTCCTCGCAGCGGACGCCGACGAGCAGCGCCCGCACGACGAGGAAGCCGAGGAGGAGCACCAGCCCGGCCGCCCCGAGGAAGCCGAGCTCCTCGCCCGCGACCGAGAAGACGAAGTCGGTGTGCTGGAAGGGGACGAGCCCGCCCTGGGTGCGCGGGCCCTGCAGGAGGCCGGTCCCCGACCAGCCGCCCGAGCTGATCGCCTCGCGCACCTGCCGGGTCTGGTAGCCGATCCCGTCCGGGTCGAGGGAGGGGTCGCGGAAGGCCAGCAGCCGGTCCAGCTGGTAGGGGTCGAGCAGCGGCACCGCGACGGCCGCGACCACCGCGGCCGCCGTGCCGCCGAGCGCGAGCACGGTCCAGCGCAGAGCCGCCCCGGAGGCGGCGACCACCCCGATGGTGAGCATGCCCAGGACGAGGGCGCTGCCGAGGTCGGGCTGCAGCAGGATGAGGACGACCGGGACCGCGGCGAGCGCCCACGCGGTCAGGACGTCGCGCCACCCCGGCGGCAGGAACGGGTCGCGCCCCTCGGCCAGGATCATCGCCAGGCCGATGACGAGCCCGGTCTTGGCCAGCTCGGCGGGCTGCAGGGAGAAGCCCCCGGGCAGGAAGAGCCACGAGCGCGAGCCGTTGACCGTCTGCCCCAGCGGGGAGAGCACGAGCAGGAGGCCGACGACCCCGGCCAGGTAGATCCACGGGGCCGCGGCCCGCAGCCGCCGCACGTCGACCAGCAGCAGCCCGAGGGCGCCCGCCGCCCCGATCGCCGCGTTGAGCAGGTGGCGCACCGCGAGGTCGGGACCGACCTGCCGGTGGGTCGCCGACCACACGAGGAGGGCCCCGACGAGCGAGAGCCCGAGGGCGGCGACGAAGAGCCCCCAGTCGGTCCGCGCCGTCAGTCTCCGCAGCACGGGGGTGCGCCGGGGGGCGGCGGCGCCGGACGGCATGGCTGCCCCCGTCTCAGCCGAGCAGCGCGCGGGTCTGGTCGACGTCGGCGGCCATCTGCTCCATGAGCGCCTCGACCGACTCGAAGCGCAGGTTGTCGCGCAGCCGCCGGGCGAGCTCGACCCACACGACCTCGCCGTAGAGCTCGAGGTCGTCGCGGTCGAGGACGTAGGCCTCGACGCTGCGCTCGACGTCCTCGAAGGTCGGGTTGGTGCCGACCGAGATCGCGGCGGGCAGCCGACGGTCCGGGTGGTCGACGGGCAGCTCGGGCCGCTCCAGCCACCCGGCGTAGACGCCGTCGGCCGGCACGAGACCCTCGCTGTCGGCGCTGAGGTTGGCCGTGGGGTAGCCGAGGTCGCGTCCGCGCTTGTAGCCGTGGACGACCTCCCCGGACACCCGGTGCGGCCGGCCGAGGATCTCGGCGGCCTCCTCGACGTCGCCCCGGACGATCGCCTCGCGCAGCGCGGTGGAGGACAGCGCGCGGACGCCCTCGTCGACCTCGCCCACCGTGCCCTGGACGACCACCTCGAAGCCGTGCTCCTCCCCCAGCCGGCGCATCGTGCCGGCGTCGCCGCTGTTGTGCAGCCCGAAGCGCGAGTCCCTGCCGATGACGACCACCTCGGAGCGCAGGCCCTCGACGAAGGTCTCGACGACGAACTCCTCGGGGGTCAGCCGGGCGTAGTCCCGGGTGAACTCGACGACGACGACCCCGTCGAGGCCGGCCTGCTCGAGCAGGTCGAGCCGGTGCTCGAGCCCGCAGATCTCCTTGGGCGCCCGCTCCGGGTGCAGCACCGCGACGGGGTGCGGGTCGAAGGTGACCGCGACGGCGGCCAGGCCCCGCGCCCGGGCGGCCGTGATGACGGTGTCGAGGACGGCCCGGTGGCCGCGGTGCACGCCGTCGAAGTTGCCCAGCGTCGCGACGGTCGGGCCGAGGTCGTCGGGGACGTCGTCCAGGCTGGTCCAGCGGTGCACGGGCGTCACTCTACTTGCCGCCGGCCGGGGCCAGGACGACGCGGGGACGGGCGGTCGGCCCGCTCTCGTCCAGGACCGCCACGAGCGTGCCGTCGGGAGCGAACGCCGCGACCGGCTCGCCGCGCCCGGGCTCCGCGGACTCCACGCGCTGCCCGTAGCTCAGCGCGCGCGCCTGCGCCTCGTCGAGCTCGCGCGTCGGCAGCGCGGCCCGGGCCGCGTCCGCCAGGTCGATCAGGTATGCCGTGGGGCCCGGTCCGCCCTCGTCCCCCAGCTGGTCGAGGGTCGCCGCGTGCTCGAGCGTGAACCCGCCGACGCGGGTGCGGCGCAGCGCGGTGAGGTGGCCGCCCACGCCCAGCGCCGTGCCGAGGTCGCGGGCCAGGGCGCGCACGTAGGTGCCGGAGGACACCTCGACCTCGACGTCCAGGTCGACGACCCCCTCGGGCACCCGCTCCCCGCCCGGGGGTGCCTCGCCGGCGCGCCGGACCGCGACCACCTCGAACCGGCTCACGGTCACCGGCCGGGCGGCCAGCTCGACGTCCTCGCCGGCGCGCACGCGGGCGTAGGAGCGCCGGCCGTCGACCTTGATCGCGCTGACCGCGCTCGGCACCTGCTCGATGTCCCCCGTGAGGGCCGTGACCGCGTCCTCGACCTCCTGCCTGGTGAGGTGCCCGGCGTCGGCGCCCCCCGTGACCTCACCCTCGGCGTCGTCGGTGAGGGTGGACCGCCCGAGGCGGACGGTCGCGGCATACCCCTTGTCGTGCCCGACGAGGAAGGTGAGCAGCCTGGTCCCCCGGTTGACCCCGAGGACGAGCACCCCGGTGGCCATCGGGTCGAGGGTGCCGGCGTGCCCGACCCGGCGGGTCCGGCACAGCCGCCGGGCGCGCCCGACGACGTCGTGGCTGGTCCAGCCGGCCGGCTTGTCGACGACGAGCAGGCCGTCGCCGACCGGCGGCGCGGCGTCAGCCAAGGTCGTCCTGCTCGTCCTCGTCCTCGGCGCGGGGCCTGCGATAGGGGTCCGCCTCGCCCGCGTAGCCGGCCGCGCGGCGGGCGGCGGCCAGCTCCGCGTCGCGCTCGGCGACCTTGCGGAGCAGGTCGTCCATGTGCTGGGCGTCCTCGGGCAGGGCGTCGAGGATGAACTCCAGGCTCGGGGTGAGGCGGATGCCCAGCCCCTTGCCGACGAAGGAGCGCAGGCGGCCGCGGTAGTCCTCCAGGACCTCGGCGGCGACCGTGCGGTCCTCGTCGGTCCCCAGGACCGTGTAGAACACGCTGGCGTGCTGCAGGTCGCCGGTGACACGGACGTCGGTGATCGTGACGAAGCCGACGCGCTCGTCCTTGACGACCTGGGAGAGCCCCTGGGTCACCAGCTGCTTGATGCGCTCGGCGATGCGGCGGGCACGGGCCTGGTCGGCCATGGCGACCTCCAATGTGTCGTGGGTGTCGTGTCGTGGGTGTCGGGCGGCCCGTCCATCCTAGTGACGGGGGCCGGGAGTCCCGAGGCCCCGCCTCTCCGGGGAGGGGCAGGGCCTCGGGGTGGTGGTCCACCGGTCAGTCGCGCGGGATCTCGCGCATCTCGTAGGTGGTGATGAGGTCGTCGACCTGGACGTCGTTGAACGAGCCCAGGTTGATGCCGCACTCGAAGCCCTCGCGGACCTCGGTGACGTCGTCCTTGAACCGCCGCAGGCCCGCGACCTCCAGGCCCTCGGTGATGACGACGCCGTCGCGCGTGATGCGCGCCTTGGCGCCGCGGCGGATCGTGCCGCTGCGGACGATCGAGCCCGCGACGTTGCCGAACTTGGAGCTGCGGAAGATCTCGCGGATCTCGGCAGAGCCGGTCTCGACCTCTTCGTACTCGGGCTTGAGCATGCCCTTGAGGGCGTTCTCGATGTCCTCGATGGCCTGGTAGATCACCGAGTAGTAGCGGATCTCCACGCCCTCCTTGTCGGCGTACTCCGCGTTCTGGCCCTCGGCCCGGACGTTGTAGCCCAGGATGATGGCGTCGGAGGCGACGGCGAGGTTGATGTTGTTCATCGTGATGGCGCCGACGCCGCGGTCGATGATCCGCAGGTCGACCTCCTCGCCCACGTCGATCTGGAGCAGCGCGTCCTCCAGGGCCTCGACCGAGCCGGACACGTCGCCCTTGAGGATGAGGTTGAGCGTCTCCACCTTGCCCTGGGCGAGGGCCTGGTTGAGGTCCTCCAGGCTGATCCGCTTGCGGGACTTGGCCAGCGCGGCCTGCCGGTCGGCGGCCTCCCGCTTCTCGGCGATCTGGCGCGCGGTCCGGTCGTCGGGCGCCACCACGAAGGTGTCGCCCGCCCGGGCCACGGTGTCCAGACCCAGCACCTGCACCGGACGCGACGGGGTCGCCTCCTGCACGTTGTTGCCGTTGTCGTCGAGCATGGCACGGACGCGGCCGTGGCTGGCGCCGGTGACGATCGCGTCGCCGACCCGCAGGGTGCCCTGCTGGACCAGGACGGTCGCGACGGCGCCGCGGCCCTTGTCCAGGTTGGCCTCGATCGCGATGCCGCGCGCGTCCTTGTCGGGGTTGGCCCGCAGGTCGAGCGCCGCGTCGGCGGTCAGCAGGACCGCGTCGAGCAGCTCGTCGATGTTGGTGCCCTGCTTGGCGGACACGTCGACGAACATGGTCTCGCCGCCGTACTCCTCGGCGACGAGGTTGTACTCGGTCAGCTGCTGGCGGATCTTGGCCGGGTTGGCGCCGTCGACGTCGATCTTGTTGACCGCGACGACGATCGGGACGTCCGCGGCCTGCGCGTGGTTGAGCGCCTCGATCGTCTGCGGCATGACGCCGTCGTCGGCGGCGACCACGAGGATCGCGATGTCGGTCACCTTGGCACCACGGGCACGCATGGCGGTGAACGCCTCGTGGCCCGGGGTGTCGATGAAGGTGATCGCACGCGGCTCGCCCTCGTGCTCGGTCCGCACCTGGTAGGCACCGATGTGCTGGGTGATGCCGCCGGCCTCGCCCTCCCCGACCTCGGAGCGCCGGATGGCGTCCAGCAGGCGGGTCTTTCCGTGGTCGACGTGACCCATGACGGTGACGACCGGCGGACGGGCCTCGAGGTCCTCGTCGGACTCGGCCTCCGCCTCGGCCTCCAGGTCGAGGCCGAAGGAGCTGAGCAGCTCGCGCTCCTCCTCCTCCGGGGACACGACGCGGATGTCGTAGCCGAGCTCGGAGCCCAGGACGCCGAAGGTGTCCTCGTCGAGCGACTGGGTCGCGGTGGCCATCTCACCGAGGTGGAAGAGCACGGTCACCAGCGAGGCGGGGTCGACGTTGATCTTGTCGGCGAAGTCGGTCAGCGAGGCGCCGCGGCGGACCG
>CAZONQ010000012.1:0-30767 GCA_964581125.1 uncultured Ornithinimicrobium sp.
CCGCTGCTCCGCGGCCTCGAGATCGACCCCGGCCGCACGACCGAGGCCCACCTGGGCGCCGTCCGGGCGACCATGCACCGGCTCATGCCGGAGCACCTGCAGGGCGAGGTCGACAAGCACCTCGACCTGGCGCGCGAGGCGCCCGGCACGCACGAGGCCGCCGTGCTGGAGCGCGTGGCCGAGGTGCTCGAGGCGCGCGAGCCCGGCGAGCTCGTGGTCTTCGACACCGCGCCCAGCGGCCACACCACCCGCCTGGTGGCGCTGCCCGAGCTCATGCAGGCCTGGACCGAGGGCCTGCTGCGCCGGCAGGACCGCTCGGCGCGGTTCGGCGCCGCCCTGCGCGGCCTCGAGGGCGACGACCGGGACCGCGACCCCGCCGCCGACGTCGTGGGCACCTCGGTCGGGCCGCGCCGCACCCAGGACCGGCGCGCGCGCCGGGACGCCGAGATCCGGGCGGTGCTCGACCGCCGGCAGCACCGCTTCCGCCACCTGCGCGAGGTCCTGCAGGACCCGGCCGCGACCGGCTTCGTCGTCGTCACCGCCGCCGAGCGGCTGCCGGTCCTGGAGTCCGTCGAGCTGCACGGGCAGCTGCGCCGCTCCGGCATGGACGTCGCGGCCGTGGTCGTCAACAAGCGCTCGCCCGCCGACGCCGGCGACCTGCTCGCGGCGCGCCGCCGGGTCGAGGACGGCTACCTCGCGCAGCTGCGCGAGGCCCTGCCGCGGCTGCCCGTCGTCGAGGTGCCGCTGCTGCCCGGCGAGGTGCTGGGGGAGGAGGGGCTGGCCGCGCTGGGCCGCCACCTCGGCTAGGGCCCGGCCGAGCCCTTTGCTACAGTCCTCCAAAGATCTTTGGAGGATGAGATGGACGACCACCGGCACGACCTCTTCGACCACCTCGCCGTCGTCGGCAAGGCCTTCGCCAACGCCAAGCGGCTGGAGCTGGTCGACCTGCTGGCCCAGGGGGAGCGCACCGTCGAGGCGCTGGCGCGGGAGGCCGGCCTCGGCCTCAGCACCGCCTCGGCCCACCTGCAGGTGCTCAAGCTGTCCAGCCTCGTGCGCACCCGGCGGGAGGGCACGCGGGTCTACTACCGACTCGCCGGCGACGACGTCCTCGACCTCTACGCCTCCCTCGGCGCCGTGGCCCGGCGGCACTCGGCCGACGTGGGCCAGGCGCTGTCGGCCTACCTCGGCGGCGAGGGGCTCGGCGACGTCGACGAGGTCGGCCGGGACGAGCTCGCCCGGCGCCTGGAGGCGGGTGACGTCGTCCTGCTCGACGTGCGGCCCGCCGAGGAGTTCCTCGCCGGCCACATCACCGGTGCCCGCAGCCTGCCCTTCGACCAGGTCGCGGGGGCGCTGGAGGATCTCGACCCGCAGCAGGAGGTGGTCGCCTACTGCCGGGGCGCCTGGTGCGTCATGGCGCACGACGCCGTCCGCCTGCTGCGCGGCGCCGGGCGCCCCGCCCGTCGCCTCGAGGGCGGCATGCTCGAGTGGCGGCAGGCGGGACTGCCGGTCGAGACGGGGGTCTGAGGTGCACCTCGCGCGCTCCGTCGCCGGCCTGCGCACCTGGCCGGCCCGCCGCTGGCTCGTCGCGCTGGCGACCTCCGTCGGGATGGTCGTCCTCGTCGCCGTCCCGACCGACCTCATCCCCAACCCGCTCTTCGGCCGTGACGTGCCGCCGACCTGGTGGGCCTGGCCCTCCCTGGTGGTGTCCTCGGTGCTCGCCGGTCTGCTGGCGGCCACCTACGTGGCCTCGCCGGTGGAGGCGGGCTCCCAGCAGGCCGAGCGCCCCACCCGGCGCGGCCTCGCCGGCGGGGTGCTGACCTTCTTCGCGGTCGGCTGCCCCGTGTGCAACAAGCTGGTCCTGCTCGCCCTCGGCTACGCCGGCGCGATGACCTGGTTCCAGCCCGTCCAGCCCTTCCTGCAGGTCCTCGCCGTCGCCCTGCTGGCGGTCGCGCTCGCGCAACGGCTGCGCGGCGAGCTGGCCTGCCCCGTCCCGACCCGGAGGTCAGTCCGTGCCTGAGACCGAGACCAGCCCCCGCACCGGCCCGCGTGGCCTGGTGCTCCCCGTCGTCGCCCTGGTCGCCCTGCTCGGGCTCACCTTCTGGCTCCTGGCTGGTCGAGGCGGTGACGATCCCGGAGGAGCCGGGAGCGCCGCCTCGACGGAGGCGGGCACGCCGTCCGGCGCCGCCGCCCGACCCGTGCCGGAGACCGCCGAGCAGGAGGCCGCCCGCGAAGAGGCCTTCGCCCGGATGGCGGCGTTGGCGCGGCTGGAGGAGGGCGACCCGCTCGCCCTGGGCGACGTCGACGCGCCCGTCGTGCTCATCAACTTCTCCGAGTTCCAGTGCCCGTTCTGCGGTCGGTTCGCGCGGGAGACCGAGCCGACGCTGGTGGAGGACTACGTCGAGGAGGGGCTGCTCCGCATCGAGTGGCACGACTTCCCCTACCTCGGGGAGGAGTCGACCACCGCCGCGCTCGCAGGCCGTGCCGCGGGCGAGCAGGGTGCCTTCTGGGAGTTCCACGAGGCCCTGTTCGCCGACCAGCCCGCGCCCAACAGCGGTCGGCTCACGCGCGACCACCTCGCCGACGTCGCCGCCGACCTGGGCCTGGACCGCGAACGGTTCCTGGCCGACCTGGCCTCGGAGGAGGCGGCGGCCGCGGTGGACCGGGACTTCCAGGCCGGCATGTCCATCGGCATCTCGGGGACCCCGGCCTTCCTCGTCAACGGCCGGCCCCTCATGGGCGCCCAGCCCACGGAGACGTTCGTGCAGTTCATCGACGAGGCACTGGTGGAGGCAGGGGCGGACCGGTGAGCGAGGTCGGGCTCCTCGTCGCCCTCGTCGCCGGGGTGCTGAGCCTGCTCTCGCCGTGCAGCGCCCTGCTGCTGCCCTCGTTCTTCGCCTACGCCTTCGCCTCGCCCACCGCGCAGCTGGTGCGCACCGGCGCGTTCTACCTCGGCCTCCTGCTCACCCTGGTCCCCCTCGGGGTCGGGGCCGCGGCCGCCTCCCGGCTCTTCTACGGTCACCGTGAGCTGCTCATCACCGTCGCCGGCTGGGCGGTCGTCGCGATGGGCGTGCTGATGATCCTGGGCAGGGGCCTGAGCGTGCCCTTCGCGGGCCGGCTGCAGGCTGTCGCGGCCCGCCGGACGAGCCCCCGCTCCGGCCTGCTGTCGACGGTCCTCCTCGGCGCGGTCTACGGGCTGGCCGGCTTCTGCTCCGGGCCGGTGCTCGGCGCCATCCTCACGGTGGCGGCCACCCAGGGCACGCCCCTGGCGGGCGGGGTCCTGCTCGCCGCCTACGCCCTCGGCATGGCGCTGCCGCTCTTCCTCCTGGCCCTGGCCTGGGACCGCTTCGACCTGGGCCGGCGCCGGTGGCTGCGGGGCCGGACGGTCCGGCTCGGCCCGCTCGAGGTGCACTCCACGACCCTCGTGTCCGGCCTGCTCCTGGTCGCCATCGGGGTCCTCTTCCTCCGCTTCGACGGGACGGCCGGCATCACCGGCGTCCTGGGGGTGGGCGACACCACCGAGCTGGAGTTCGCGCTCCAGCAGCGGGCCGCGGACGTCCTCGGCGCCGTGCCCGCGTGGGCCGTCACCGGGGCGGGCGCGGTGCTCGCGGCGCTCTGGCTCTGGCGCCGGGCGCGGCGGCCCGGGCAGCAGTCTCAGGCCACGCCGTCGGGCCCGACGGTCGCGCCGTCCGGCACCGGCCGGGCGCCGGACGTCGCGCCCAGCACCGCGTCGCCGACCACCGTGACGCCCTCGCCGAAGGTCCAGTCGCCCTCGACGGTGAGGGACGACGCCTGACGCAACGACGGCGCCCCGTGGGGGAAGCGGCACTCGAAGGCCGCCAGCGTGCGGTAGTGCTCCCCCAGCGTCACCAGCGGCAGCGGGTCCGCCACCGGCGTCAGCCGGGCGTCGTCGGTGAGCCCGAAGGCGTCCGAGCGCAGCAGGAGCAGGTCGTCGGTCGTCTTCACCGGGCGGAAGCGGGTGCGCGGCACCTCGATCGCGGTGGCCCCGTCGAAGACCTCGATCGCCGAGCCCATCGCCGTCTCCACCTGCACCACCCTCGGTGACGTCGGGTCGGTCGGGTCCACGGTCTTCTCGTTGCGGATGAGCGGCAGCCCCAGGTCGCCGCCCCGCTCCCGCAGCACCTCCGCGACCTGCTGCAGGTCGAGCCACAGGGTGTTGGTGTTGAAGAAGCGGTGCCGCTCGACGTCGGCGAAGGCGTCGGCGTCCTCGGGCGCGGTCTGCGCCTTCTCCCGCAGGACGAGCTGACCGTCGGACCGGCGCACCGCCAGGTGACCGCCCTTGCGGTCCGCGGCGGTGCGGCGGCACACCTCCATCGCCAGCGGTGCGCCGCTGCGCGCGAACCAGTCCGCGATCGCCGCCGACGGCGCCGCGCCCACGTTGTCGGAGTTGCTCACCGTCGCGTAGCGGTAGCCGGCCTCCAGCAGCTGGTCGAGCATGCCGGAGGCGAGCAGCGAGGGGTAGAGGTCGCCGTGCCCCGGCGGGCACCACTCCAGCGACGGGTCCGCCGGCCACCGGACCGGGCCGAGGGTGTCGACGAGCAGCTTGGGCTCCTGGCTCTGCAGGAAGTCCGGGTCGACCCCGTCGACGGCGAGGTCCGGGTGCTCGGCGAGCACCGCCAGGCTGTCCTCGCGGGTGCGGAAGGAGTTCATCAGCACCAGCGGCAGCCGCGCCCCCGACCGCTCCCTGGCGCTGCGCACCTGGGCGATCGTCAGGTCGAGGAAGCTGCGGCCCTCCCGCACCGGCACCAGCGACTTGGCCCGGTCCATGCCCATCGAGGTGCCGAGCCCGCCGTTGAGCCTGACGACCGCCGTCCGCGCGAGGGCGGTCGTGTCGGCGTCGTCGTCCAGGTCGGCGAGGCTGTCCAGACCCGTCAGCGGCTCCAGGTCGGACTCGGCCAGGACGCCGGTGCGCCCCTGCGCCAGCTCGGTCCACGCCCGGCGGAAGACGTCCACGGCGGCGTCGGCCACGCCGGCCTCCCGCATCTTCGCGGTGGCCGACTCCAGTGCTGCAGGTGTGCTCGGGTCCACGGGCCTCATCGTGGCAGAGGGGTATGCCGTGCGGCACCCGCCTGCGCCGTCCGGGCGTGTTGCGCGGGGCCCGGGCGGGTGCTCAGCGCCCCAGCGAGGACCACGCCAGGGCCCGCGCGACGAGGGAGTACTGGCCCTTGGGGTGCGCGCGGAAGAGCGGCTCGGAGCCGATGAGCACGGCCCGGCCAAGACCGGTGGGCTCCCCGCGCACCACGAGGGCCTGCCCGGCCGCGGCGTCCTGGCCGCCGCTGCCGTCGTCGCGGGGCAGCCAGTGGCCGCTGACCAGCGGGTCGTCGGCCAGGCGCTGGTCGGCGACGACGCCGGCCCCGAGGTCGGTGAACCACACCGGGGAGTAGACGAAGGAGTGGCCGGGCGCCCCGGCCGTGAGCGGACCGTCGGCGTTCTCGACGGCGACCACGCCGTTGGCGTCCGGCCGGCCCTCGACGGCGGTGACGTCGAGCAGGCCCAGCGCGGCGTTGAGCGCGGCACCCTCCGGTCCGCGCGCCACGACGCCGCCGCCGTCCTCGACGAAGGCCCGCAGCTCGGCGCGCGCGTCCTGCGTGAGACCGGTCCACCGCAGGCCCGAGGACACGTAGAGCGCGTCGAGCCCGGACAGGTCGAGGCCGTCGTTGAGCGCGTCGCCGGTGACCGGCTGCACGACCAGGTCCATCTCGCCGAGGGCCCAGCGCTCCTCGGGCGTCCCCGCCACGCCGACGCTCAGCCGGTCGAGGGGCTCGCCCTCCGCGCCCTCCGGCGCCGCGACCAGCACGACCCCGTGCTCGTGCGCCAGCGCGCCGGCGTCGACGCCGCTGCCGGGCGGCACGAGGACCGACCCGTCGTCGAGCCACTGCACCGCGACGCCGTCGGCGAGCAGGTCGGACAGCGCCGACACGTCGGCCGGGTCGTCCAGCCGCAGCAGCCAGCCGGTGCCCGACGGCTCGGCCCGCCCGGGCGTCGCCGCCTGCTCGACCGGCTCGGTCGCGGCGTCCAGCGGCGCACCCTCGGGCACGGTGACGACGTCCGCGCCCCACAGCAGCCCCAGGCTCCACCCGGAGACGTCGTACATCGCCTCGACCCGGTCGGAGATGTCGGTGCCGGGGCCGAGCAGGGCGTTGGCCAGCCCGCGCAGCGCCTGGTGCAGGTCGACGACGTAGCTCCCGGCGGGGTAGCGCGCCCCGTCGATCCGCGCGTCGGTCGTCAGCCGGTCCACCTCGACGCCGTGGGCGAGCAGGTGGTCGACCAGGCGCGCGGCCGCCGGCGCGGACCGCTGCGACGCGCCGACGGGTATGACGTAGGCGCGCGGGTAGTCCGTGGTCCAGACGTCCTCCGGCCCGGCCACGCCGAGCTCGGTCGTGGTGACCTGGCGCTGCGGCTCGCCGGCGGCCCCCCGACGGTAGACCTCGATCTGGTCGGCGAGCAGCGCGGACCGGTGCTCCACGACATACCGGAGCGTCGCGGTGACCGCCGCGTGGGCGACGTCGGTGTTGATCGCGGCGCGACGGCGCAGCTCCTCGACCGGGAGGTCGTCGTAGGAGGCGTTGTTGACGCGCAGCGGGACCTCGACGGTGTGCGCGACCGCACCGTGGAGCGCGGCGTACTGCGGGGTGAAGATCGGCGGCCAGTCGTCCCAGCCCTCGGCCCAGTCGCGCAGCGGCACCTGGGGCGGGCGGACGCCGTCGTCCTCGTCGTAGCCGAGCGCGAGGATCGCCTGCTCGATGCCCAGGGCGTTGGGGTAGGCGTGCCGCAGGAAGAGGTCGTACTCGTAGTTCTCCCCGTGCGGCGGGGTCGTGGGCTCCACGAGCGTGCCGTTGACGTAGCCGTGGAGGTCGACCATCATCACCGGCCGGATGCGCACGATCGCGTCGCGCAGCGCCCGGGTCTCCGGCTGGCTGGCGGTGAGGAGGTCGCGGTTGAGGTCGAAGCCGGCGGCGTTGGTGCGCGTGTTGGCCGCCCGACCGTCGGGGTTGGCGGAGACGACGAGGTGCACGCGCGTCGTCCCGAGCGTGCGCACGACCTGCGGGTCGTCGGAGGCCGCCCACTCCTCGACGAGCCGCAGCACCGCGTCGGTGCCCTCGAACTCGTTGCCGTGGACGTTGGCGTCCACGAGGACGGGGACCTTGTAGTCGCGGGCCAGCTGCGCGTCGCGGGCCGCACGCGCCGGGTCGTCGACCATCGCGTCGTGCATCTGCTGCTGACGGCGCTGCTCCTGGGGCGTCTCCGGCGCGGTGAGCGTGACCAGGACGATCTCGTGGCCCCCGGGCGTGGTGGCCAGGACCTCGGTGGAGACCCGGTCGGAGGCCGCCGCGACGGCGTCGAGGCGGCGGGAGACGTCCTCGGCGGAGGCGAGGCCCAGGCGGGTCGCGGGCGCGTCGGCGTCGACCTGCGGCGCGGCGGGCGCCGTGACCGGCGGGCTGGCGCCGGCGCCGGTCAGCAGGACGGGGACGAGCGCCACCCCGGCCGCGGTCGCGAGCGCGAGCCCCGCGCGCGCGGCGCGGGTGCCGGCGGACGGGCGCGACGGCATACCTGACCTCCTCGGGTGACCAGGGCACCCTATCTCGGAATGGTCTGCGCGGGTCGCTCGTTCTAGGCTACGAACAGACACGTCCGGGGACTTTCCCGGCGTGCCGCACGAACCACGGAGGTTTCATGGCCGTCAACCCGGTCTTCAACCGCATCGACAAGGAGGCGTCGCGCGGCTACGCGGGCTTCGGCCAGCAGCAGCCGGGCGGCTACGCACCCCCGCAGGGCGCCCCGACCGTCCCCGCCGGCTACCAGCCCGGCCCCAGCGAGACCCTCACCGACCAGCAGCTGCGCGACATGTACGCCCAGGCGCCGGCCGGCCCCGCGCAGACCGGTCGGCTCACGCTGGACGACGTCGTCGTCAAGACGCTCATGCTCTTCGGCCTCACGCTCGTCGTGACCGTCGCGACCTGGTTCTTCGTCGGCGCCCGCCCGGGCGTGGCGATGCCGGTCTGGCTGCTGGGCATGTTCGGCTCGCTGGGCCTGAGCTTCGCCATCGGCTTCAGCAAGCGGGTCAACGTCGGCCTCATCATGGTCCACGCCGTGCTCCAGGGTCTCTTCCTGGGCGCGGTGAGCGTCACCTTCGACGCGATGTACCCCGGCGTCGTCACCACCGCCGTCGTCGCGACGATGGCGACCTTCGTCGGCATGTTCGTCGGCTGGAAGATGGGCTTCATCAAGGTCACCAGCAAGACCCGCCGGATCTTCGGCATGGTCGCGATGGGCTACCTCGTCTTCCTGCTCGTCAACATCGCCGCCTCGTTCATGGGCGCCGGGGACGGCTGGGGCATCTACGGCACGCAGTTCGGCTGGCTCATCGCGCTGGCCGGCGTCGCGCTCGCCTCCTACTCGCTGGCCGTCGACTTCGACTCCGTCGACCGCGCGGTCTCCGGCGGCGCCCCGGAGAAGTACTCCTGGCTGCTCGCCCACGGCCTGGTCGCCAGCCTGGTGTGGCTCTACATCGAGTTCCTCCGGCTCTTCGCGATCCTGTCGAGCAGCGACTAGTCCCGGTGGACCCCGACGCTGCCCGCGCAGCGGTCGGGACCGAGCTGGAGCGCGTGGCCCGGCGGTGGCAGCAGCTGCCGCTGGACCGCGCGCTCCCTGCTGTCCCGGCCTTCTCCGCCCTCGTGCAGGCGCTCGCCGACGCGGTCGCCGACGAGGAGGGTATGCCGTGCACCCCGGTCCCCGACCTCGGCCCGGGCGCGCTCGTGGACCAGCTGCGCGTGATGGTCCACGACTGGCGGGCCGCCGGGCTGCCCGAGGGCGAGCTCGCCGGGCGGCTCACCGCCCTGCGCCGCCGCCTCCCGTGACCCCCGGCCCGCCCCGGCCGGCGCGGTAGGCCGACGGCGGCACCCCGACCACCGCGGTGAAGGCCCGGGTGAGGTGCGCCTGGTCGGCGAAGCCCAGGTCGGCCGCGAGGGCGGCCAGGTCCTGCCCCTCGCCCGCGTCGATCGCGGTGGCGGCGTCCTGCAGGCGGTAGCGGCGCAGCACCCACAGCGGGGACGCGCCGACGTAGCGGGCGAAGAGCCGCTGCAGCGTCCGGGGGGAGACGTGCACCCGGTCGGCGACCGGCCCGAGGGTGGTGGCCTCGCGGGAGCGCATGAGGGCGACCGCCTCGCGCACGGTCGCGTAGCCCGCGTCGGCGCGCACCCGCTCCTCGACCGGGGCGAGCAGCCCGGCCAGGTGGCCGACGAGGACGTCGCGGCGGGCCTCCTCCGACTCCGCGGCGAGCAGGGGCGCCGTCAGGCCCCGCGCCGCCGGGCCGAGGACCTCCTCCGCGGCGACGACCCGGTCCGTGAGGTCGTGCACGTCCCGGTCGAGCAGGGCGGCCAGCCCGCCGGGCCGGAAGGCCACGCCCGCGACGCACCCCGCCGCCGGGAGGTCGGTCGAGAAGACCCGGGTGACCAGCCCGTGGACGAGCGCGGCCGGCACGGGCCGCCCGTGGAGGCGACCGCCCTCGGCGTCCTCGACGGTGACGTGCGCGCCGGGGTCGCCGAGGACCTGCGGGCGGAAGGGGCGTCGGCCCTCGTGCCGCCACCGCACCCACCAGTAATGCCGGGCCACGAGCCCGACCGGCTCAGGCAGGTCGAGGCGGCCCACGTCGTAGACCTCCGGCCCCTCCGCCGGCCACAGCACGCCGGGTGGTCGCCGGCGCGGTTGTCGCGGATGTCCAAGCGTCACCCGAGCGATCCTAGGGACGCTGGGGAGCATGGACACGACATACCGGCCCGACGGCTTCACCACCCTCACGCCCATGCTCGTCGTCTCGCCCGCGGCGCGGGCGGTCGACTTCTACACCGAGGTGCTCGGCGCCCGCGTCACCAGCCGGATGGACGGCCCCGACGGGCTGGTCCTGCACTGCGAGCTCCAGCTCGAGGAGGGCCGGCTGCAGGTGATGGACCCCCACGACGACTACCACGCGGTCGCCAACGACCCGTCCCGGGACGAGGCGTCCTTCAGTCTCGCCGTCTACGTGCCGGACGTGGACGCGACGCTGGCCCGCGCCAGGGCGCTCGGCGCACGCGTGCGCGAGGAGGCCGCGGACTTCGAGGTGACGGGCGACCGGTTCGCCTCGGTCCAGGATCCCTTCGGCGTGCGGTGGTCGATCCTGACGCGCGTGACGCGCCGCTCCGACGAGGAGGTCCAGCGGGCGCTCGACGCGTGGGCGGGGTCGACGACCTGAGTCCCCACGGCAGCTCGGCCCTGGCGGCAGCGGGGTCGGGCGCGCGTCGCGGCGTCAGTGCGCGGCGGCGACCGTCTCCTCGTCCTGCTCGTCCTTGCGACGCCGCGGCACGAGGGCGAGCACGCCCACCAGGACGAGACCGACGAGGAGGCCCAGCAGGGCCGAGAAGAAGGTGTTGGTCAGCCACCCGAGGGCACCGCCGACGGCCGGGGCCCAGTGCGCGACGACCTCCTGCGCGTGGTGCACGAAGCTGTAGATCGGGTGGAAGCCCAGCTCGTCGATGCCGTTGAGCAGGATGTGGCCGCCGACCCACAGCATCGCGACGACGCCGACGGCGGAGAGCACGTTGAGCACGTGCTTCATCGCCTTGACCAGGCCCTGGCCGAGCCTCTGCAGGGCGGGGGAGGGCTTGCCGGCCAGGTGCAGGCCCACGTCGTCCATCTTGACGATGAGACCGACCACGCCGTAGACGAGCACGGTGATGCCGATCGCCACGACGACGAGGATCGCGGCCCGGGACAGC
Organism: uncultured Ornithinimicrobium sp.; assembly: GCA_964581125.1. Lineage (GTDB taxonomy): Bacteria > Actinomycetota > Actinomycetes > Actinomycetales > Dermatophilaceae > Ornithinicoccus. The sequence goes on from CAZONQ010000012.1 coordinate 10,773, forward strand.
AGCGGCTCCTCGGTGACCTCGCGCAGCGCGATGACCATGATCTCGGCGGAGAGGATGAAGTCGGTGCGGATGGCGCCGGCGACCATCTTCTTCTCCTGCTCCGGGCCCGCGTCGGCGACCGGTTGGTCGTGCGCCTCCTCGTGGTGGCCCACGCCGAACCACTCGAGCACCTTGTGGGCGCCCTCGTAGGACAGGTAGGCGCCGCCCACCATGAGCAGCGGCGTGACCACCCAGGGCAGGAACTGGCTGAGCAGCAGGATCGCCGGGAGGATGAAGAGCAGCTTGTTGCGGATGGAGCCGAGCGCGATCTTGTGGATGATCGGCAGCTCGCGCTTGGGGTCGAAGCCGGTGACGTAGCGCGGCGTCACCGCCGTGTCGTCGACGACCACGCCGACGGCCTTCGTGCTGGCCCGGCCCGCGGCGGCCGCCACGTCGTCGACGGACGCGGCCGCCAGGCGGGCGATCGCCGCGACGTCGTCGAGGAGGGCGGCCAGACCGCCTGCCATCAGCTGAGCCGCTCCAGGATGATCGCCATGCCCTGGCCGCCGCCGACGCACATCGTCTCCAGGCCGAACTGAAGGTCGTGCGTCTGCAGGGCGTTGATCAGCGTGGTGGAGATGCGTGCGCCGGTGGACCCGAAGGGGTGGCCCAGCGCGATGGCGCCGCCGTGGACGTTGAGCTTGTCGTAGTCCATCCCGAGCGCGTCGGCGGAGCCCAGCACCTGCGAGGCGAAGGCCTCGTTGATTTCGTAGAGGTCCATGTCGCCGATGCTCATGCCCGCGCGGGCCAGCGCCTGCCGGGAGGCCTCGATCGGGCCCAGGCCCATGATCTCGGGGGAGAGGGCCGAGACGCCGGTGGAGACGATGCGCGCCAGGGGGGTGAGGCCCAGCTCCTTCGCCCTGGTGTCGCTCATCACCACCAGCGCCGCGGCGCCGTCGTTGAGCGGGCAGCAGTTGCCGGCCGTGACGGTGCCGTTCTCGCGGAAGACCGGCTGCAGCTGGCTGACCTTCTCCATGGTGACGCCGGGGCGCGGCCCGTCGTCGGTGGAGACCACCGTGCCGTCGGCGAGGGTGACCGGAGCGATCTCGCGCTCGAAGACGCCGTCGGCGATGGCCTTCTCGGCGCGGTTCTGGCTGGAGACGCCCCACTCGTCCTGGCGCTCGCGGGAGATGCCGTAGGCGGTCGCGACGTTCTCGGCGGTCTGGCCCATCGCGATGTAGATGTCGGGCAGGTTGCCGTCCTCGCGCGGGTCGGTCCAGGTCTCGTTGCTGGCCGCCGTCGCCCGGGTGCGGGCCATCGCCTCGGCGAAGCGGGCGTTCTGCCAGTCGGCGTTGGCCTCGCCGGCGCCCTTGAAGTCCTGGTAGCGGGAGACGCACTCGACGCCGGCGCTGACGAAGACGTCGCCCTCGCCGGCCTTGATCGCGTGGAAGGCCTGCCGGGTGGTCTGCACCGACGAGGCGCAGAAGCGGTTGATCGTCGCCCCCGGCACCGTGTCCAGGCCGAGGAGGACGCTGACGACGCGGGCCATGTTGAAGCCGTGCTCCGCCCACGGCTCGGCGCAGCCGAGGTAGAGGTCGTCGATGGTCGTCGGGTCCAGGCCGGGGACCTGGTCGAGGGCCGCGCGGATGACCCCTGCGGCCATGTCGTCGGGACGGACGGTGGTCAGCGAGCCCTTGAAGGCGCGACCGATCGGGGTGCGGGCGGCGGCGACGATGACGGCCTCGGCCATGGGGTCCTCCTAGACGGACGTGCGGTATGCAGCGAGTCTAGGTCGCCGCACGGCCGGTCCGGCCCCCGGGCGACCGGCGCGACCGTGGGGCGACCGGCGCGACGACGGCGCTTGTGCAGGAACGGTGCGTCACATCCGTTGCAGGAACGGTGCGTCACATCCGTGGGCCCGGCGACGGATGTGACGCACCGCTCCTGCACAAGGGTGGGGTGGCCGCGGGAGAGGGGGGCGGGGTGCGGCCGGCCGCGAGGACGCGGGAGGGGTGGGTCAGCCGCTGGCGTGCTGCGCCAGCCGCGCGAGGCCCTCGTCGAGGCTCACGCGGGGCTCCCACGCGAGCAGCTCGCGGGTCCGGCGCTGGTCGAACCAGTGGGCCGTGCTCAGCTGCTCGGCGAGGAAGCGGGTCAGCGGGGGCTGCGTGACCGTGGGCAGCCCGGGCACGCGCCCGGACAGCGCGACGGCCCCCTCGACCGCGGCGCCGAGGCCCCATGCGACCGGCGCGGGCACGTGCAGGCGCGGAGCCGGGGCGCCGACGGCACGGCAGATCGCGGCGACCAGCTCGCCCACGGGCCGTGGCTCGCCGTTGGTGACCACGAGCGCCTCGCCGCGGGCGTGCTCGATCCGCTCGAGCGCGGCGACGACGGCCTCGGCGGCGTTGTCGACGTAGGTGGTGTCGACGAGGGCCGTGCCCGGGCCGACGAGGGCGAGCCGGCCCTGGCGCGCCCGCTCGGCGATCCTGCCGACCAGCTGCGTGTCGCCCGGTCCCCAGACCAGGTGCGGCCGCACGGCGGTGACCGCGAGCCCGTCGGCGGGGGAGTCGGCCATGAGCGCGAAGAGCTCGGCCGCCGCCTTGGTGCGGGCATAGCTGCCGCGCGCCCGCATCGGGCTGGCCGGACCGGCCCCGTCGCCCCTGATCGAGCGGCCGGTGTGGGCCACGGACGGCGAGGAGACCTGCACCAGCCGGCCGGCGCCGGCCGAGCGCATGGCCTCGATGACGTGGCGGGTGCCGCCGGCGTTGACCCGCACGAAGTCCATCCACGGGCCGACGACGTCGACCTTGGCCGCCAGGTGCACCACCGCGTCCTGCCCCGCGACGGCGCGCCGCACGGCGTCGCGGTCGCGGACGTCGCCGAGCGACTCCCGGTGCCGCCCGCCGGCGGAGCGGCGCTGCATCACCGTGACGTCCCAGCCGCGCTCCGCGAGCAGGTCGGCGACGGCGCCGCCGAGCATGCCGCTGGCGCCGGTCACGAGCACCCGGTCGGCCATCAGCGGCTCCTCGTCCTCGGCGCCCGGTCGCGCAGGCCGTCGGTGAGGCGCTCCCGCAGCGGGCGGCCGTGCAGGACGCCCTCCGCCCAGCGGGCGAGCTCGCTCCGGTCGACCTTGCTGGCGTGCCGCACGTCGACGGGCAGCCAGTCGCGCACCAGCACGGCGGCGACCGGGACCCCGGCGGCGGCGCGCACCGCCCCGGCGACGGCCGGCGGCGCGAGCACGGCGGAGCCGCCGGGCGAGCCGGTGAGCCGCGCGGCGGGTCCGCCGCGTCCCGGCGGCACGACGACGACCACGACCTGCTGGGTGCCGGCGGGACCCACGCCCACGACCGCCACGTCGGCGAGCGGGGTCGCGGACGCGCGGAGGCGCTCCTCCACGGCATACGGCGTCACCGGCCCGGGCGGCGTGGTGAGCACGTGCGCGAGCCGGCCCTCCACCCACAGCCGCCCCTCCGCGTCCAGGTGGCCGACGTCGCCGGTGCGGTGCCACCCGCGCGGGCGGTCGCTGGCCTGCTGGTAGGTCCAGAGCCGGTCGTAGCGGTCCTTGACGTGCGGCCCGCGCACGACGATCTCGCCGAGCACGCCGGCGTCGCTCACGAGGTCCTCGGCCGGCGTGCCGGACCGGTCGAGCGGGGCGATCCCGACGTCGGTCCCCGGGACGGGTGTCCCCACGCACACGCCGGGGTCGTCGGTCTCCTCCAGGGACGTCGGGTCGTGGGTGGCGACCGGCAGGGCCTCGGTCATCCCGTAGGGCGTCTGCGTCTGCGCGTGCGGCAGGATCTCGCGCACCTGCCGGAGCAGCGCCGTGGGCACGGGGGCGCCGGCCGAGAGGACGAGCCGGGGCCGGGTCAGGACCGTGCTGCGCCCGACGTCGAGGCCGTCGGCGGTCGCCACGACGTTGCGCAGCGCGGCGGGCGCCGCGAAGACCGTCGTGGCGTCGACGGCCATGACGGCGTCGGCCAGCGCGGCGGCCGTGAGCGTGTGGGGCGCGGTCACGTCCATGTCCGGGACCACGCTCGTGAGCCCCAGCGCGGGGCCGTAGAGCGCGAACGGCGCGAACGCGGCGACGAGCGAGTCGCCCGGCCCGAGCCCGAAGGTGTCGCGGAGCAGCGCCACCTGGGCGCCGAGCCGGTCGCGCGTGTAGACGACGCCCTTGGGCGGCCCGGTCGCCCCGGAGGTGAAGAGGACGGCGCCGTCGGCCTCGCCGGCGAGGTCGGCCGGGTCCGGCAGGCCGGGGTATGCCGTGCGCCCCTCCTCGGCGAGCGCGTCCAGCTCGGCGCCGCCGGGCTCGACCCGCAGCCGCCGCCCCGGGACCCGGGTGAGCGCCGCGAGGGCGAGCGCCCGGCGGATCCCGACCACGCGCCGGGGGCCGGCGGAGCGCAGCGCGGCCCCGAGCCGACCCAGGCCCAGCCCGGCGTCGGCCACGACGACCACGGCGCCGAGGCGCCACAGCGCGTAGACGAGGGTGGTCAGCTCGATGCCCGGCGGCACCAGCACCGCGACCCGGTCCCCGGTCCGCACGCCGCGGTGGAGCAGGCCCCGGGCGACGTCGTCGACCCGGCGGTCCAGCTCGGCGAAGGTGACCGTGCGGCGTCCGGCGCCCATCTCGACGACCGCCGGCTCGTCGGGGCGCGTGACGTCCACCCGGACGTCGACCCGGGGCGCGTCCTGCCGCGCGGAGGACGCTGCCGTGGCGGTGGCGCCGCGCGCGGCTCCCGACCCCACCCCGACCGGACGCACGCTCTGCACGCCCCCGCTGAGCTGCTGCAGCCAGCGCCACACCACGCCGACGCCCTCGGGGCGGTCCTCGAGCACCAGGTGGGAGGCGCCGGGGTAGCGCTGCACGTCCGCGTGCGGCAGCCGGCGCACCAGGTCGTCGAGGTAGCGCTGGCCGAACACGGGGTCGCGCGGGCCCCACACGAGCAGCGCGGGGACGTCGGCGAGGGCCTCGAGCCCCTCGGCGACCGCGTCGAGGGCCGCGCGGCTGGGGTGGTCCTCCTCGAACGGGATGTCGGCGACGAAGTCGGCCACCGCGGCCCGACGCCCCGGCGTGCCGTAGGGCGCGGCGAAGGCGTCGCGCACCCGGCGCGGCAGCGGGGGCACGGAGAGCGCGGTGGTGGCGCGGACGAAGAGGGGGGTGCGACGGCATACCTGGGCCAGGAGGCCGGGCGCCCGGGCGAGCCGGATGACCGCGGGTGGCGCCGACTCCGCCGGCTGGTGCACGGCGGTGTTGGTCAGGACGACCCCCAGCAGGTCGGGCACGTGGCGCAGCGCCCAGCCGAGGCCGACCGGGCCGCCCCAGTCGTGGGCGAGCAGCGCGACCGGCCCGGCCCCGTGTAGGTCGAGCGCGGCGGCCAGGCCGTCGAGGTCGTCGACCCGCTGGGCGAGGGTGCGGGGCTCCGCGGTGCGCTCCGACCAGCCCATGCCGAGCTGGTCGACGGCGACGACGCGCCAGCCGGGCGGCGCCTGGGCGACGACCCTGCGCCACAGGTAGGACCACGTCGGGTTGCCGTGGACGCACAGCAGGGTGGCAGCGACCCGCTCCCCCCGCTCCCGCAGCAGCGGGCCGGTGTCGAGCACGTGCCAGCGCCGGGGCGTCCCCTCCGCGTCGGGGGCGACGACGACGCGCGACCAGGCGCGGTCGAGCCCGGGCAGCTCGCGGGCCGGCAGGCCCGGCGGGTCCTGGACCGCGCGGCCGGCGGGGCCGTGGACGCGCTGGTCCAGGGCCGGGACGCCGACGGGGGAGCCGCTCACGGCGTCACCAGGTCAGCTCGAGGCACGTCATGTTGAGGCCCGAGCCGATCCCCATCATGAGCACCCGGTCGCCCGGCTCGAGGCCGTCGGCCTCCTTGGCGAGGGTGATCGCCACCGCGGCCGGGCCGACGTTGCCGAGGGTGGGGAAGGTGAGGGGGATCCGCGACTCGTCCAGGCCCAGGGCCTGCGCGGTGCGGCTCGTGTGCACGCTCGACACCTGGTGGACGACGTAGCGGTCCATGTCCTGCCAGTCCCACTCGTCCCGGGCGTCGCGCCACAGGTCGCCGGCCAGCGCGATGCCGCCGGTGAGCAGGCCCTGGGTGTCGGTCCTCATCTGGTCGAAGTCGCCGACGCACAGCTCGTGGTGCTCCGTCGCCGCGCGCGTGACGCCGCCGACGACGCGGTGTCCGCCGGGGTGCTCGCTCGCCCGGCCCAGGACCATGGCGGCCGCCCCCGACCCGAGGGTGAGGGTGGCGAACTGGCTGAGGATGTCCTCCGTCGTCGCGTCCTCCGAGCTGAGCCGCTCCAGGGTCCGCTCCTGGGGCTCCCGCGAGCCCTCGCCGTCGACGATGAGCGCGTGGTCGATCTGGCCGGCGTCGATCATCGTCGCCGCGAGCTGGATGCCGTTGACGAAGCCCAGGCAGGCGTTGGTGAGGTCGAAGTTGAGGCAGTGCGTCCCCAGCCCCAGCTCCGCATGCACCCGGACCGCGATGGACGGCTCGAGGTGGCTGCGGCTGACCGAGGTGTTGACCAGGAGGCCGACGCGCGAGGGGTCGACCCCGGCCTGCTCCAGCGCCAGGCGTCCGGCCTCGATCGCGCCGTCGACGAAGTGCTGGTCCTCGGCCCACCAGCGGCGCTCACGGATCCCCGCGAGCGCGGCGAGCATGCCCGGGCGCAGCCCGTTGCGGCCGTAGGAGTCGCCGATGATCGCGTCGAACTCCTCCGACGTCCGCACCACGGGGGCGTCCACGGCCGTCACGGACAGGACGGCCACGTCGTGGTGGCGGAAGGTGGCGTTGCCGGTCACGGTGGTTCCTTGCTCCTGGGGGGGTGTGCGCGTCCGCCATTCGACCACAGCGCCCGCCCTGCGGAAGAACCGTGCCCGTCCCGCGCCTGCGGTGTGACACGATGGACCCGTACCGGGCGTGCCGACCGATCGGCCGCCCCTGGAGGGGAGAGGAACCACGAATGACGAGCACGCGACGCCGCTGGGCCGGTCTGCTGACCGCCGGAGCCCTCGGCCTGACCCTCGCCGCCTGCGGCGGGGGCGACGACCCGGCCGGGACGAGCGGCACCACGACGACCGGAGCCTCCCAGGACTCCGCGGAGACCGCCGCCGACACCGGCGCGGAGGAGACGGAGACCGCGACCGAGGCCGCCGGCGGCGAGGCCGCCGAGGGCGAGGAGGTGGACGTCCAGGAGTTCCTGGCGCTGCTCCAGTCGCCGGGCGAGGAGACCCTGTCCAGCTACACCCTCGACATGGTGATGAACATGGGCGGCCAGGAGATGACGATGGGGGGCAAGGCCGACCTCACCGGGGGGGCACCCGCGTTCGACATCGAGATGACGATGCCCGGCATGGGCGACGCGCACATGATCCTCGCCGACGGCGAGATCTACATGTCGATGCCCGGCGTCACCGACGAGGGCAAGTTCATGCAGGTGCCCAAGGAGCAGCTCGGCGAGACCGCCTCGCAGCTCGACGAGGTCGACATCACCTCGACCTGGGACGCGTGGGAGCAGGGTGCCTCCAAGATCGTCTACGTCGGCGAGGACGACGTCGACGGCCAGTCGATGCGCCACTACGAGGTCACCGTCGACAGCGCCGCCGCGCTGGAGGCCGCCGGCCAGACGGGGGAGGACGCCGCTGCGGCCTCGGCCCTGATGGGCGACGAGATCACCTACGAGGTGTGGCTCGACGCGGACAACCTCATGCGCAAGGTCGCCTTCGAGCTCGAGGGCGTCGTCAGCGAGATCACGACCGACAACTGGGGCGAGCCGATGGACATCTCGGCCCCGTCCGCCGACGAGATCCAGCAGGGCGCGCCCGGCGCCGGCAGCGACGGCTGACCGGCCCGGCCGTGCCGACGGCCGCGTGCTCGCGTCGCCCCGGGGCGGCGGGAGCGCGCGGCCGTCGTGCGTGTCCGGTGGCGCGCACCCCCCACCCTGTGGCACCTTGCCTTCCATGCTGGTGACCAGTCTCGTCGTCTCGACCGCCCTGCTGGTGGCAGGCGTCGTGCTCTTCCTGCGCGGCCGCGCCGCCCTCGCCGAGGCGTCCGGGGTGAGGGCGGGCTTCGGCGGCCCGCCCGGGTCCCTCGACATCGGCACCGAGCTCGGCTTCGGCGTGGAGCGGCACCGCGAGGAGGTCCTCTCGGCGCAGCGCACCCGGCTGTGGGGCGTCGTCCTCGGCGTCGTCGGGCTGGTCGGGCTCGTGGTCAGCATCGTGCTCCTCGCGCGTTGACCACCCTGCTGGTCGACGTCGGCTCGACGTTCACCAAGGCCGCCCTCGTCGACGACCGGGGCGGCCTGGTCGCGCGGGCCGCCTCGCCCACCACCGTCGGTCCCGGTCGGGACGTCCTCGACGGCGTCGTGGAGGTATGCCGTGCGCTCGGCCCGGGCGCGCCCGACCCCCTCGACGACGGGGCGGCCGTCGAGGGCCGGGTGCTCGTGTGCTCCAGCGCCGGGGGCGGTCTGCGGCTGGCGGTCGTCGGCTACGAGCGCGAGGTGACCGCCGAGGCCGGGCACCGCGTCGGCCTGTCGGCCGGCGCCAAGGTCGTCCACGTCGCCGCCGGGCGGCTCACCACGGCCGCGGTGGCCGAGCTGCGCGCGGCCCGGCCGGACGTGGTGCTGCTCGTGGGCGGCACCGACGGCGGCAATGCCGAGGTCCTGCTGCACAACGCGCGTCGCCTCGCGCGCTCCCGGGTCGGCGCCCCCGTGGTCGTCGCGGGCAACGTCGAGGCCCGTGAGGAGGTCGCGGCGGAGCTCGCCGCGACGGGGCGGCGCGCCACGCTCACCGCCAACGTCCTGCCGCGGATCGGCGTGGTCGACCCCGGCCCGGCGCGCCGGGCGATCCGCGAGGTCTTCCTCGAGCACGTCATCGGGGGCAAGGGACTCTCGAGGGGGCCGCGCTTCGCCTCCCTCGTCCGCGCCGCGACCCCGGACGCGGTGCTCGCCGGCGTCGAGGTGCTCGCCGAGGTCGTCGGCGGCGACGTGATGGTCGTCGACGTCGGGGGCGCCACGACGGACGTCTACTCCGTCATCACGCCCCAGGGGGAGGACGCGTCGCTGCGCAAGCACGTCGTCGCGACGCTCTGGCACGCCCGGACGGTGGAGGGCGACCTCGGGATGCGCTGGGGCGCGCCCGGCGTCGTCGAGGGAGCCGCCGTCGAGAGGCTGCCCGGGGCGGAGGACCCGGCGCTCGCCGCCTGGGTGCGCGCGGTCCACGACGACACCGGCCGGCTGCCGGGCACGCCGGCCGAGCACGCGCACGACCTGTCCCTCGCCACGCTGGCCGCGACGGTGGCGGCCCGGCGGCACGGTCGCCCGGCCGCGCCGGGCGAGGCGCCCCGGCCGCTCAAGGACGTCGTGCTGCTGCTCGGCTCCGGAGGGGTGCTCCGGCACGCCGCGCCGGCGGACGCGGAGCGGGTGCTGGGGACGGTCCTCGCCGACCACGGGGGCGGCTGGCGCCCGCCGGCGGCGGCGAGCACGAGGGTGGACACGTCATACCTCCTCTTCGCGGCGGGCCTGCTGGCCCGGGAGCGCCCGGCCCTCGCGCGGGCCGTCGCGGCCCGGCTGGTCGACGGGGGATAGCGTGGGCGCGTGCCGACGCCGCCCCCGCTCCCCGTGACCCTCGACGACGTCCTCGCCGCGCGCGAGGTCCTGGCCGACGTCCTCACGCCCACGCCGATGGAGTTCAGCCAGGCGCTCTCGGACCGCACCGGTCTGCCGGTGCACCTGAAGTGCGAGAACCTCCAGCGCGCCGGCTCCTTCAAGATGCGCGGCGCCTACACCCGGATGTCGCGGCTGTCCGAGGAGGAGCGCAGCCGGGGCGTGGTCGCCGCCAGCGCCGGCAACCACGCCCAGGGGGTGGCGCTCGCCGCACGGCTGCTGGGCATCGAGGCGACGGTCTACATGCCCACCGGGGCCTCCATGCCCAAGCTGGCGGCGACGCGGGGCTACGGTGCCACCGTCGTCCAGACCGGCACGACCCTCGACGACTGCATCGAGGTGGCGCGCCGGCACGAGGCCGAGCAGGGCGCCGTCTTCATCCCGCCCTTCGACCACCCGGACATCGTCGCCGGTCAGGGCACCTGCGGGCTGGAGATCCTCGAGCAGGTCCCGGACGTGCGCACGGTCGTGGTCTCGACGGGCGGCGGCGGCCTGCTGGCCGGGATCGCCACCGCGGTCCGGGCGCGCCGGCCGGACGTGCGCGTCGTCGGCGTGCAGGCGGAGCAGGCCGCGGCGTGGCCGGGCTCCCTGGCGGCCGGGCACCCCGTGCCGGTGGCGCGCATGAGCACGATGGCCGACGGCATCGCCGTGGGGCGTCCCGGCGACGTCCCCTTCGGGCTGGTGGCCGAGCTCGTCGACCGGATGGAGACGGTCGGCGAGGCCGCGATCGCCCGGGCCGTCCTCCACCTCACCGAGCGGGCCAAGATGGTCGTCGAGCCGGCGGGGGCCGCCGCGACCGCGCACCTCATGGAGCTGGGGCAGGAGGCCGCCGCGCGCTACGACGGCCCGGTGGTCGCCGTCCTCTCCGGCGGCAACATCGACCCGCTGCTGCTGCTGCGGATCATCCGGCAGGGCCTGACGCTGGCGGGCCGCTACCTCAAGATGCAGGTCCGGGTCCCCGACGCGCCCGGCCACCTCGCCGCGGTGCTGACGATGCTGGGGCAGATGCAGTGCAACGTCCTGGAGGTCCAGCACCACCGGCGGCTGCCCGACCTCGACCTCAGCGAGGTGGCGATCTCGCTGGTCCTCGAGACCCGGGGGCACGACCACTCCGACGAGGTGGTGCAGGCGCTCGTGGCCCGGGGCTACGCCGTGGACCGCGGCTGACCCGCGCGCGTCCCCGCCCCGATCGGCCTCGACTCGGGGCCGGATCCCGACTACCATGGGGTGTTCTAACCACGGTCCGGGCGATTTGGTGCCCGGACCTTGTGTTTGGACGGTGCCGAGTGGGGCCGACCGCCCGACGCACGACATGAGGAGTGACGACGTGACCGAGATCGCCAAGGACGCGAGCTACCTGACGCAGGACGCCTACGACCGCCTGAGCGCCGAGCTGGCGCAGCTCACGGGCGAGGGCCGCGCGGACATCTCGCGACGGATCGAGGCCGCCCGCGAGGAGGGCGACCTGAAGGAGAACGGCGGCTACCACGCCGCCAAGGAGGAGCAGGGCAAGATGGAGGCCCGCATCCGCCAGCTCCAGCACCTCCTCCAGAACGCCATCGTCGGCACCAGCCCGGCCGACGACGGCGTCGTCGAGCCCGGCATGGTCGTGACCGTCGAGATGTTCGGCGAGACCGAGACCTTCCTGCTCGGCTCGCGCGAGATCATCAGCGACGACGACGACCTCGACGTCTACAGCGAGAAGTCGCCGCTCGGCGCGGCCCTCATGGGGTCCTCCCCGGGCCGCACCGTGACCTACGAGGCCCCCAACGGCAAGCAGGTCGAGGTGAAGGTGCTCGAGGCCAAGCCCTACAAGGCCTGACCCTCTCCCGGCGGCACGAGGCGCCGTCCCGGCTCCGGCCGGGGCGGCGCTTCGTGCCGTGCGCGGGTCCCCTCGGTCAGCGCCCCCCGTCAGCGGTCCCCGGGCCCCTCGTCGGCGTACCAGCACTCCGTCACGTAGCCGGTGACCGCCGGCGTGGCCGTCTCCACGCTGCGCACGTGCCGGCTCGGCGAGCTCCCGGACGGGCCGACCGTCACCTCGGTCCGGCCGACCACCGTGTGCGAGAAGTCCTGGGCCTCCAGCTCGCAGACCACCGCCCGGTCCGGGTCGCGCCGCAGGTCGAAGCGGACGTCGACCTGCCGGTCCGAGACGACCTCGTAGCCGGTGTCGACCCAGTGCACCCGCCCGGTCGTCGCCGAGATGCCGAACCACACGGCCAGGCCGGACATGACGAGCACCGCCACGGTGCCGACGGCCCACCAGCGGCGCCGCGCGGCGACGTCCGTCCCCCCGCCGCGCAGGGCCGCGCGCTCGGCGGCGGCCTCCTCCGCGTCCCAGTCGGGCTCCCCGGTCGGGGTGGCGGCGTCGTCCGGGCCGGGTGCGGAGGTCACGGTCGGGCCGTCCTTCCTGCGGGTGAGAAGATGGGCGTCGTGCCCGCGCCGGTCCGGCGGGGCCCACCCATTGTCCGTCACGACCCGGGACGGCCGGAGCCCCGGCCGTCACGAAGGAGCCGCGAGATGACGACGCCGCAGGACCTGCGCCTGATGGCCGTGCACGCCCACCCCGACGACGAGTCCTCCAAGGGCGCGGCCACCTCGGCGAGGTACGTCGCCGAGGGTGTCTCCGTGCGGGTGGTCTCGTGCACGGGCGGCGAGCGGGGCGACATCCTCAACGAGCGGCTCAAGGGCGACCCGCACATCCTGCGGGACATCGCCCGGGTCCGTCGCGAGGAGATGGCGCGGGCCGCGGAGATCCTCGGGGTCAGCCACACCTGGCTGGGCTTCGTCGACTCCGGCCTGCCCGAGGGCGACCCGCTGCCCCCGCTGCCCGAGGGCTGCTTCGCCCTCGAGCCCCTCGACGTGACCACCGAGGCGCTGGTGCGGGTGATCCGCGAGTTCCGCCCGCACGTCGTGACGACCTACGACGAGAACGGCGGCTACCCGCACCCCGACCACGTGATGACGCACGTGGTGACGATGGCGGCGTGGCGCGCCGCCGGCGACCCCACGGCCTACCCCCACGCGGGCGAGCCCTGGCAGCCCCTCAAGCTCTACTACAACGGCTGGACGCTGGAGCGGACCAGCGCGCTGCACGAGGCGATGCTCGCCGAGGGGCTGGAGTCTCCCTGGGCGGACTGGCTCAAGAACCTGCGCCGCCGCCCCCGGCGCCGGCTCGACACCCACGTGGAGTGCGCGGACTTCTTCCACCAGCGGGACCAGGCGCTGCTCGCGCACGCGACCCAGGTCGACCCCGACGGCCACTGGTTCGCCGTGCCGCTGGAGATGCAGCAGCGCGTGTGGCCCACCGAGGAGTTCGAGCTCGCGCGCTCGGTCGTGCCGGCCACCATGCCGGAGGACGACCTCTTCGCCGGGGTCCGCGAGCTCGACGACCCGGACGAGGTATGCCGTCGCGTCCCCGCCCGGGACGCCGACGGCGAGCCGGTGGTCGCCTACGTCGGGCAGCCGCCGCTGCCCCCGGAGGAACCCGGCCTGGACGCCCGGTCGACGAGCCCCCAGGACGCGGACGCCGACGCGCGCGACGAGATGCGCGAGGGAGAGGGGCACGCGGAGTGAACAGCACGAGCGTGGAGATCACGGCGGGGCTGGGCGGCTTCCTCGTCCTCTTCGGCCTGATGCTCGCGGTGTGGTTCCTCGGTCGCGACATGACCCGGCGGCTGCGCCGGATGCGCATGGCCGAGGACGAGCGGCTGGCCCAGGTGCGCCGGGAGCGTGCCGGGCGTGCCGGGCGTGCCGAGCCGGCCGAGCGTGCCGAGCCGACCGGGGCGGAGGGCGAGCAGGACGACCGGTCCGCGGACCTGCAGGAGGGCGAGGAGCCCGAGCGGGACGACCCGATCGGCTGACCCGCCTCAGGAGGCCAGGTCCCCCCGCTCCGCCAGGAGGGCGAGCAGCGCGGCGGTCCAGTGCGTGGCGAACGCCGCCACGGTGAACGCGTGGAAGACCTCGTGGAAGCCGAACCAGCGGGGCGAGGGGTTGGGCCGCCTGGCGCCGTAGACCACCGCGCCGAGCGTGTAGAGCACTCCGCCGGCCGCGATGAGCAGCACGATGACTGGGCCGCCGTGCTGCCAGAAGGGCGCCAGGTAGAACACCGCGACCCAGCCCAGGGCGACGTAGACGGCGGTGTAGAGCCAGCGGGGGGCGCTGACCCAGAACACCCGGAAGACGACGCCGGCGACGGCTCCGGCCCACACCACCCACAGCAGGGTGCGCGCCTGCCCCGGCGGGAGCAGCGTCACCGCGAAGGGCGTGTAGGTGCCGGCGATGATGAGGAAGATGTTGGCGTGGTCCCAGCGCTTGAGGACCCGGGCGACCGTGGGGGACCAGCGGCCGCGGTGGTAGGTCGCCGACGTCGCGAACAGCAGGACGGCGGTGATCCCGAAGGCCAGGGCGGCCACCCGCTCCAGCGTCCCGGGCGCGAGGGCGACGAGCACGACCGAGGCGACGAGGCTGACCGGGACCATGACCACGTGCAGCCAGCCCCGCAGGTGCGGCTTGACCTGCTCGACCAGCGTGTCCACGGCCTCGCCGGCGGTGGTGGCGGCCTCGTGCGCCGCGTCGGCGGCTCCCCGGATCCAGCTCATGGGCACGAGCGTAACCTACGGAGGCGTAGGTTACTAGTCGGTAGGTTACGGGCGCGTAACCCGGTGCGGCGGCCTCCGGCGATCTCCCAGCGCCGACCAGTAGGTTTTGCACATGCAGACTCCGCGGGACCTCGTCTACCGGGCCTACGCCCGTGGCCTGCGCCGGCAGCTGCCGCTGGAGGAGCTGCCCCGGCACGTCGGCGTCATGCTCGACGGCAACCGCAGGTGGGCCCGGGAGCGGGGCGCAGGGTCCGCGGAGGGTCATCGCGCGGGCGCCGACAACATCGCCCCCTTCCTCGGCTGGTGCGAGGAGTCGGGGATCGAGGTCGTGACGCTGTGGCTGCTGTCCACCGACAACCTCAACCGGCCCGCGGACGAGCTCGAGCCGCTCCTGGCGATCATCGAGGAGGTCGTCGCCGACCTCGCCGCCGCCCAGCGGTGGCAGATGCACGTCGTGGGGGCGCTCGACCTGCTGCCCGGACCCACCGCCGACCGGCTGCGCGAGGCCGCGGCGAGCACGGCCGCCGTGGACGGCATGGTGGTCAACGTGGCCATCGGCTACGGCGGGCGGCGCGAGATCGCCGACGCCGTCCGCTCGCTGCTGCGTGACGCCGCGGCGCGCGGGGCGTCCCTGGAGGAGCTGTCCTCGACCGTCACCGTCGAGGACATCGCCGAGCACCTCTACACCAAGGGCCAGCCCGACCCCGACCTCGTCATCCGCACCTCGGGGGAGCAGCGGCTGGGCGGTTTCCTGCTCTGGCAGAGCGCGCACAGCGAGTTCTACTTCTGCGAGGCCTACTGGCCCGACTTCCGCAAGGTCGACTTCCTCCGGGCGCTGCGCTCCTACGCCGAGCGCGAACGCCGGTTCGGGACCTGAACCGGCGCGGGCGTTACCTGCTGCGGCCGCCGCGCCTATACAGTTCCAACATGAACATTCGATCTTTCTGGGTGGCCACCGCAGCAGCGGGTCTGGTCCTGTCCCTCTCCGCGTGCGGGTCCGACGACGGCGGCGAGGCCGGAGGGAGCACCGGCGACGTCGCCGCGGCAGACCTCGACCTGGTCACCGACGGCACCCTGACGGTGTGCTCCGACGTGCCCTACCCCCCGTTCGAGGACTTCGACGAGTCGGCCCCCTCCGGCTTCAGCGGCTTCGACATCGACATCGTCCAGTCGATCGCCGACGGCCTCGGCCTCGACCTGGCCGTCAAGGACTCCTCCTTCGACGGTCTCCAGTCCGGTCTCTCGCTCAACGCCGGCGAGTGCGACCTCGCCGCCTCGGCGATGACGATCACCGACGACCGCAAGCAGAACCTCGACTTCAGCGACGGCTACTACGACTCCCTCCAGTCGCTCCTCGTCCCCGAGGGCAGCGACATCTCGGCCATCGACGACCTGGCCGGCAAGAAGGTCGGCGTCCAGCAGGGCACGACCGGTGAGGCCTACACCAAGGAGAACGCCGCCGACGCGGACATCATCGCCTTCCCGAGCAACGCCGAGATGTTCCAGGCCATCCAGGCCGGGCAGGTCGACGCGCTGCTGCAGGACCTCCCGGTCAACGTGGACAACGCCAACAAGAGCGACGGCAAGTTCACCGTGGTCGAGGAGTACGACACCGGCGAGACCTACGGCCTGGCGATGAAGAAGGGCAACACCGCCCTCGTCGAGGCGGTCAACACCCAGCTCGCCGAGCTCCGCGAGAGCGGTGACTACGACACCCTCTACGACAAGTACTTCACCGAGGGTGGCGACGGGGCCGGCAGCACCGACGGCTGACGCCCGCCCGGCGAGGAAGAGGAGAGACATCGATGGCGATGACCAGGCGCCAGCGCCAGCGCTCGATCCGGATGCTGCTGTATGCGGTGTTCGTGGCCCTGGTCGTCGCCCTCCTCCTCCTCGTCGACTGGGGGAGCGTCGGGCACAACTTCTTCCTCACCGAGGGCTTCACCGGCAACTGGCGCGACATGGTGCTCGTCGCCGCGAAGAACACGATCCTCTACACCATCGTGGCCTTCGTCGGCGGCTTCGTGCTCGCCGTCTTCCTCGTGCTGATGAAGCTCGCGCCGGTCGCCCCGTTCCGGTGGGTGTCGACCGCCTACATCGAGCTCTTCCGCGGCCTGCCGGCGCTGATCGTCATCATCTTCATGGGTCTGGGCGTCCCGATCGCCTTCGGCTGGCGGCCCCCGGGCGGCACGGTCGGAGCCGGCCTGGTCGCGCTCATGATGGTCTCCGGCGCCTACATGGCCGAGACGCTGCGGGCCGGCATCGAGGCGGTCCCCAAGGGCCAGACCGAGGCCGCCCGCAGCCTCGGCATGACGGCACCGTGGACGATGGCCTCGATCGTCATGCCCCAGGCGCTGCGGATCGTCATCCCGCCGCTGACCAACGAGCTGGTCATCCTCATCAAGGACACCTCGCTCCTGTTCGTCATCGGCCTGGCGGCCAGCCAGAAGGAGCTGACGACGATGGCCAGGGACTTCATGGCCAGCGGGCCGTCCGCGGGGACGGCGACCAGCCTGGTCTTCGCCGCGCTGCTCTACCTCGTCATCACGCTCCCGCTCACGCAGCTGGTGGCCTGGATGGAGCGCAAGCAGAAGAGGAGCCGTTGATGGACGAGCTGCACCCCGACCAGGAGATCGACGCCTCCGCACCCGCGATCCAGGTGCGCCAGCTGCACAAGAGCTACGGCGACAACGAGGTGCTCAAGGGCATCGACTTCCACGTGGACAAGGGTCAGGTGGTGTGCGTCATCGGCCCGTCGGGCTCGGGCAAGTCCACGCTGCTGCGGTGCGTCAACCGGCTCGAGGAGCCCAGCTCGGGCCAGATCCTCGTCGAGGGGATCGACATCACCGACCCCGACACCGAGCTGGACAAGGTCCGCTCGCGGATCGGCATGGTCTTCCAGCAGTTCAACCTCTTCCCGCACATGACCGTGCTGCGCAACCTCACGATCGCCCAGCAGCGGGTGAAGCGGCGCGGCAAGGCCGAGGCGGAGCAGATCGCCCGCGACAACCTGGCCCGGGTCGGGCTGGCCGACAAGGAGGGTGCCTACCCGGCGCACCTCTCGGGCGGGCAGCAGCAGCGCGTGGCGATCGCCCGGGCGCTGTCGATGGACCCGGACATGATGCTCTTCGACGAGCCGACCTCGGCGCTCGACCCCGAGCTGGTCGGCGACGTCCTCGACGTGATGAAGTCGCTGGCCGCCGACGGGATGACGATGATGGTCGTCACCCACGAGATGGGCTTCGCCCGGGAGGTCGGCGACAAGCTCGTCTTCATGGACGGCGGCGTCATCGTCGAGGAGGGCGACCCCGTAGAGGTGCTCGGCAACCCGCAGCACCGCAGGACGCAGTCCTTCCTCTCCAAGGTGCTCTGACCGCCCGTTCACCCACCCTTCACCGACACGCGCGGCGAGGGTGCCTCGTCACGGAGGGCGGACGGCATACCGTCGGGAGCAGGACCTGGACGCCCCGTCCCGGTCCCGGGAGGCCCACCATGGAGCTGACGCTCGAGGCGGAGGGCCGGCACCGGCACTGCGCCACCGTGGCGCGGGCCCGGTCCCGGTCCACCTACCGACGAGACGTGTAGCGCCCGCGCGCGTCCTCCAGGGAGTCGACATGACCACCACGCCCACCCCAGCCGCCAGGACGCGCACGCCCGACACCGCGCAGCCGCCCCTCGACGTCGTGCCGGACTCCGGGGTCAAGACCTACGTGCTGGACACCAGCGTCCTGCTGTCGGACCCGCGCGCGCTGCTGCGCTTCGCCGAGCACGAGGTCGTGCTGCCGGTGGTCGTCGTCACCGAGCTGGAGGCCAAGCGGCACCACCCGGAGCTCGGCTACTTCGCCCGGCAGGCGCTCCGGATGCTGGACGAGCTGCGGGTCGAGCACGGCACGCTGAGCGAGCAGGTGCCCGTGGGGGAGCGGGGCGGCACGCTGCGCGTCGAGCTCAACCACAGCGACCAGGCGGCGCTGCCCGCGGGCTTCCGGCTGGGCGACAACGACAGCCGCATCCTCGCCGTCGCGGCCAACCTCGCCGCCGAGGGGCAGGACGTGACGGTGGTGAGCAAGGACCTGCCGATGCGGATCAAGGCCTCGGCCGTCGGGCTCGACGCGCAGGAGTACCGCGCCGAGCTCGCCGTCGACAGCGGCTGGACCGGCATGGCCGAGCTCGAGGTCGACGACGACCAGATGCACGCCCTCTACGAGGAGGGGCGCGTCGAGCACCCGGGCGCGCTGGACCTGCCGGTCCACACCGGCCTGACCGTGCTCGGCCCGACCGGGAGCGCGCTCGCGCGGGTCGCGCCCGACGGCGCCGTCCGCCTGGTCCGCGGCGACCGCGACGCCTTCGGCCTCCACGGGCGCTCCGCGGAGCAGCGGATCGCCCTCGACCTGCTGCTCGACCCTGACGTGGGCATCGTCAGCCTGGGCGGGCGTGCCGGCACCGGCAAGAGCGCGCTCGCGCTGTGCGCGGGCCTGGAGGCGGTGATGGAGCGCCGCCAGCACCGCAAGGTGGTCGTCTTCCGCCCCCTCTACGCCGTCGGCGGCCAGGAGCTGGGCTACCTGCCCGGCACCGAGAACGACAAGATGGGCCCGTGGGCGCAGGCGGTCTTCGACACCCTCGGCGCGGTCGTCTCCAGGGAGGTCGTGGAGGAGATCCTCGACCGGGAGATGATCGAGGTGCTCCCGCTGACCCACATCCGCGGCCGGTCGCTGCACGACGCCTTCGTCATCGTCGACGAGGCGCAGTCCCTGGAGCGCAACGTGCTGCTCACCGTGCTCTCCAGGATCGGCCAGAGCTCCAGGGTCGTGCTCACCCACGACGTCGCCCAGCGGGACAACCTGAGGGTCGGCCGGCACGACGGCGTCGCCGCGGTCATCGAGGCGCTCAAGGGGCACCCGCTCTTCGCCCACGTCACCCTCACCCGCAGCGAACGCAGCCCGATCGCGGCCCTGGTGACCGAGCTGCTCGAGGGTGGCGGCGAGCTCCCCTGAGCCCCTCGGCCGGGAGACGTGTGGCGGCTGGGGCCCGAGGTGCTGCCGTGGCGCCGCACAGGGGGTGACGTTCGTCACAACCGGTCGCTGAGGTTTGACTCCCGCGTGCGCGGGAGGGCACCGTGGTCGGGCTAGATCACGATTCGGTAACGCCGCCAGTCCCCCCGGGGCCCGTGACGAGGTGTCCCGACCTCGATCCCCGCGGCGGTGCGACCGGACCCGACGATAGGTATGTCCCTGTGAACACTCACGCCCCCGAGCGCGTGCGCGCCACCCGAGGCCGCCACCGCAAGAGCCGAGCCGGCGGCCCCGCCAGCGCCGTCACCGCCGGCATCGCCGCCGGTGCCCTCGCCGTGGCCACCTATGCGGCGTCGACGGTGTCGGCCCCCACCGAGCCCGCCGAGGCCACGGAGGCCGGCGTCGGGCAGGTCGACCCCGCCCTGGCCGCCGAGGCGGTCTCGACGCTGACCGCCGTGACCGGCACCAAGGCCGTCGACACCTTCTCCAAGGTGCGCACGCTGCGGAGCAACCAGGGCGCCGCGGCGCTCTCGCTCTCCACGGACCTGAGCAGCTCGGGCGCCGAGGCCGTCCGGGACGCCTCCAGGGCGATCGCCAAGCAGAAGAAGAAGGAGGCGGCCGAGCGCAAGGCCGCCAGGGAGGCCGAGGAGCGCGCCGCCGCCGAGCGTGCGGCGGAGGAGGCCGCTGCCGCCGAGCGTGCGGCGGAGGAGGCCGCTGCCGCCGAGCGTGCGGCGGAGGAGGCCGCTGCCGCC